>JBLHWU010000005.1:0-54108 GCA_047629355.1 Saprospiraceae bacterium | reverse complement strand
CCTGCTGGATGGACTGCGGGTATTAGGAGTTCGGAGGGAGGTTTGTTGCCGAATTTGGAGGGGTCAACCCCCGACGAATTCGAACCGAAGTAGTTTGGTTAACTTCAAAAAATGCAAACAGACGGCGCCGTACTGATTGCTCAACCTGCGGTACAATAGTCGTCCGTCGGTCGGTTTGTTGCAATGCAAAGATACGGTGTTTTAATATTTTTTAATCAACTTTTGAAATATTGTCTGATTAATAGAGGGCTGGACCAAATTGGTGAAAAATTACTTCGTAATAATAGAGACTTTATTTATTACCAAATCTCTAAAACTAAAAATTTAGAATAAAAAAAGGCAGCATTTCTACAAACGCTGCCTTTTTCATATCATTAAAAAGCGTGTTTTACAAATGTGCTCGTATCGCTACCGCTAACTTTGCCAATTCAGCATGCTCCATATTGATTACTTCTTTTTGCCAGCTCAAATCCTTCATTTCATTCATGGGTACCAGATGAATATGCGCATGGGGTACTTCCAAACCTGCAACAACGACACCAACTCGCTCGCACGGAACTACTTTTTTAATGGCAATTGCAATCTTTTTCGCAAAAGGAAACATACTGGCCAAAATGTCGTCTTCTACTTCAAAAATATAGTCTGTTTCCTTTTTTGGAATAATTAAGGTATGCCCTTTCATTTGTGGACGAATATCCAGGAATGCGAAACACTTGTTGGATTCGGCAATTTTGTGGCAAGGAATTTCGCCGTTGATAATTTTAGTGAAAATAGAAGCCATTATTATAATGTTTAATGGTTAGGGATTAACGGTTAATGTAAAACGTGGCGATGACTTTATAAAGAAATATCAACGATTTCAAATTGTAAATCACCTCTTGGTGTTGTGACAACTGCGGTTTCTCCTAGTTTTTTACCTAAAAGCCCCTTGCCCATAGGAGAGTCAATAGAAATCTTTTTGGCACGCAAATCAGCTTCAGCTTCGGAGACCAATTTGTAAGTCAATTTCGCACCGTTGGTTTTATTCTTGATAGTGACATTGCATAGTAAGCGCGCTTCGGAAGTATCCAATAGGCTTTCGTCGATGATGCGGGCATTGGCGATAGACATTTCCAATTCATTGATTTTCATCTCCAACATGCCTTGTGCATCTTTGGCGGCATCGTATTCTGCATTTTCTGAAAGGTCACCTTTTTCACGGGCTTCGGCGATGGCTGCGGATGCTTTTTGGCGTTCAATTGTTTTTAAATGAGTCAGTTCTTTGTTGATTCGGTCGTATCCTTCTTGAGTTAAATAAACGTATTTAGACATAATTATTAATTTTAAGAAACCTGTAAGATTTTTAAACTTTAAAAATACACGTTGTGCGCTACCTGCGGCAGCACGAGGAAGGTTTTGAGGGACAAAAGAGATTTTTCCAAACCTCTTTTGTCCCTCAAACTTTCCTTGTTTAAAATGCAAATAGAGTCAGTATTTTCAATAAAAATTTTATAAAAAATCTAAGTAATGGTGAAAGAATAAGTCCGACAAGCTGGGCGAGTTTATTTTGTTTTCAGTTTTTCTTTAAAAGAGGGAGTATTGTTAATACTATGACTGATTTTAAAGGAAAAATGATGGCAAAAGAGCTGTCCAAATGGCGGAGTTATTTTTTCACCGTTACTAAACGGGAGAGAAAATACAGGTTTTTGGTAAAATGATTCGGTTTAGTTGTCGAATCTAAAAAGCAAAAACGCTTTCACCATGATGATGAAAACGTTTTTACTATTAACATTGCAAAGATAAGGTTTTTGTCTATCTTTTCAAAATTATTCTTTCGTTCTTAATTCCTTGCCTTCGCTTTACGCTCTTTAACCAAGTTAATGCGGACAGATAAGTTGTGTGTACCATCGTACACGTCGGTTGCACGGTAGCCATAATCAATGGCAATACGTGGAGCGTCTTCCTCTTTACTGGTAGGAACTGCCAAGGTAATACCTGCTGCTGGACCTGAGTAAATTGGTGCTTGATTACCACCTTCTGCGGTATGACCAAAATCGTGACGGTAACCACCACGAATCATTACCGATTTATTGAAAGCATATTCTACACCTCCACCAATTTGGTCTTGAGAAAAGGCATTAGAAGTATAGTTTGCAATAACCGTAAGCCGGTGGTTTGTACCTACATAAAAATCCAAAGAAGCACCGATGTTCAACATGGATTGCAACTCGAATTCTTCTGCTCGTTGGTCAGTAGATAATTCAATATTATCTGCACCATTAGCAAATGCAGATTGACTAGTCAGACCATCACCTTCAAAAGCCATACGACCACCGATATTTCGCAAAGAAATACCAAATTTAAAATTATCTTGATCACCTGTAACGTACTGTACACCTGCGTCGAAAGTAACTGCACTGGCAGTCGCATCGCTAATCGTTTGAGAAACAGCACGAGCGGTAACACCTACAGATACTTTATTTTCAAAAAGGTGAGAGTAAGATAGACCCAAGTTGAAAAAACTTGGAGAAAAAGTTGCTCCCGTACCTTCCGGTTGATCTTCGGTGGTCACATTGATGTCACCAAAATTTATCGACATCAAAGTCAAACCGAATGTTCCATTTTTTCCAATTGCTTGACCCAAACCAATCGAGTTCATTCTGATATCTGTACCTTTTAAATACAAGCTGCTACCTAAGACAATCTCGGTACCAGAAACACGGGCAAGACCCGCAGGATTGAGGCGAATCGCCTCTACACCACTAATCATAGCAGTGGTCATGGTATGCAAACCAGCACTGCGCGCCCAAGGGTTCATCAGTAGCTCGTAAGCACCCGCTTCTCCTTGTCGGTCAGGATTACCAGCCTCAGCGGTAGTCGTGAATCCAATTAGGAGGAAGGTTAAAAATATGTATAATAGCTTATTCATAAGTTTCAATAATTAAATGGATTTAATGATTGACTCGATTGATTGGATTATTTTGATTGACTGGATTCTGCGGTAAAGCAAAATCCAGTCAATCAAAATAATCTAGTCAATCGAGATAATCAAGTTGTTTAAAGACCAGAGGAATCAAATTTATTGTTGATACCAAACCATTTGATGGTTCGTTCTCCCCAACCAATAGCAGTTGCATCAACGTGTATCAAGTAGACACCGCTGGAAATGCTAATTCCTTTGTTGTTTTTCAAATCCCACTCAACGTCTGGAAGAATCTGATTAGATGGAATTCCTGAACCTCTAGGGTCTGTAGGATTCTCATCACGATTATAGCGTCGAATGAATTTACCATCCAAAGAATAGATAGTTACAATACATTTAGCTGGCAAATTGGTGATTTTTACCAAACTATTATTTCGCTGCGTCTCATATTCTGAGTAAGCGTAATATGGATTTGGTACCACAGCAATTTGGTCTAATGCAGATTCGATAGTCGCATCCGTCAATTCATCTGCTTCCACGCCTTCCAAAGAGAAACGGTAAGTCGGATAACCGTTGAATTCTCCTGTACCAACTTTAACTTGGTAAGGATTGTCTACTCGAACCTTCATAATCATATCATTCGGAATCAATCCATTTGCGTAGGACAACATGCTCACACCTCGTGGCAATAATGGCAAACCTGACCATTGTACCCGCTTCAAACCAGATACTGGAGAGAATTGATTAGATTGACGCTCAGGGTCTAAACGAGAGTGCAAGTTTTCACAACGGTCGTATTTTTGACCATCTACATAAATCCAGTGTTGACCACCAGAAACGAAATCAAAAATAGTTGGTGTTGCATTCTCATCAGCACCCAAGAAGTCTAGGTAAGGCTGAGAGGTTGGATTGAACATCATGTCACGACCTGTTGGTCGGATAACAGGACTACCATTATCATCCAATTGTACACCCGTGTAGCGATCAAGCGAACCGTTAGATTCGTCATATGCAGAGTTTTCACCAAAGAAAACATTCAATCGCTCACCAGTTTCTACATCAACTGCATAACCTGGGAACCAACCCATTCCTTCACGATCACCGCTATCGGTAACTGTTCCACTTGAGTTTACTTTTTCCCACGTATCACCATCAGGCATTGGCATGCCATCAGCACCTGCTTCTTTACCTACAGATTTAGCAGCTCGAGCTTGCATGTGCAATCGGTTTCCTTCTGCTTTTGCAGTTTCACCTGTTGGAGTAGGGAAGGTATTGTATTCAGGAGTACGCATTTCGATGATAACACAACGGCTCCATTTACTTTTATCAGAAGTAAAGACGATGTCGATATTTCTAAGTAAAGGCAAGAAGTCAGGAGCTGTATTTGATACCAAACCACCATTTGGCTTCCAGTTTGGAGATATATAGCCACCAACCGGATTGGTTGCACGGTTACGGAAATCACCTAACAAGAATGGGAAGAAAAATCCTTCACCAATGTTAGTCAATGCTTGGAATGGATCTAAACCATCGTTTGCACCACCTAAATCTGTATCTGCATAATCATAGATTTGAGGAGAAACAGCAGGGTAGAATGGAGAAACGTTGTACTCCGTAATACCTGGTGCCCATTCATCTGGCAATGCGTTGAACCATCGTACTTTATTTTCATCCAAATATTCAATGTCTGCACCAATCACACCGTTGGTACGGTCCGCTTTTGTACCTACATCGGGTGTTTGTCCGATTCCAACAGTGATACCCAACTCTGCCAAAACTTGGTCATTGAAGTTTGAAATGTTACCGGAAGATTCGATAACCAATGATGGGTCATTTAAATCTGTTAAAACCCAACGTACATTGTTGTCAAGTATATCGTTGTCCATATTTTCATCCACGAAAGTAATTTGGTAATCACCATCTTTTACTTCCAATGGATTGTAAACTTGAACTTCAATTGGTCCCGCACCATCTTTGTAGTCGATGATACCATCAAAAGTACTTAGGTCATCTTGGTCGTCAAATTGGTCAACTTCACCTGCTGCAAACATGCGATTGCGAGATTCAGCAGTTATGTCAACGAAATTTCCACCAACACCAACACCGTCAACACGAGTAATTGGCGCACCCGCACCATATTCTGCATTCAATGTTTTGTCTGTGATCGGGCGAGGAATTACGGTATAGTAACCCAAGCCGCTTTCATCACCAACATTACCACCACCGACAATTGCTGGCAATTTCTGACCAGTACCTTCTACTGGATCATATTGTTCATATTCATTATGACCATATGATCTTACCGTATAAAAGTATTTCTTATGGTTAATCAAACGAGTGTCTCCATCTGCAAAGGCATCCGTTGTAATTTGGAAAGTGTGCCGAATTCCTTTGTCTTCTCCATCAACAATCAAGTCTGGAACCAAGATTGGCTCAGAAATGAAATCTGGATTATCTTCTTCATTTACGGGTTTCCAGTTGTAAATTTTGGTAATTCCGTTATTGATATCTACTTGCCGAATTAATCGAGCTTTATCAGGATTAGTCAATTCATCAGCACCAACTTGTGGGCCTTTCAATTGATACAATAAATATCCTTCAAATACATACGCTTTTACAGAATCAGATAAATCTGCTGGTGCAAATGCATCTGGCTCAAAATAACCCTCACTTGAATTATTGGTATTAAATGAAATAGAATCATTTGATAATACAGCAATAATTTCACGGTCTAATTCAACCCAGTCTGCATCTGGTGCATCTGGACCTTCATTCAAGTCAAAACAGTTGTTGAACAATGCTTGTGCAGTTTCATCCGCAAACAATAAAGTGTTCAACTTAGGACATGGATAAACTTGGTCAGCTACCCATACCACTCCAATAATCAATTCATTCACCGCACCTGGCTGTAATGTGAAGGGACCAGAAGCCTGAATCGTACGACGGTCAAGCGGGTCTAGTGGTTGTGCACCTGGATTCGGATGACAAGAAGACCAATCTGAATCTTGTGTACCATTTGGTTGAGAAGGGAAAGCATACTTGATAGGGAAAGTACCTTCTTGGTAACCATCACCTCCAAATTCAAATGGAGAACCATCTCTCCAAGAACCTGACAAATATCGGTAATACTCAATGGCAGAATTTGGATCTTCTGTTCCTGGAGGTTGACCTTGTCCACCTCGGCTATAGTAAGTAAAAGAAGACATACCCAATTCATTACGATCTTCATCCAATGGTCCACGGAAGTAGTCAATACCTACGATTGGAATATTTGTACCATAAGTTGGAACGCCATCACAAGAGATACCAGAAATACCATCTGCTGCATCTGCATTGTAAATGTATGCCAAGCTTCGTGCAGTATCACAACCTACAAAGTCATCATTTGCACAACCTAAATCGGCATCAACCCACATCGCAAAGTAGGTAGAATCAATGTTCTCATCGGCACGGTTAATCAATTTGTACCGTTGGAAAGTCATGTTGTTAATTTCGTCATCGCTTGAATAAGCAAATGCCTGAACTTGCACTTCCATCTGGATTTTATCTCCACCAGATTCACCGTGTACATTACCGAAATCACCACTATCATTGTAAATCCAGAAAATCATCTGGTCTGGTGGTGGCGGTAAGTTTTCTAAATCTTTACAACCAACAATCTCGATAATTGGAAAATCACCGTCTAATGGTTCGTAAATACCATCTAAGGTTTCATCCCAAAATCCAGCCAATCCTTGCGAAGTTGATGGCAATGGAAAGCCATTAATTTCTTCAAAGTATTCGTTTGCACGACCTGGCCAGCCTTTCACACCAGCAGGAATTTGGTCTTCCGTATAAGCCGTTCCGTTGTCGATTCTGTCTTGTAGACGGAATAGGTGTTCCTGAACTTCTTGTTTGGTCACAACAAAGAATTTATCCCAGTTGTCACAAATTTCCTTGTCCGTTGCTCCCGTCTCCGGGTCAATAGGACCAGCCCAAAAATCACTGTCACTACCTTGGTTACCGTAGGTTTGAGCAGCAACTTTCAAGTTTCCACCGGGGTCAATCCCCCCTAACCATACCGCACCAGCATAGATAGACGAAACTGGTGTTTCATCGTTGGCGACTTTTGGTACAATATAAGAACCATTTGCACGATCCCACCAAACGTCTCCCCCGTTATTCAAACGAGCACGAACGTTGTTAACGTCTTGGTCAATATTTCCTTGAGCGGTAGTACAATCTACCCGGAAATTGACCGGCTTATTTGCTTGCGCTGGTTTGCCCTCTCGTTCTGGTGCTTTGTAGGCTTCCGCCGAAAACACAAACGTTAAAGCAAAAAGTGCAATAAGCCCAATTTTTAATTTACGCATGTTAAAACAATTTTTATGATATAATAATATTAGTGTCAAAAAATGGTAGACGGTTGATGGTTGACGGAAGCAATTTCTTGCTAATCCGTCGACCGTCAACCGTGAGCCGTCAACTGTTTTTTGACTAATTTTAAAAGTCAAATGTCATACCGACGAACATCCGACGTGGTAAGCTATAGAAATCAGGATTCAATACCCGTGTTTGGTAAGAATCCAAGTAAGCTGTTGCACGGGTACCGAATGTTTCAGCACGGTTTTGTCCCAAAGGAGAAACCAACCAGCCGTCATCTGCAGGTGAACCGGTTGCGTTGTAAACATTAATGATATTTCTACGGTCCAATAAGTTAGAAACCCGGAAAAATATATTCATGTTCAATGGTCTAGTTGCACCAGGTTTAGTCAAACTGAAAGATTTATCGATTCTCAAGTTCAATGATTGTGTCCAAGGCAATCGAGAACCATTGATAGAACCAACGGTACCATTCCCTGTAAACTCTGCTGTTACATCTTGTTCGCGAGTATATGGGCGACCAGATACTGCTGAAAACTGCATGTTAAGACCCGTGTTAGCCAAAATATCTACACCACCAATTTGTGGACCATTGTATTGTTTGCCTGAACCGTAACGGTAATCAAGGTTTACAACAATTCGGTGTCTTTCATCAAAGCTCAACGGAGACAATACCCGAACGATACTCTTCGTACCTGTATTTCGAGAAGATTCAGAGTCAGAACCTGTTCCGT
Organism: Saprospiraceae bacterium; assembly: GCA_047629355.1. GTDB lineage: Bacteria > Bacteroidota > Bacteroidia > Chitinophagales > Saprospiraceae > CAYUNA01. Next base: position 46,110 of record JBLHWU010000005.1, on the reverse strand, counting down.
CTGCAAATTGCAAAGTATAAGCAATGTTCAACTGAATGTTACCTGTTCGACGCAAGTCATAAGAAGCAGAGAATCCTTTTACGGTACCAAAATCAAGGTTATCAAATGTTTCGTACTCACCCAAAGTTGGAATTTGGAAGTAAAAACGTGCCTGAATCATATCCCGCAATTCTTTGTAGTAGGCGGTCAATTTGATTGCAGAAGAATTGGAAATTTTCTGTTGGAAACCGATCTCGTAATCAATTGTTTTTTCAGGTCTTAAGTTTGAGTTATTTCTCAAACCAGTCTGATTCCAGTAGTAATAACGTGCTGGATTTACAAAAGAGTTAGATGGTGGACGCTGTACCAAAACATCGTAGTGTGCGAAGAAATTCGCCTCATCCGAAATTGGGAAAGAGAATGCCAGACGAGGCATTACATTAATTTGTGGCTTGTAATCTTCAAAAGATAAATCCGTATCAAATCCTACATCTTGAATATCTGCATTAGGATTGGTCAATCGAGGATTAACTGGTGTAGTACCGAAAATATCAGCACCATTATTCACCTGCGTACCATCTGGCTTGTACCAAATGTCACCATCACGGTAAGCTTGTACATCATTTGAAGTATTATCTGTTGTATATACTGCAAAGTCATCTCCGATGTTACCAGGACGGTTGCCACCTCTGATTCCTGTAACCGTTTCTCCAGTAATTGGGTCAACAGTAGTAATTTCAGTGTGGAAGTCAGAAGCTGTTACAATTTCGTACAATGAATAAGGGTCTTTCAACACCTTAGTATTTGCATCAAAACGGTCAATCCGAACACCTAAACGGAAAATAATGTCTTTGTATTTAAATTTATCTTGAACGAAAACAGAAGCATAATTTGGCTCAAAAGCCGCTACTGGAAACGTACGAATCAAACCGGAATCATCGGTTGCGGTAAAGAAATCATCGAAAGTAACATTGTCAATTTTGTTACCTAAATAATCATATCCGGAGTATCGAGTAATGTTTTGGTTCAATAATTCAGAAGCTGTAAACATATCCAAGCTCAAATCACTTGGGTCTAATCCCTGAACATTTACAAATTCGTACAATTCTTGACCCGTTACTTCTCTAATTCTTTTGTAAAAATTAGTCGTAGTTGGGTCATTCGGTAATGGTGCAAAAACAGCTACATTATAAGTAGAGTCTTCAAATACAAAGTCTTGGTTACCAACCTGGTTTGTAAAATCCAATCCAACACCATTCAAGTGTGTATTCGCCAAATCATCTGCCAAATCCCATAATTCAAAAGGATTTATTCGATAATTTCTATTTTTTCGTTGCTCATACAAAAATCCAAACTGGACATTGTGACGACCGCCACTTGCAGGCACCAACTCAAAAGAACCGTTGATGTTCGCAGTAATGGTTTCATCTTCTGCTTTGTTATATCGATTGTAAACCGAACCAACATTGCTATAAAAGTTATAGACATTTGTCAATGGACCACTAACGCGACCATTCACTACATCTAATGCTTCCAAGCTAAGTATTGGATTTGTATTAGCATCTAATAGTTGGTTGACATAAGTTCCTAAAATTGGGTTATTACCTGAAGCAACGAACGGGTTTTCACCATTTACGTTGAAACGTTCAGACCAGTCAACTTGTCCAACAAAAACATTTGCTGAATCAATTCGAGCACCTAGAATTGTTGGTACATATCCGTTGTCAAATTTTCCAACATAGCCATAGCCAAAGAAATCATCACCGTGACGTGGGTCACCTACTTCTGTATTATTCAATTCATAACCTGCTTGAATTGTATAAGACGCATTTTGGATTAAAGCTGCTTTCGTTGACGCATTAGCACCTTCTTCACTGCGTAAGTTACTTCCTGCACCAATTCTGTGACGGAAACGCATATTAGCGCGAAAACGCTTGTCCGTTTCAATTGGGTTGGTATAGTTATTGAAAATTCTCCAGCTACCATCACCACCAGGTAAGAACGCATCATCCGGATTGGTCGTTGGTGTAAACTGGTCAGACTCATCATTATAAGTACCAGTAATGGTAAAATCAATTGCGTCGTTTACTTTCAAATCCAATTTAGCCGTAAGGTCTAAATTCTCTCTGTTTTCGTAAGGATTGTAATCAATCGTATTCCAATCATCTGCCGTCAAAAAGGTAGCTGTTGGAACAAAGGTAATGTTTCCTGAATTCGGGTCAACAACTTGAGTCAATGGATTAGCCTGTAAATTTGCTAAGACATCATCCTTAACTAAATAACGGTCTAATGATGGTGCATCATCATCATCCTGTGTCAAGTATTGAGCAGAAATACGATAACCCAAGATAGATTCGCCCGTTTTCTTTTTGATAATCGGACCACTCAAATTAATCGCACCCAACGTATAGTTGTAATTGTCAAAAATTTGAGAAGTTTCCACTTCAATTCCTCCAGAGAATTTACTAGAAGGACCTTTTGAGGTCAAGGAGATAATACCACCCGTTACGTCACCATAAATGGCAGGAACACCACCAGTGATGACCTGCAATTGGTCAATGTCTTGTTGTGGAATAGAACGACCAGAAATTCGAATACCATCTAAGTAGTAGTTGGTCGCATTTGTACGCGAACCTCGAAAACTCAAGGCTTCTCCTTCATCAGAAGAAGTAACACCGGCAGTCGAAGCCGCCAATGCGTTGACACCCCGTACTGGGCGACGCCTGATTTCATCGCTTGTCAAAGTCTGTCCTTGTACTGTATTATCTTGCTCAATAAGTGGTACTTCGTAGCCAATAACTACGACTTCTGTCAAATCAATCCCTTCTGTCAAAGAAACGTTCAGGGTGTTGGACTTTTCTGCATAGACGACCACACCAGTAATCCTTTTGGAAGGAAAACCAACGTAAGATACTTCTACATCGTAAGTACCTGGGTCAATCGGATTGAAACTGTAAATTCCATCAAAACCCGTTTGGACACCAGTAATTAACACGTCGTTTTTATAAATTGCGACGTTTCCAAAAATCACCGGATCGCCGGTGTCTTCCTCGATAACCTTTCCAGTCAGTGCTGTTTGTCCAAATATCGCACTTCCAAACAAAAGGAAACCGCAGGTGAGTAGTAAATAACGTACCATAAAAATCTGAGTTTTTAATGTTTTATTCTTTAAAAAAAATGGTTAAATCAGCGAGAACACGCAATATTAGTGAAAAAGGTAATCTTATCAAAAATAAATAAAATAGGCTTGTCTATATCCTGACAAAGTTTGTCTGATAAAACACCGTTTTGATTCTTGTGTGTTCCTTGTATTTTCTCGCTAAAAATACGGACACACAGGATTTTACTCAAATTTAATACGCAAAACAGTAGATAAATAAAAGGTAGGTAGTGGATGAATTTGAAAATTTAGAAACATTATATTGTAATGAATTTTTATTAAAAAATATAATGTCTCTCTCGTGTGTCAATTGGTTCTGCTCAAAAAAAAGATTTTGAGAGAGATATTTTGGTTATTTCCCCATTGGCTATTTCCCGCAACGGAAATAGGTGAGCAACACGCACTAATTATTCGTTATGTGTCACTTAAAATGTTGTTCTTAATAATTCTTCCAAAAAATCTCATCCAAGAGACTACCTAATTATTGTCTCAAAAAGTAGATTTTTACCACTCCTTTTTAAAACTTTAAGACAAAGATAATATTTAAAATCAATTAAACGATAACCACATTTATTTAAAAGTCAGGTTTCTGAATGGAAGATATTTAGAGAGTTGGATATTTAGAGATTTAGGGGATTGTGGTATTTTATTGAAAATGAGGAGTTTAAATAGATAAGAGGCATCTGCTTTTAACTGATTCAAACGTTAAAAGTAGTGTACTAAAATTTATTTTTACTACTAAAATATTTGAAAAACTGAAATTCCTGTCGTCCGAATTGCTAAATCAATGCGGTATCCGATACGCGGAGGGCTATCCGATACCTTTGCTCGAAAGCAAAAAACTTTCCTAAATGGTGATTTAAAAAGATTTGAGCAAGGTATCTAATAGTCCTAGCAGGTATAGGATACAGACCCATAAAAAATGAAGAATCTCAGACCTATCGTCCAAAATTCTTCATTTTATATTCTTAATATTTTTTAAATTAAACGGCTGTCAACGACGAGTTTTTCGCACGCTTGCGTTCGTGTTCCAATAACAAGGTCTTCCGCAAGCGGATTGACTCTGGCGTCACTTCGACGTACTCATCTTCTTGGATATACTCCAATGCTTCCTCCAAAGAAAATACTTGTGGTGGAATCAATTTTACTTTATTGTCCGCGCCCGAAGAACGCATGTTTGACATTTTCTTTTGCTTCGTTAAGTTTACCACCAAGTCATTTTGACGAGTGTGCTCACCAACGACTTGACCTTCGTAAATTTCTTGATTAGAATCAACGAAAAATTTACCACGGTCTTGCAAGTTGTTGATAGAAAACGGGATAGATTTTCCAGTTTCCATAGAAATCAACGAACCATTCAAGCGACTAGGAATAGGTCCACGGTACGGTTGAAATTCTTTAAAACGGTGAGACATAATCGCTTCACCCGCTGTTGCTGTCAACATATTACTACGCAATCCGATGATACCACGAGATGGCACTTCAAATTCCAAAATAATTCGGTCACCTTTCGGTACCATTGACAACATTGATCCTTTTCGCTTCGTCACCATTTCAATCACTTTACCAGAAGAAACTTCAGGTACGTCAATTGTCATTTCCTCAATTGGCTCATGGGTCACATCGTCAATTTTTTTCAAAATAACGGTTGGTTGCCCAATCTGCAATTCATAACCTTCTCGACGCATCGTTTCAATCAAAACAGACAAGTGCAAAACTCCACGACCAAATACTCGGAACGAATCCGCTGAATCAGTAGCTTCTACTCGCAATGCCAAGTTCTTTTCCAATTCTTTTTGCAAACGGTCATGAATATGACGAGACGTTACATACTTACCTTCCTGACCAAAAAACGGTGAGTCATTAATGGTAAATAACATACTCATTGTCGGCTCATCAATGTCAATCGTTGGCAAAGGCGTTTGGTCTTCAAGATGCGCAATCGTATCTCCAATTTCAAAACCTTCGATACCTTGAACTGCACACAAATCACCCATTTGAATCTCGTCAACTTTCGTTTTGTTCATTCCAGAAAATACAAACAAACCACGAATACTGCTCTGCGTCACTGTTCCATCACGTTTAATCAAAGCCACTCGCTGATTCGCTTTCAACGTACCACGGTGCAAACGACCAATCGCAATTCGACCAATGAAAGAAGAGTAATCCAAAGACGTAATCAACATCTGAGACAAACCTTCTGGCTGTGGTGGTTCTGGAACGTATTCCAAAATCTTATCCAATAAAGGAGTAATCGAATCTGTTTCATTATTCCAATCGTCACTCATCCAACCGTTTTTGGCAGAACCAAAAATTGTTGGGAATTCCAATTGCTCTTCCGTTGCGTCCAATTGGAACATCAAATCAAATACCGCTTCCTGCACTTCATCAGGTGTGCAGTTTTCTTTATCTACTTTATTGACGACTACAATTGGCTTTAATCCTAGATTTAATGCTTTTTGCAAAACAAATCGCGTCTGTGGCATTGGACCCTCAAAAGCATCCACCAACAACAATACGCTATCCGCCATGTTTAATACGCGCTCTACTTCACCACCAAAATCACTGTGACCAGGGGTGTCAATGATGTTGATTTTGACACCTTTATACATCATCGCCGCATTCTTCGCCAAAATGGTGATACCACGCTCGCGCTCCAAGTCGTTATTGTCCATAATCAACTCACCGGGGCGTTCATGCTCCTTGAAAAGTTTTCCAGCCAAGAGCATCTTGTCTACCAATGTTGTCTTTCCGTGGTCAACGTGCGCAATAATTGCGATGTTTCGGATTGATTGCATTTTAATTAAATTTGATATTGAATATTTGAGACATTCAAAGGTGTGTTTTCTCAAACTTTTTCACCTATTTATGTCTATCTTCTAAATTATTTATTTTAGAAATTTGGAACTTACCCAAATTTTCAAGTGTTCGCCTATTTTTTTAATTAAGATTTATCAAAATAAGCAAAATATATTTTTTCAGGAATTGATTGTAAAATATTGATTTTCAGTTTTTTATAAAAAGTAAAATTAATATTAAAAATCATTTTTTCCTAAGAGCGCGCAAAGGTACATATAATAATGTTAGTAAATGGGCTTCGGTGGTTAATTAAATGATAAATTTGCGCCCTCAAATTGTGTTTATGTATTAACGTGTTTTTGTGTTCAAATGGATTAACATCAACGTAAGACATTCGCACTTCAAAACTTAAACATCTTAACACAAATTTTATGAAAACAGCACAGCTCTATAGTCCTCAATTCCTTTTGCTGTGCGCCAGCTATTTCTTTTTTGCTGCCAGTTTTACGATGATAATTCCAGAGTTGCCAGGCTATCTCACCAGCCTTGGCGGCGAAGACTACAAAGGAGCAATCATTGGACTTTTCACTCTTACTGCTGGTCTTTCTCGTCCTTTTAGTGGCAAACTTTCAGATACCGTCGGTCGCGTTCCAGTTATGATTTTTGGGACATTGGTCTGTGTCATTTGTAGTTTTTTATATCCTTTTCTGACGTCTGTTTATGGTTTTCTGTTGCTGCGTTTGTTACACGGTTTTTCAACAGGTTTTAAACCCACTGCATCTTCCGCTTATGTGGCAGACATCGTGCCAATTGACCGACGTGGTGAGGCGATGGGCATGGCGGGGGTGAGTATGAATACTGGCGCGATGATTGCACCAATTTTTGGAAGTTTTTTAGCCAATGAATACTCAATTGATTTGATGTTTTACGCCTCTTCAGGAATGGCATTTTTTTCGATTTTAATTCTGCTTGGTTTGAAAGAAACGTTAGAAGATAAGCAGCCGTTTCATCCAAAGATTTTAGTCATTAAAAAGAATGAAATTTATGAAAAATCCGCTATTGCACCTGCGATTTTAGTGGCTTTACTGTACTTTAGTTATGGAACTTTATTGACGATTACGCCCGACCAAAGTACGTACTTAGGCATTGAAAATAAAGGTTATATTTTGGGAGTTTTTACTGTTTTTTCTATCATTTCTCGACTCATTGCAGGACGTGTTTCTGACATTTATGGGCGGCTGATAGTTATTAAAGTTTCGGGTGTTCTTTCTGGGCTTGCTATTCTGCTTTTTGGGTATGCCGATACGGTTTCTTTCTTTTATTTTGCTGCTGCTTTGACAGGTTTAGCACTCGGAATTTCTTCTCCCGCAGTTATGGCGTGGACCGTTGACCGCGCGCCTGATAAGCACCGTGGGCGAGCGATGGCGACGATGTATATTGCGTTGGAGTTAGGCATCGGCTTAGGCGCTTTTATTTCTTCTTGGATTTTTAGCAATGAAGTTGAAAACTTACCTGCGGTGTATTTTGTAACGGGTGCATGTGCATGGGCGGGGGTGATTTATTTGCAATTTATTTTTAAAGATGAGAAAATAGCTTAGTAAAAACGATTTAATAAGTTGGACCATAATGCGCCGTAATTTTTTCTTCTAAAGAATTCAAAAAATCGTTGCATAGCCTTCTTTACGGAACTATTTTTTGTGTTTTTTAGAAGGGAAAAGGACAAGCATAATGGCCCATTATTGAATCGTTTTTACTTAGGTAGTTGAAGTTTTGATAGAATGAACGCTTTGGCATCAGTTGTCAAATATATTTTGTGAAAATGGAATAGGGGGCATAAGTAGCAATGTTATCGTCAAATGATGAATTATAAATGATGAACGATAAATTTATAATAAGATATATTTGTATTTATCTGATTAATAAGAAAATACATAAATCTGTTTTTAACTATCCATAATTTATGAATCAACATTAATCATTTAGCGAAGACATTGAAGTAGGTGACCCCAAACAATTACGATTTAATTTTGACATTTGAGAAGCGAGAAAATTCTAAGGTTTGGGGCTTCATGAAAAATAATTGCGCGCTGCCGTAGGTAGTGCAGGTGTGAGGTAGGTAAATGTTTCAGGATTGTGTCTACTAGTGCATTATTTAGTAGAACTCTAATCATCAAATTTTGCACTCGATGAAACAAAAGCAATCAATGCTTGTTTTTGAAAATAGGAAACGCGAAGTATACTTACTGTAACATATGTATGGAACTTTAGGGCTAAGATTTTTTCGATAGTTTTTCTTTAAAAATTCTTTAATGTCCATTTTTATTGAATGCTTTTTAAGCGAAAAATATCGGAAAAAGATAGTCTTAAAAACCATAGATAATTATAGTAATCTACTTACATTTGCGAAAATTTTTTAACGAGCAAACCGAAATCGAGAAATGGCTACTGTAAAATTTACTTTTGAAAATAAAGACATCGCTCCAAAAATAGTGGAGAATGTTGAAAAAGGATACTCCGTTTTGGAAGTGACCGAAGATAATGGGATTCACTTAAATCACAACTGTGGTGAAGTCTGCGCTTGTAGCACTTGCCACATTTATGTGAGTTCAGGTAACGAACACTTGCAAGAAATCAGTGATAAAGAAGAAGATTTCATTGACCGCGCAATCAATCCGCGTATTGATTCTCGCTTGGGTTGCCAAAGTGTCATCCTAAATGATGACGCAATCATCGAAGTAGAAATTCCTGACCAGAAAGATATCATTGGTCACGAACATTAAGGATTGACACGATTAATTTGATTGGCTCGATTGATTCGATTGCTGCCAACCAATACACCAAATTTACTAATCAACTAATATACCATATAATATGGCATTCGAAGATTTTAACAATTTCCCAATCAGTTGGGCAGATCACGAGGATATAGCGATGAAATTGTACGAACGTTTCGGCGATGATTTTCCAGAAGGTAAAATTTACCGCATTCGATTCACAGAATTGCTGGATTGGATTTTGGAAATTCAAAGTTTTGAAGGAACGCGCGAACAGAGTAATGAAAGCCACTTGGAGCAAATTCAGGCGAAGTGGGTACACGAATGGCGTGATAACCAATAATACAATTAACAATGTGCAATGAACAATTATCAATGTAATAGGCAATTGCTAATTGTTCATTGCACATTGTTCATTTTAAAAAAAAAAGCATGGCAAAAGACCAGGGAAAAAAATCAATGTTGAGTGATTATTTACCAAATGAGAAGGATAATTTGGAGAATAATTTGCAGAAATTTGGGCGTATTAAAACGTTGATTTTTGACGTGGACGGCGTGCTCACGAATAGCGAATTGATTGTCATGGAAACAGGGCAGTTATTGCGCAAAATGCATACTCGCGATGGTTATGCTTTAAGGCGAGCAGTGCAGAAAGGCTTGCGCGTAATCATCATTACGGGAGGTAAATCGAAAGGTGTTGTTGCTCGTTTAGAAAACTTGGGGATTCAGGAAGTTTATGCGGGTGTACAGGATAAATTAGCGGTCTACGAACAGTTGGTTGAAAAGCATAATCTGGACGAGGAAGCTATCCTATATATGGGCGACGACTTGCCAGATTTGGAATGTATGCGGCGGGTTGGATTGCCGGTTTGTCCGAAAGATGCAACACATGAAATACGGAATTTATCGCTCTATACTTCTCCAATAGAAGGTGGTCAAGGTTGCGCGCGTGATGTGATTGAAAAAGTACTGCGTTTGCAACGGAAATGGATAGATGAACCCCGCATTACCGCTCGAAAAAAGACACAACAATAGATGACGGCTTTGCTGAAATATGCGCCACTTTTTGCACGATTAGTTCGTCTACCTAATCTATTAATTGTTGTTTTTACCCAGTATTTACTTGAATATTTGATTCTTGTTCCTGCCTTACAAATTGCTGGTTATTCCTATGTTTTGGACGATTTTCGCTTTGCATTACTCAGTTTTGTAACGGTGTTAATCGCTGCGGCAGGCTATGTCATTAATGATATTGAAGATTATGAAATTGACCAATTGAATAAGCCCGAAAAGGTCGTAGTTGGTAAATTTTTATCGGTTAAAAAAGCGCAGCAATTGTATTGGTTTTTAGTCATCTTAGGAATGGCGATTTCCATTTATTTAGCCATTTATGTCCAAAATTTCCTACTCTTTTTTATTTATCCAGCAGCGGTATTCTTACTTTGGTGGTACTCCAAGCAATTGAAAAAAGTTGCGCTTTGGGGCAATGTCGTTGTCTCTGTTTTTTGTGCATTCGTGGCAGGAATCGTCTTGTTTGCAGAGCGAATTGCCTTTCTGAAATTGATTCAATCGCATACCGAAATAGGGGAGCGAATCGCCATCATTTTTGGGGTATATTTAGCCTTTGCTTATGCGTCTACGATGTTTCGAGAAATTGTAAAAGACATTGAAGACCAAGAAGGTGATGCTGCATTGGGTTGCCAAACTTTGCCAATTTTATTGGGACAAGAACGGGCGAAAATAATAGCTGGATTTTTTGGTATATCGTTATTAATCTTACTTGGATTTTATGGCTTTTGGTTATTTGTTAATGGTGAAATTTGGGGCGTAAATTTTTTGGTGGTCGCGATTGTTTTACCGATTTTAATAGCCTTGTTTAAATTAAAAAATGCGCAGACGAAAGTGGAATTTCATGCTTTGAGTAGATTGGCGAAAGTAGTGATGTTGGGCGGCATTTTTTTATTATTGATTTCAAAAATTTAAAATGTAGCGATAACTTTAGTCGCCAAGCTGCCCGTTTTAGTTTAGTAGAGCAGCTTGATGAATAAAGTTGCCGTTTTAATAAGAAGTATTAATGAAAACTAAATATCTCACATTCCTACTCTTTTTATCTATCAAAAGTTTTGCTCAATTCGCCCCACCTGCAGGGCAAATTGGTACGACTGCCATCGCAGCCGATAGTTCGATTTTCGTGGCTTGGGCAACGGGCATCGAATTGGAAAGAGGCTGGCAATATATAGCTGACGAAAGTTTGGGATTGGCAGCAGTAGGCGAACCAGAATTTGGGCTCGGAATGGCAAACAGTCCCGAGGTTGTTTCTTTGGGCGACGGCGGTATTGCAACGCTAACTTTTGGTAAACCAATTCGAAACGGCGAAGGCTTCGATTTCGCAGTTTTTGAAAATTCTTTTGATGGGATATTTTTAGAATTAGCCTTTGTAGAAGTAAGTTCAGACGGGGAGAATTTTGTGCGGTTTCCTGCGACTTCTGAAACGCAATCGGACGAGGATATTGGCTCATTTGGCTGGATAGATGCGATTAAAATTAATAATTTTGCAGGTAAATATGAAGCGCTGTTTGGGACACCTTTTGACTTGGAAGAATTGGCGGACGAACTGGATTTAGACATTGATAAAATTACCCATATTCGGCTGATTGACGTCGTTGGTTCGACTGATGAAGACTACGCGACTTATGACCAAAACGACAATGCAGTCAATGACCCTTTTCCAACGCCTTTTCCATCAAGCGGTTTTGATTTAGATGCGATTGGCGTAATTTATGAAAATGATTTAGATTTTATTGAAAATACGGACAATCAAGGGTTTGCGATTAATATTTTTCCGAATCCAGTTCAAAACGGGCAGTTTTTACAAGTGGAAATGAATGCTGATTTTAACAATAAAATAGGCTTAGCTTTATTTGATGTTTTTGGAAAACAGCTAAATGTTGAGTTTAAAAATAACGCTTTTTATATTGAAAATGTAGCGGCTGGAATTTATTTTATTAAAGGAAATATCAATGGAAAAGTAGTTTCAAAACGAGTCATTATTTCTAAATTTTAAAAATCGCCAAATCATCCGAGAGGATTAACTTGAATAACTACTTAGTACTAATTTCAAAAAAACAACAAATGCCACCGTGTGCCTTGAGCCGACAACGGTGCGCCGTCTTTACCAGTCTTTAAATCCAATTTCATAGTTCAAAACCGTATCAATTTCTGTCTCCCATTTTGGTCCATCTTTCAATAACCGAATCGCTTCTTCATCACAACCAAAACCCACGGATTTCAATATTTTAAAATCAGTTAACGCGCCATTTTCTTTTACTTTAAATTGGACAACAACGGTATCAGAAACGTTATTTTCCTTGGCTTCCTCAGGATAGCGTCGGTTTTGCTGAATGTATTTTTCAAACTTCAAAACGCCCATTTTAGGCGCAGCAACTTTTACATTTTCTTGCTTCATCTCTTTGCTTGCTACGGTATCCATACTTCTTTTTTTAGTCTTTTCTGACGATGATTTTCTACTCGCAATTGCCACTGACTCTAGCGCTATATCGCTTACTTCCATGCTGATTTTTAAATCATCTTGATGTTGCAAATCGACGCGTAAATCTTTATAGCCCAGATACTGAATATCAATTGACGCATTAGCCGGAACATTCAAGGTGAAATCTCCATCAAAGTCCGTAGTCGTTCCGGCAGGCGTGCCTGTGATAATCACATTTGCACCGATAAGTGGCTCACCTCTTTGGGATAGCACTTTGCCTTTGACCACGTGACCAATATAGCTATTGTTGGTAAAACTATCTGGTTCTGCACTTTCTTCAAGCACATTATCCGTGGAAATATCGTTGGCTGCGGACAAAATAACTGGCTCAAATGCTTTGTCAAATTCTTCTTCATTTAAGGGGGAAGGAGTAGGCTTTTCGACGAATACTTCTGGTGCGCCAGGGTCATTAGGATAGTTACTGGAATTAGGATTCGAACTGGATGGAGTAGTAGTAAAAGCGGCACTGTTATTAGTAGCGGTCAGAACCTGGGAGGGAGGGGCATCTTGAAAAGTAACCGCATCAGCAGTTGATGAATAATCGAATGTAGTGACTTCTTCCTTTAGTTTTTTTGAAGCTTTTGATTTAGTCTTGGTCTTTTTCTGAGCGAAATTTGGAGTAGATGTTTTGCTACGTTTTTCGACTATTTTTTCAGTAGGCTCATTTGTAATTTCTTCAGGATTAATTATTTTTGTTGGTGTTGTTTTTGGCGCATCTTTTTTAAATATGGGCTCATTTTCTTCAGATGAATTAGTGGTAGCTACTTCTTTTTGAGAAATAGAATCCTCAACATTTAAAGATTGATTGTATTCTCTCAACTCAAATAAAGCAAGCACTAAAAACGCGCCAATCGCTGCAGTTTTCATCCAAACCACGCCTTGTTTCTGCTGATTTTGCTGCCGCAACTTCGCCTTCATTTGCGTCACCTTGCGCGTATGATTGTCTTCTGGTAACGACCGATAACCCTCGATAGCATCTGCCAAGAAAGTATCGTCTCGAGCCATTTCTTCCAAGTGAAGCTCGTCCCGCCGATTGGCGTCGCCACTGAGCCAATGACCCAATTTTTGCTGCCAATTTTTATGTTTTGAATTCGAATTCATTACTACTGTGGATTAAAAATTATGGTCTTCTTGTGTTTTGATAAAGGGAGTTTGAGGAAAAAAATGGTTTTATAAAAACCGTTTTGTCCTTCAAAAAACCAATCTGCGCTGCCGCAGGTAGCGCGCACTATATTTTTTTAAACCTGAGAATTTTTGACTTTGTGAAGCTTTCCTGTTTGTGAAAATTTTCATTTTTCATTTTTCATTTTTAATTGCGCTTCCTCCATACAATTTCGCAAATTCCGCCGCCCATTTTGAATATACGACCGCACTTTTCCAAGTTCTAAATTAGTCATTTGGGCAATATCTTTATATGATTTTTCTTCTAAATAAAACCAAGTGACGCACTGTTTTTGGTTATCTGATAACTTTTCAATGCAGCCTTTCAGCGCTTTTGATTCACCATTTTTAGGTGCCTCACCATAAGTTGGATGCACGACTTCCTGAGAATGCATAAGTTGTGGGTCAAAAGAAATGGTGATTTTTTTCTTCCGCAATTGCATCAAACAGTGATTCTTTGCCAAAACGTGCAGCCAAGGACGAAAATTCTGAATGTCATGCTTTTTGACCTTGGTGGTCAGTTCTTCAAAAATATTCATCACCGCATCTTCCGCTAATCCCGAGTCTTTAAAATATTTCAAGCAAACCCCATAAACCAACTCTACATATCGTTCATACAAAACACCCAAAACATCCATATCGCTGGAGTCTTGATAGCGAGCTACCAATTCAGCGTCAGTCTGTTGCTGTGGACGTCTTTTGAAGATTTTGAACATGAAAGGAGTTGATTAATGATTGGTTATTTGTTTGTAACATGGATTGAATTGACAAAGTAAAAGGTTTTTTCTATAAATGTGGCAAAATTGAGGTAAAAATACCTTTTTCAAAAAGGTATTTTACTGTTATAAAAATTTTATTCTTCTGAAATTGAGAATCTGTAAATTATAAATTTGCATAATTCGTAACTTGACCAAATGAAAATTGTAAGAAAAGTACTTTATTTTTTTGAATAATAGGAAAAAATACTATATTTGCATTATCCTTTTGAACATATCCAGAAACGAATACTCCAAAGTACTCAAATTTAAGTCAATAAATTGATGAATGACAATCCATCCGACTTGTCGGAGACTTTAGATTTATTAATCACTTTTGTGCCTACTTTAGGTTATTTTTTCGGAAAATCACCATTAAAATTTCAATTTCCCCCTCCATCCGAATAACATCTTTTGAGATAGGCCTATTTTATTTAAACCTAAGGGATTTTAAAAATATTATCCTACCCGACTGACTTGTTCTTTTCCATTTATAGAAATTTAAAAAGGAGTCTATATCAAAGTATATGCACTAATTTCTAAATGTCTACAAGAAAAATAACTGTGCTATTTGAGTAGTTTATTAATTTCTTAGTCCCTATTTGTTAACTGGTTTCTGTTCCTTAGCAGACGCAAACTTAATTTGTATGTCCACTCAAACGTCTTCCAGATTAAATCGTGTTGTTTCAAAAATTACAAAAGCTGCCAATAAAGCAGTTAAAACAAAAGATGCCATAAAATCTTATCGGCAAAAATCTATTAAATCTTTTCAAGAAATACCCTCGCGACACGCAAGTATGAATTCTTTGAAAATGGTTTAGTTTTTCAACAAAATTACTTACTAATTGACTTTTACACCTTATCCTTTTATCAAAAGGAGAAATTTAAATAAGATATTTATAACGACATCTGAAACTTAAACCTTTAATTCAAAAGACGAATGGAATTTTTCATTCGTCTTTTTTTATTGTTGTTAGTTCTACATTAAGACGCTTGTTTCATTCTTTATCAATGAGTGTTTTGAGGAGAAAAATTGGGCGTCAATCCCGATTTTGCCCATCAAACTCCCTTTGTCCATAAAATTTAAGGAATATTGTATTTTACGGGATTTGTCAAAGAACCAAAAAGTTTTTTATGAAAATATTTTCACTAAGAAAAATATCCAATACTTTTCTACTTTTGCATTCATGAAAAACAATGTGTCAACAATAACTCCACCGATGAAAAAATTCGGGATGTTCGGCGGTGTTTTTACGCCTACACTACTCACTATTTTGGGTGTAATTATGTATCTCCGACTCGGTTGGGTGGTCGGTAATGCTGGACTTTTGGGAGCTTGGTTAGTTATTCTATTATCCTTTGGGATTACGATTTGTACCGCCTTGTCGATGTCTTCGATTATCACTAATATTCGGATAGGTGCGGGAGGTGCGTATGCCATTATTTCGCAGTCGTTGGGCTTGGAAGTTGGGGGTAGTTTGGGTATTCCGCGCTATATTTCACAGGGCTTGGCGGTCACGATGTACATCTTTGGTTTTCGAGAAGGTTGGCAGTTTATTTTCCCGGAACACCCTGCTTTTTTGGTGGATTGTGCGGTCTTTTTCGTGCTTTATGCGATTGCTTACAAGAGCGCAGATTTGGCAATTCGAACGCAGTATATAATCATGGTAGTTATTTTTGCATCGTTCATTTCTATCGCTTTTGCCGCCTATGATGGGTCGATGGGCATTTCCTCAGAAGATGCGATTCGATGGGGCACTTTTGGCGAAAATACAGCTATAAAAACTGATTTTTGGGTTGTCTTCGCCGTCTTTTTTCCTGCAGCGACGGGCATCATGGCAGGCGCGAACATGTCGGGTGAGTTGGAAGATCCAAAAAGTAGCATTCCCAAAGGAACACTTTATGCGATAGGGATTAGCTTGGTCATTTACTTAATCTTAGCCTATTGGATAGCACGGTCAGCGACGGAGGAAGAATTGTTGACCAATTTCAACGTTATGATTGACAAATCTTTCTGGCCACCAGCGATTATTGCAGGTATTTTGGGCGCAACTTTTTCTTCTGCTTTGGCGTCAATTATCGGTTCTTCCCGTATTTTATTTGCAATGGGAGAACATCAGGTTTTACCAAAAAGTAAATGGTTATCGTTTCAAAATAAGACAGGACAGCCGCGAAATGCGATGATTGTCACCGGAATTCTCATTTTTGCGACGATGTTGCTACGGGATTTGAATGCAATTGCACCTTTGGTGACGATGTTTTTTCTTATCACTTATGCCATGTTGAATGTGGTCGTTATTATAGAGCAAAAATTAGGTTTGGTGAGCTTTCGTCCTGTTTTCAAAGTCAATAAATTTATCCCTTGGATAGGCTTGATAAGTAGTGTGATGGCGATGTTTATTATCAATCCAGTCATTAGTTTATTGTCGATTTTGGTGGTCGTTGTCGTCTATGGGATATTAAATAAAAGTCATTTAGAAACGCCGTTTGAGGATGTTCGTAGCGGTATGTTTTCCTCTTTTGCAGAATGGGCGGCGAAGCATACGGCTGGTTTAGAACACAAACAAGAACGAGCATGGAAGCCAAATTTCTTAGTTCCGGTAACAGATGCGGCGATTGTCAACGGCACTTTTTCTTTTATAAAAGACGTCGTTTATCCGAAAGGTTACGCGATGCTTTTGGGGATTGGCGAAGGGGAAAATGAAAAGCGTTTGAAGGATAAATTGCCAAGAATTGCGGATGGATTTAAAGAAGCAGGCATCTTTTCTTCTTGGACAATTATGCGAACGGAATCCTTTGCAGATGGCGTTAATTTTAGCAATCAAGCCATGCGCGGTGCATTTTTTAAACCCAATGTTATCTTTTTAAATATGGTCGAAAGGGGAGAAGCCTTGACTGAATTTCCAAAAATTATCAAAGAAGCCGCCCGCCTAGAAATAGGTGTTGTTTTATATGCCCGTCATCCTAAAGCTGGCTTGGGTCAAAAGCAGAATATCAACATTTGGATTAGTGACCGAGGACCAGATTGGCAGATTGAAGAAGGTATTGGGAATTTGCATTTATCTATGTTGTTGTCCTATAAATTGACGCTTAATTGGGGCGCAAATGTCCGCATCATCACCGTTGTCAAAGACCAAGAGATGAGAAGTAAAGCGATGCGCTTCATGCAACAAATGATAGACTTGGCTCGTTTACCTCATGTTCAAGCGACGGTTTTGACGGGTAAATTCCAAGAAGAAATTCAGAAAGCACCGACTGCGGATTTGAATGTTTTCGGCTTGCCGCCTGAGTTAGATTTTGATAAAATTAGAAAAACGATAAAAATGATGGACTCCACCTGTCTATTCGTTTTGGATTCAGGAATTGAAAACGTCACAGCCTAATTTAATTAAAAATTAAAAATTAAAAATTAAGAATTAAGAATGAAGAATTTTATTATTGCGTTTATTATTGGGTGTCCTGTTTTTCTTTTTGGACAAAATACAGTTACCGTTCAGTTTTCAAAAATTAAGCCTATTCAGGGTAAAATCTACGTTGGATTGTATGATTCGGCGGGTAATTTTATGAAAGCGGACAAAAATTTTCAAAATTGTATCACTGCTGTCAATGGAAATAAGGCGGAATGTGTTTTAGAAAATATTCCAAATGGAAAATATGCAATTTCTGTTTTTCACGATGAAAATAGTAACGGCGAACTGGATACGGGTATGTTTGGTATTCCAAAAGAAGGCTATGGTTTTTCGAATAATGCGAAAGGAGTGTTTGGACCGCCGAGTTTTGAGGATAGTAGTTTTGAGGTGAAAGGAAATGTGGTGCAAAAGATTGATTTTTAAAAAAAAAGGAATTCTGAGACTTGGAAATTTGAAGTATTTCCAAGTCTCAGAGTATCTTTAAGCTTTATTCTCTCTTCTTCTTCTTCTTCTCAAAAAATGGCGCAAAAAATACCCAATAAAACCCATTATTATCAAGAATGGCCAAATGGTAACCATTCCAATAACAAAATTTTTCAACCCATACCAACCATCACCAATTGCCTCGCCGATATTGGAAAAGAAACCTGGTTTTTCTGCGCCAGGTTGGTCTTTAGTCATAAAATATTGAATCGTTACCGTACTCAATCCAATCTGATTTTTCAAATAATTCAGTTGCCCTTTCACTGATTCTAATTCCTCAATTACGACTCGCAATTCATTTTCTACTTGCAAAATTTCCTCTACCATCTTCGCTTTTTTTAACAATTCTCGATACCGCGCAATGACTTCCTCCTTGGATTTAATGCGGATTTCCATATCCAGAAATTCCTTCGTCACATCCTTAGAATTGACATTGTGATTCAACACTTTTTTGCCAATTTTTTTAAGTTGATGTAGAAAATTATCCAGCTTTTCAGGCGACAATCGAACGACCATCGTATTCTGCATCTGATAATACTGATTCTTCTGGTCTTCACTCGAAATATAGCCATCCACCATTTTGACCAAATCTCGAATGCGTTGGTCATCGGCTTCGTAGTCCGCGAGTTCCATATTAATGGTTGCCGTTTTGATGATTTTAGGCTTTGCTTTTTTCGGGGATTGATTGGTTTGTGGAGGAGGGGGTGGTGTATGGTAAGCGAGTTGGTTGGCATTAGTGGTACCAGAAGTCAAAAGACTATGTTCTGGAAATTCGGTCTCCCAATCGGAAACATGAACAGTTACATCTTTGAGATACTCCTCGTCACTTGCAGATATTAATCCAAAACCATCGGGCGATTCTTGACTTTGACAGCCCATAATTAAAAACAGCATCCATAAAACAGTCCAGTTTTTCATCTTTTAAATTTTTTGGTAAAAAATATTACTGTGTAACAAAAGTTTTCTAAAAGATTGAGAAGTGAGAAAATCGCAAGATTTTCGAGCTTCAAAAAATACAGTGCGCGTTGCCTGCGGCAACGCGAGTGCGGTTCTTGAGGGACAAAACGGTTTTTACAAAACCATTTTTGTCCCTCAAACTTCCTCCTATAAAAAAAAACAGTGCGTCGGATATTGAAGAGGAAAATAGGCTTTACAAACCCGTTTTCCTTCTCAAACTCCTCTTGCTAAGATGAAGGTCACCATTTTTTTGGTGCAAAGCAAATTGATAATGAGTTGTTAACGAAAAAGCTACATTCTACCAATTCATTCCTCCTGCTCCAAAAATCACAATTTCCGCTCTTGTCAGCACATTATTTTCATAAATATTAACTACATACGTCCCATCCGCATAATTTTTTATGGAAATAACATTGCTTTCTAAAGTCTTATTAATAAATGGTTTACCATCCAGTCCAATAATTTCAAAACGGGGATTGTCTAATTTTTCAAAATTATCAATGACTAAAATATCATTCATCAAATTGGTATGAATATTAATTACTTTAGGCATCGGCCGCGGTACTTTTGACAAATCCAAACCACCAAATAACCATTTGTAAGCTCCTTCAAATTCCCGTGCCCAATACCATTCCGAATGTTCGCCGTCGGCATCAATATCCACAAGAATTTCCTTTTCAGAAAAGCCTGATTGCCGCAATGCACTCGCCATACCTTGCACATCTCTGACCACACTGCCACCATCTTCCCGCTGACCTGCGAGCAAATAAACCTTCATCAACTGCCGCTTTTCCGTCACTATCGTATGCGTATAAATAGAGTCTTTATTTATCCAAAAGGCAGGAGAGAATACGCCGGCTTTGCTGAAAATATCCTGATATTTTATCAAGCCATAATGAGAAATTAAGCCGCCTAAGGAACTACCCATAATGCCCGTTGTCTCGCGTTGTGGCAGCGTTCGGTACATTTTATCAATTTTTGCTTTCAATTCATTGGCAACAAAATCAAGGTATTCATCGCCTTCTCCACCGCCATATTTGGCGTTGACCCACGGCGTATATTCTGAAATTCGAGCCGCTTCTCCATTATCAATTGCGACTACAATGCAGCCATAATCGCCCTCTTTTGCCAACCGATTCAGCGTCTCATCGACTTGCCATTCGCCCGAAAAACTGGTAGTGGCATCGAATACATTTTGCGCATCTTGCATATACAAAACGGGATAACGTTTGCCCGAAGTGGCATAATCTGGCGGCAAATAAATCAAAATACGTCGTTTTCGATTCAATTGTGAAATGTAATAATCATTGTCAAAAACCGCAACATTGGCAGAAGCAGTACTGCCTAGCTTTTTGAACCCATCTTTTAAATCTGCCCAATTGTCAATGCGGACTTCTAAATATTGCTTCCCACCTTGATAGTTAAAAACGCGGTTTTGTAAATGCGAACCTTCTGTGGTAGTTTCTACACTATCCCAATTGCCCCGCGCAAACTTAAATTCCACCTTACCAACAGGTGGATTCATGCTTGTTTCGTAAGTGCCGTCCTCATTTTTTGTCATTTTAAAAGCAGCATCTCCAGGGTTCCAGTTTTGAAAATTACCCGCAATATGAATCCCATCCAACGTAGGCGTATTCGCAGGAACAGCGGTAATTTTAACAGTTAATTGCGCCATAGTCAATTGTGCAAACAATAATATTCCAAAAGTGGAGATATTTTTGATTTTCATAATTTGAAGATTTGATTTCTTTTAAAAAAAATGTAAAAGTACAGCTAAAATTTATAGCAATCTGTTGTTCCAATAGTTTCCTGATTTTAACCATGAGGAGTTTGAGGATGATTTTTTTTTGCAAAAATTATTTTTCATCCTCAAAAAAACAACCCGCGCTGCTGCAGGTAGCGCGCAATTTACTCTCATGGAGCGAGAGAATCTATAATTTTATTGCTCCATGAAAATAAAAATAAAATACTTGAGAGTATAAGTTTACCTGACACCTTCTTCGACTTAAATTCTAGTTAATCTGTCGAAAAGAAAACAATAAGCCGATGATAGCTGTTAATTTTCCGTTCTAATAAAATATACCACCATGAGTTTTTGTACGAAATCCACTTTAACCCCCGAAATGTTGGCATTGCAGCACAAAGGGATTCCATTAACTAATCCAGAAATTAAGGTCGCCGTTTTTCGGTCAATCGACGAAGTTACATCTGATTGGGAGACTGCTCAGCCTGCGGATAATTGCTTTTTACACCGCGATTATTTGAAAGTAGTGGAGACCACACCTTCGATAAAAATTACGTTTCGTTACCTGATTTTTTATAAGAATAATTTCCCTTGCGGCGTAGCATTCTGCCCGTTGTATCATTATAAAACGAAGGAGTCCATCAAAGAATTGAGAGAGGAAATGACGACATTCAAACTCTCTACTTGGATTAAACAAAAACTTGCCAGCCCATTAAATTTCAATCTCTTAATCGTTGGAAATAACCTATTGACTGGTGAACATGGGTTTTATTTTAATGAAAATTACATTAGCGATTCAGAGTGTATTCCGCTCATTGATGAGGCGATAAAAACGCTTTCTGCTTGTCTGAAAAATGATGGTACAAAAGTGCATGGCTATTTTATCAAAGACCTGCACGAGTGGCGGGAAGAAGGGCGTGCATATTTAGATGAACGAAAATTTCACGACTTCACTTTTAATCCAAATATGTTTCTTCCAATTCGACCAGAATGGGGAAATTATGATGGCTATTTAGCAGCGATGACTTCGAAAGCTCGGACGCGTTTGAAAAAAGCAAGGAAGTCTATTAATAGCTTGGAAGTTAGGGAGTTGAATGCGCAACAGATTGATGTTTTATTGCCAGAAATCTTTCATTTGTTTAGCAATGTCGCTGACCGTGTCGCATTTAATATGGTACAGTTAAAACCTGAATATTTCTTAGATTTAAAACGTGAATTGGGCGATAAATTTAAATTGTACGGCTATTTTGACCCAAATGTTGAGGGTGGAAAATTGGTTGCATTTCATACCGCTTTCGCAAAAGGAAAAGAATACGATGCCCACTTTTTAGGTTTTGAACCCTCCTATAATCATACGCATAAATTGTACTTAAATGTGCTGTTAAATCTCGTCGAGGAAGGCATCGAATTGAACGCAGAGCAAATTATTTTCTCCCGTACTGCCATGGAAATCAAAAGCAGTGTCGGTGCAGAACCCGAAAATTTGCACGGTTATGTTCGTGCTTGCAACGGCTTTATCAATTGGTTTTTAGGACGCATAGTTAGTTATTTTGAACCTAAAGATGAATGGCAGCAGCGGAGACCGTTTAAGGAGTCTTAGTAAAAATAACCAAATAATGAAAGGAACTGCCTATTTGTTACAAGCTACTTTAGTCTCACTTTGGTGGATTGGGTTGTTAATAAATCAGGATTTTTATGATGCTTTTCAATTTCCTGGAATCGGTAAAACAGCATTCAATTCCTTCTTACTTCCAGATTTGGTAGTTGTTGCATTTCTTTCAATAATAAGAGCTTTTTTTAAGAAAAAGAAGGAATTAGATTATGTCATTCTTGGAGGATTTGTATTTGCCACCCTGTATTGTATAAACGCAACAATGCTAACAAAAGGTGGTTTTTTAGCAACAACCGTTATGATTCTTGGACTTTCTTATAATTTGTTTTTAATCAATGAAAAGCGGTTATTTCGAAAATCTAATACGAGCAATACATTCATAAATGGTATAAAAACCATGCTTCAAATAATCTGCGTTTGGACAATTACTTTATTCATTTTTCCAACTTTAATAATGGACTCTTTTGGTGAAATACCGGCTGCCTTTAACAGGGATGCTCTCATTGGAATTTTCTTATTTATTGTTTTCAGCACGACTGGGATTTACAGTGCTTATACCATGGTAATAAATGGAAAAGGAACGCCGCTTCCTCTAGACCAAACTCAAAAACTCGTTTCCGTGGGTCCTTATAAGTATGTTAGAAATCCAATGGCAATAGCTGGACTCGGTCAAGGAATCTCAATCAGTATTATTTTCGGGTCAATTTATATTTTGATATACGCTCTAATTGGAGCTGTTCTTTGGCAATTCGTAGTTCGTCCTATCGAGGAAAAAGATATGAAAAAAAGGTTTGGAAAAGAATACGAGGAATACAGAAAGGAAGTTAAATGCTGGATTCCAAAGTTTAGATGAGGACATAGAATAGTCGTATTCATATCAATAGTCGTCATTGTTTTTTTTTATTAAAACATCAATCAAAGGTACTTCTAAGGCGATTAAAAATCCGTCCCAAATAAGTATTCTCTTCTGTAATAATTCGAGCAATCCCTTCCATTTCTTGTCTCACTGGAATGAATTTACTGTAGCTTGTTTTTATTTTTAAACTATCATTTGAAAGGTCTAAATGCGCCTTTGGAAAGACAATTTTTATTGTGTAAAAATCCTTGTCAGGTAAGGATGAAATTTGTGCTATTTTCCCTTCCAAACTTCCATAATCGTAGGCGGGGAACCCTGCTAATTTTATTTTAACGCTATCTTGTAAGCTTATTTTTCCAATGTTTTGTTGTCCCAATTGCGCCCGTCCATAAACCGATTGATGGGCAGGGATAATGGTTATTATTTCTTCACCAACTTGTACAAATTGATTGATGGTCAGTAGATTAGGAATAGATAACTTTCCATTGGCAGGGGCATAAATCAAATAATCTTTCTTCCATTGTTCCAACGCACCTTTCCAGTTTTCATAAGCCGCCACCGTTTTCAAATCATATTCATTTTGCGACATTCGGCTACGTTGTGGTAAGTCAATTTTTTGATTTTTCAATTGATTAATTGCCGCCTCATTTGCTGTTTTTTGATTAGAAACCGCTTCTATTTGTTGCTTTTTTTGACTCCATTGAATTTGAATTTTTTCTAAATCCAATTGACTTGCCACTCCTTGCTTAATAGATTTCTCTGTTCGTATAATATTTGAATCAATTAATGCCGATTCAGTATTCGCCTCTATTTTACGTTTTTCTAATGAGATATTCGATTGCAAATAATTGTCAATTTGTTGATTCAAACTTGCCAATTTTGCGCTCGTTTCATCATTTTTTTTATTGAAATTAGCAGTTTCTAGATTATTAACAAAAACAGCAAAAGGGGTTTGTAATGCTCCTAAATTTAAACCTTTTGGAAAACTATTTGGATTCAATTCTTTGGTTGTCAGTTGTTTGAGCTTGTTATTAAAATAAGTCTCTATTTCTAAAATGTCCTTCCAATCCGCTGAATTGTCAATGACCGCCAATAATTCATCTTTTTCCACGAACTCATTATCCCCTTTTGGAAAATGCAAAATTCGCCCACTTTGCCTCGGCACTAATCGAATCGGCGGCGCATCTGAAACCAATTTCACCTTCGCCTCCACAACGTCAGGGTAGGGCAACCAAGCCCCCAATCCTAATAATAAAAGGATGCCAATCAGAAACAAATAATTTCCCGCAGTCAGCAGGCGACCTGGTGGATTGCCCATGATTGCCTCGATTTCATGTTGTTCGGTGAGGTGAATGTCGGCTGGATTTTTTATTAGTTTTTTTGCCATAATAGTAGTCATTTTGCAAAGGCTAAAACCATGGTGATTTTTAAAATCACCATGGTTTTTTACAGAAGTTTACGTCCCCAATTCTAATTGATTCTTCACTAATTTATAATACGCCCCGCGCTGTGCCGTCAATTCCTCATGCGTCCCTCGTTCAGTCAATTCCCCTTGTTCCAACACCACAATTTGGTCTGCATCTTTCACCGTACTCAACCGATGCGCCACGACAATCACCGTCCGACCTTCAAAAAAATGATTCAAATTCTCGACAATTGTCTTCTCATTATTGGCATCCAAAGCATTCGTCGCTTCATCAAAAAACAGAAATTTTGGGTCTTTGTAAACTGCTCGCGCAATCAATAATCGTTGTTCTTGACCACGACTCAAACCGTTACCTGTTTTGCCAATTTTAGTATTGTAACCCAGTGGCATGCTTTCGATAAATATCTGAATATTAGCAATTTGCACGGATTTTAATAGTTTGGCTTTATCAACTACATCCTCGCTTTCCGCCACATTATTCGCAATAGAATCAGAAAAAATAAAGCCATCTTGCATCACCGCCCCGCACTGACTTCGCCAAAAACGAGCCGAGATATTTTTCAATAAACTACTGCCCACTTTGATGCGTCCCGAGGTTGGATGATAGAAGCCGAGTAGCAATTTGACAAGCGTCGTTTTTCCGCTACCACTCGTCCCCACAATCGCCGTGATTTTCCCTTTTGGAATGGTTAAATTGATATTTTTCAACACCAAATCCGAGTGTTCATTGTATTTAAAGTTGACGTTTTCAATATGAAGATTAGTGTCGGCAGGCAGTACCGAAACTTGATTGCCTTCGGGAATTTCCTCCTCTTTCATCGTATGAATTTCCCCCAATCGTTCGAGGCTAATTTTCGCATCCTGCCACGTTCGTACAAACTGAATCATCTGCTTCAACGGTGCATTCAATTGACCAATAATGTACTGAATTGCCAACATCATTCCCAACGTCATTGTCCCTTCTAAAACGGCTTTGGCAGCAATAAAAATGATGAAAATATCCTTGATTTGGGAAAAGAAATTTGCGCCCGCATCTTGCCATTGCGTTACGGAAAGTGATTTGATATTTGCTCGAAAAAGCCGCGCCTGAATGTGTACCCAATACCACTTTCGTTTGTACTCACTATTTTGCAATTTAATCTCTTGCATGCCGTGAATCAATTCGATAAGCGTCTGATGATTTTCGGCTCTTTCTTTAAATAATAAGTGGTCGACATTCTTTCTTTTATTTAAAAAAGCAACTATCCAAAGGATATACAAAACGCTGAATAGCAGAAAGATAGCAAAAATGAGTTCATTGTAAATAAATAAAATGCCACCAAAAATAACGAAATTGGCAATGGAGAAAACGATGCCCAAGGTAGAAGTCGTCAAGAAAATTTCAATGCGTCGATGGTCGAGGACGCGTTGGATTAAATCACCCGTCATTTTGGTATCAAAAAAGCCAATGGGTAGGCGCATTAATTTGGTTAAAAAATTGTAGAGTAGGCGTACATTTATTCGTGCGCCAATGTGCAACAAAATCCAGTTTTGAATAAACTGCACGATGACTTGACTGATGAACAAAACCAATTGTCCCAGCAAGATTAAAAAGATGAAATTTAGGTCATTATTTTGAATGCCGACATCGACAATCGCTTGTGTCAAAAATGGAAAGACCAAAGAAATCAACACGCCAATAACAACGCCCAAAAGCAACTGAACCAACAGCTTTTTATAAGGCGTCATAAACTTAAACAAAAAACTAAAACTCGTCTTCTCAATCTTCTCCTCTGGATGCTCAAAAAACTCTGGGCCCGCCTCCATCATTATCGCAATGCCCTTATCGCCATCCGTCGCCCAGTTTTTTCTAAATTTTTTATGCGAAAATTTATCCAACCCATACGCCGGGTCAGCCACGTAAACATACTTTTTATCGACCTTATGCACCACCACAAAATGCCGATGATTCCAATGCGCCACAAACGGCGTCGGAATGTCAAAAAAATCAGGGTCTTCCTCTTCTTCTTCAAAGCCAATTTTCACCGCAACGGTATCCAAACCAATCGCTTCTGCACATTCTGAAATACTAAACGCCGATACCCCTTCGCGGTCAGAATGGCTCAATTCACGGAGCTTTTGCAAGGAATATTTGCGCCCGTGGTAGTCGGCAATCATGCGAACGCAGGTTGGGCCGCAATCCATGGTGTCGAGCTGTCGATAATGTGGGAATTTTTTAGGCATGGGGTAAATTTAGGGAATATTTTGATTGGTTGGTTAATTCGATAGTAGTTTGTTCGCTGGATTAGCTCTGGATTAATTTTTTGAGTAACCTATTTATTTCAACAAAATAAGGAAGAAATCTTAGGCTTTCTGAATTAGACGCCCTATCGTCTATTTTACCTCGATATTGTTTTATCAACTCTTCTAATTTACCATATTTTGATTTCTGTCGCTTAGATAAAATACTTCGAGCATCCAGAATTTCTCGTGAAGGATTCCTAGTTCTAAGTACCTCTGTTACAGATGCCATAGTCTCATCAATAGCTAATAATAGTTCTTCTTCTTTAGTAAGAGAATACTCCCAGAAACTTCCATCGTTTCTAAACATATCGGTTGGGAAATATTTATCATTAAAGAATTTACTCATATCAATATTATACACTTTTGCGTAAGCAGCGGACTCAAAACTCCAGTAGCCTTTGAATGTATCGACACCTAATAAATGATGGTCTTTCCAAGGAAAAACTCTTTAATTAAACTGAGAATACCATTTTTTTTGATAATTATATATTGACTTTTTTATTAGATTATCTGAATCCCAATTTTCAAAAAGTCTGTTAAACGGTTTATAATTATCTGACCTCGTCGTTACTTCAATGCTTGGTAATCTACTTTTTAATAAATAATCGAATAGCTTTTCTTTTATATTTTGTTTATCAAGAATTTGGTGAATCTTTTTAAAATAAATGTCTTCAACATTCAAAAGAATACCAATACTTATAATTTCTAACATTTGAGTGAAGGAGCCTACATTATATTGGTCTATCCATTTATTTTTGCCAACTTGAAGTTTCACTATATCATCTCTCCATGAGTTTTTTTGTAATTCGAAAAGTTTTGGAAATTCAGCTTTAATCTCATTAAGTTCGTGACCACCACTATACATGATTTTTATTAAATCCAATTGCAGTTTAAATGTATATTTTTTTACCCACGGAATACTTTCCTCGTGAATTTCATTATTGTTTAATTTTTCAATGTTTCCAGCAACTAAAGTTTCTAAAATCTTTTTAACTTCTTTAAAATAGGTTTCGTTTTTGAATACAGACCTTTTCATCATTGAATTATGGTTTTCTTGCGAAGATATAAAAATTTAAGATGTTCAGCCTTTCTTTTTTCAAAATCCTCTTTCCAAAACCTCGTCCTACTCCTTTAAAATCCGTACTTTCGCGCTTTTTATAGAAACGTAACGTTACTTCTCCATGAAAAAAGAGAGGTGTCGGGTTGAAAACCCGAATTACTTAAGTTAGAGAAATGATAAACGCAAACAATATTTACGTCCAATACGGCGACCGAATTTTGCTGGATGGCATCAATTTGACCATTGGGGAAAAGGATAAGTTAGGCTTAGTAGGTCGAAATGGGGCTGGTAAATCTACTTTCTTGAAAATTATTGCTGGAGAAAATCCACCGCAAGAAGGGAGTATAGTCATGCCAACGGATTCTACTTTGGGCTTTCTGCACCAGGAAATGGATATTCCGAAAGGGAAAACCGTGATGGAAGAGACGATGACGGCATTTGCGGAAGCGGAAAGGTTGGAGAAGGAAATCGAGAAGATGAATGATGAGATGGCGACGCGAACCGATTATACCAGCGATTCGTACAGCCAATTATTAATTGACTTTTCGGAAGCCAACGATAAATATTTGTTGATTGGTGGAGTAGCGGTAGAAGCGGAGGCGGAGAAGGTCTTGAAAGGATTGGGTTTTAAAAATAGTGATTTTACGCGATTGACCGACGAGTTTAGTGGAGGTTGGCAGATGCGTATTGAGTTGGCGAAAATGTTGTTGCAACGCCCGAATTTCCTACTATTGGATGAGCCGACGAATCACCTGGATATTGAATCTATCATTTGGTTGGAGGATTTTTTAAGGGATTATTATGGGGCAGTCGTGGTGATTTCTCACGATAAAGCATTTTTAGATAATGTGACCAAACGGACGGTTGAGATTTCTTTAGGAAAAACCTACGATTACAAAGCGGGCTATTCTAAATATTTAGAATTGCGGAAAGATGTGAAAGAAAAGCAAGCGGCGGCGTTTGAAAATCAACAAAAAGTAATTGCGCAAAAGGAGCGAACCATCACGCGATTTATGGCGAAAGCGACCAAAACGAAAATGGCGCAATCCATGAAAAAGCAGTTGGATAAGATTGACCGTATCGAAATTGATGATGAGGACATTGCAGCAATGAATATTCGTTTTCCTGCTGCGCCGCGTTCTGGCGAGATTACGGTGGAAGCGACAAATGTGGTGAAGCAGTATGATGAGTTGCTCGTTTTGAATGGTGTTGATTTGAAATTAGACCGGGGTGATCGCGTGGCTTTCGTTGGTCAGAATGGTCAAGGAAAGACGACTTTAGCTAAAATTCTTACCAAAAAATTAGCAGAAACGGAGGGAGAAGTTAAAATGGGACACAACGTTGCTTTAGGGTATTATGCTCAAAATCAATCAGATACGTTGGATTCTACCATTACTTTGCTTGAAACGATGGAAAACCACTCGCCGCCAGAGATGCGAACGAAATTGCGTTCGATTCTTGGGGCATTTTTGTTTAGTGGCGATGATGTGGAGAAGAAAGTTTCGGTGCTATCAGGAGGGGAGCGCGCTCGTTTGGCATTGGCTTGTATGTTGCTGAATCCGTTCAATTTATTGATTCTGGATGAGCCGACTAATCACTTGGACATGATTTCCAAAGAAGTCTTGAAAAAAGCATTGATTGAATATGATGGGACGATGATTGTGGTCTCTCACGATCGGGATTTCTTGGCAGATTTGACGAATCGAACGATTGAGTTTAGAGACAAACAACTCTATAATCACATTGGTGATGTCAACGCATTTTTGGAAAAACGGAAGATGGACAATATGCGCGAAGTGGAAATGAGTACCAAACAAGCGGCGGTCGTTGTTGCGCCTACTCCGGGCAGAGAGTTGAGTTACGAAGAGCGTAAACAATTGCTTCGTGCAGTCAGCAGTGCAGAGAAAAAGATTGACAAAATAGAGAAGAAAATTGCTAAGATTGAAGTAGAAATGGCAAAGCCAGCGTTTTATGAACGTGTTGATAGCCAGAAGGTTATGGATAATTACACGCAGGCGAAGCAGGATTTGACACCAGCGATGGAAGCGTGGGAAGCCGCGACGATGGCGATGGAAGAGTAGGGTACAAGCAATTAAATTAAAAGGGCGCATTTTACCAAAAATGCGCCCTTTTAATTATTAATTTTAACGTCCTCTATTTTCTCGTCGCTGCCGCATTTCTGCCACAATTTCCTTCCGAAACTGCTTTTCCGCTCTCGGAATCATTGCTACTTTCCGAATTGGCAATACCGATTTTACTTGTCGAAAAAAGTCTTTTTTTGCATCCAACAATTTTTGCTCGTTGTTCAAATGCGCAATTAAGTAAGACTCCACTTCATCATCATTCATCAATTCCACTTTTTGACGTTTCTTGCCCGCTTTTCTTATGGCTTCTTTCTTTCCTTGATATTCATTATAAATTAGCCAGAATTCATTGGCTTCTTGTTCCGTCAATTCCAGGTTTTTGGTAAAAAACTTAACTCGATAAGCTTTTATTTTTTCCATCTTTTCTGCTTTCATTTCTTTCTGTCCAAAAGCAGTTGTCGTCAATATTGTCAGCATAAAAATGCCAAAAAATAGTTTTTTCATTATTAAGTTTTTTTAAGAATTACAACAAATCTTCTAAATCTGTTTCTTCAATGATCTCCTCAAAATAAGCATCCATATCGTCCTCTTTTTCAATGCCATTTTGTAATAAATTTTCATCACCTTGCACTAATATTTCTGCATCAAATTCATCAATATGTGTATCTAAATAAGTTTCTAATTCTTCTAATGAAATATCGGATAAAGCAATTGATTCAGAAGGATTATCAGGTTGATTTAATAAAAATAACCCTGCAAGAATTAGTGTCAAAACGCTAGCAAATGCCATAGTAGGACGTGGTTGCAATAGCCAATTTAATTTTTCAAAAATATTAGACAACCAACTTGTTTTGTGCGCTGCTTTTGAAGCAACTCCTTGATTATCAATAGCTAATTGCGCGAAAATTTCATCGGGTAGCTTTTTGAAATAATCTTTCGGT
Source organism: Saprospiraceae bacterium (assembly GCA_047629355.1). GTDB lineage: Bacteria > Bacteroidota > Bacteroidia > Chitinophagales > Saprospiraceae > CAYUNA01. Next base: position 15,076 of record JBLHWU010000005.1, on the reverse strand, counting down.
ACGTCAAAACCAGTCCCTTTATTCTTCATTTTTGATAAAAAAGGAGCAATCTCTCGCAATTCATTGTCCAAAATATCTTTATCTTTATCTTTATCTTTCATAATTCATTAATTTCCTTTTAAAATAAACGCTTCCACTTTCTTCACCGCATGATGAAAGGACGCTTTCAATCCACCAACAGAAGTTCCCAATAATTCTGAAATTTTCTGATACGGCATCTCTTCAAAATACCGTAAATTGAAAACTTCCAACTGCTTCGCAGGCAAAGTTTTCAACGCTTTTTGCAACTGAATTTGCGCCTCATTCCCATCAAAAAAATCATCCGCTCGCAGTTGATTTTCCAAACTGTTACTCGCATCATCTAAAGATGCAAAGGTTCGTTTATTTTGCTTTTTCAAATACGTTATGGCTTCATTTGACGCAATTCGATACATCCAAGTATATAGTTTCGAATTGCCTTGAAAATTTGGCAAACCCCGAAATGTTTTCAGCAAACAATTCTGCAAAACATCATTCGCATCCTCATGCCCAACAACCATTCGCCGAATTTGCCAATACAATCGTTCCTGATATTTCTCCAGTAATAATCTAAAACCACGCTCTCGCTGATGCGCACTTTCAACCATTTTCAGAATAGCTTCGTCTGGTATTTCTTTTTTCGTTATCGGCAAATTTTATCGTGTTTGATGAATGAGACTGTTTTTTTTTTGGTAGGTTTAATTTGAAGAATAAAAAAATAAAAAAATGCTCGAATCAACTTGCGCAGCGGCGTACCCTTATGGTCGCCCAATGTGCATCAAAAAACTAACATTGGGCGACCACAAGGGTATGTCCTTAGGTACCAGAAAACAGAAAAGCCCCAAAGTTTTTCAAAACTTCAGGGCTTTTCATGTGTCGTACGCCGTTAACCGTACGCCGTTTTATGTCTTATATAATCAACATCGCATCTCCATAGCTAAAAAAGCGATATTTCTCTTTAATTGCTACCTGATACGCATCCATCACCATATCATAGCCACCAAACGCACACACCATAATCATCAAACTTGATTTTGGCAAGTGAAAATTGGTAATCATCGAATCTGCAATGCTAAATTCGTACGGTGGGTAAATGAACAAATTCGTCCAACCTTCCGCAGCTTTCAGCATATCTGTTGCAGAAACGCAAGTCTCAATCGACCGCATCGACGTCGTTCCCACAGCACAAACACGCTTATGCGCCTTCTTTGCTTTGTTGACAACGTCTACTGCTTGTTTTGTCACTTGGAAATACTCCGCGTCCATTTTGTGCTTCGACAAATCTTCCACTTCAATATTTCTAAACGTACCTAGTCCAATATGCAAAGTCAACTCTGCAAAATCAATGCCTTTGATTTCCAAACGTTTCATCAAATTCCGACTAAAGTGCAAACCCGCCGTTGGAGCAGCTACCGCACCTAATTTTTTAGCATAAATCGTCTGATAACGCTCATTGTCAATTGGTTCGACACCTCGGTTCAAGTATTTTGGTAGGGGTGTGTTCCCTAATTTTGCCAAATCATCTTGAAATTCAGAATCCGTACCTTCATATAGAAATCGAATCGTTCGACCGCGAGAAGTGGTATTATCTACTACTTCAGCAACCAAAATATCCTCATCATTCTTGTCAGAAAAATACAATTTGTTACCTACTCGAATTTTTCGGGCAGGGTCAACCAATACATCCCAAAGACGCTGCTCTTCATTCAACTGTCGCAACAAGAACACTTCGATTCTTGCGCCGGTCTTTTCTTTTTTACCATACAAACGAGCTGGGAAAACCTTCGTATTGTTAAAAATCATGGCGTCACCATCATCAAAATAATCAATCATGTCTTTGAACATCTTGTGTTCAATCTTACCCGTATCTTTATGCAGCACCATCATCCGCGATTCGTCACGGTAGTCAGCAGGATATTGTGCAATTAGATTCTCATCAAAGTCAAATTTGAACTGCGAAAGTTTAGTCCTCATCTATGCGTTTTTGCTTAATTTTTATTAAAAAATGCTATTTGTAGAAACATTTTATCAATTGGATTCTTGAAATCGGGCGCAAAGATAAGAATATTAAAGTACATTTTGGTAATGTAGGGCATAAAACCCGAAAACTGTTTTGAAAGTCCTTCTACGGACAAACACATTCGATTAGTTTTTTATACTTTTGACGCTTAAAACTGCCATTTTTTATGAAAAGTACAAAAAGTAATTACTAATTATCACGTATTACTTAACTGTTTACAAGTCAGCTGTTTTTATCAATAAAATACTAAAAAAAAAACACATTTTTTTGTCGAAATCGAATAACAATACCGCGATTTTAGTCTTCATTCGTAGTGAGAAAGAAGAAGCACAAATAAAAAAATTTGGTTCTTGCCTAAGTTTCAAAGGCAATTGCCAAGTTGCGTCGTTGCTAAATAAGCGAGTGAAGTCGATTGCTAGGAAATCAGGTTTACCGATTATTGTCGTATCTGGAAATCAACAGAACGGCGATAATTTTGGACAGCGATTTACGGATGCGGTGACGCAGGTTTTTGAAAAAGGTTATGATAATGTTCTCGCAATTGGGAATGATTGTCTTTCTATTTCTTCTAATTTATTGCGAGAAGCCGCTTCTGTTGTAAAGGAGGAAAAAGTAGTTATTGGGTCAACTCAAAACGGCGGTGTCTATTTATTAGGTTTTCAAAAAACTGCGTTCCATCAAACTGAATTCGCAAGTCTTCCTTGGCAAACCAATCAGCTTTTTTTTACGTTAAAAAAGTATTTTCAGAACAAAATTAGTGCTAATTTTTATTTTTTAAAAATAGCAAGGGACGCCAACGATGCGGATAGTTTTCAAACTATTTTAAATCAGCTTTCGGACGATTTTTCTTTTAAAAATAGCATTCAAAACCTGCTAAATATTATTCAAATAAAGCAGGTTTTTAGCATATCATTTTTATCATTTTTTTTATTGAAGAATAACCTTTCCAGACGGGGACCACCCGTCCTTTTTTTACAATAAATTTCCATATTTTAACCATCTTTTTGTGCAATTTTCTATTGTTCAACGTAGGGACGTACCCTTGTGGTCGCCCAATGCATGGTTGGGCGACCACAAGGGTACGTCCCTAATATTAAACAAATGCTGTAGATTGTACACCATTTTTTAAATAATTTACACTAAATAATTCAATTGTGTTAAAACAAATTCTAACCATTTTATTGGTTTTTACAACCTGCCTTTCTTGGTCGCAAAATACTGTGATTCAAGGTATTATAAGTGACTTTGATACAGGTGAACCATTACCTGGCGCAACCATTTTTGAAAAGGCAACAGGCGAAGGAACCGTCTCTGATTTAGAAGGGAAATTTAATTTGAAATTAGAAAAATTACCTGCAGCTTTGAGCTTTGCGTATATTGGCTATAAGGCGGTCTCTGTTGAAGTTTCTAATGATGATTTTCTTAGGATTGGACTATTCACGAATAATGAACTCTTAGGGGAAATCGTCGTCACAGCTCTCGGTTTTGAGCGGTCTTCTAAGAGTTTGGGTTATGCTGTTCAGCAAATTAATGGGTCTGAAATCAATGAAGTGAAATCGGTTAATTTTCTTGATAATTTATCTGGAAAATTAGCGGGGGTCACTGTCAGTCGAGGCGCAACGGGTATCGGTTCTACTTCAAAAATTACGATTCGTGGGGAAGGCTCATTTGCTAATAACAATCCACTTTTTGTTGTCGATGGCATTCCAATTAATAACCGAACGATTTTGAATGCGACCAACTCGACAGCAGCAGGTTTTCAAGAGGTTGATTTTGGAAATGGCGCGATGGAAGTGAATCCTGATGATATTGCTTCGGTTTCGGTATTGAAAGGACCAAGTGCGGCTGCATTATACGGGACGCGCGCATCGAATGGCGTCATTATTATCAATACCAAAGATGGGTCGGAACGGAAAGGTTTGGGCGTGAGTTTTAACTCAACTACTTTCGTGGAAAGTGTTTTTCAATTGCCTGAATTTCAAAATAAATACGGTCAAGGTAACAGCGGCGAATTTGAATTTGTAGACGGACTCGGCGGAGGTACAAATGATAATATTACTTACAGCTATGGGCCAGAATTGGACGTCGGTAATTTGGTTTCTCAATTCGATAGTCCTGTTGTATTGCCTGATGGTCAGGTAGTTAGAGGCGGTGATGTAGCTGTGCACGGTGGCGCACCTATTCAGCCAACGCCGTTCGTCTCCAATCCTGATAATTTAAAAAACTTCTACGAAACAGGAACGACCACGATTAATAATTTGGCATTTTCAGGAGGTTACGGCAAAGGGGATTATCGGTTGTCCTTTACGGATGTGAATAGCAATTCAGTGATTCCTGGAGTGAATTTAGAACGAAAAACGGCAGCAGCACGATTGAGTTTTAAGCCAGTTGAAAAGTTGAAAGTTTCGACAGCGATTAATTATGTCAATTCAAAAAGTGACAACCGTCCTGCCAATGGGTATGGTTCTGAAAATATTAATTATTCGCTAGTTGCTTGGTTGGGGCGGCAGAGTAATTTGAATTCTTTGAAAGATTATTGGCAGCCGGGTTTGGAAGATGTACAGCAGTATTCTTTTAATTATACGTTTTTTGACAATCCGTATCTTATTTTAAAAGAAAATCGAAATTCCTTCAACCGCGACCGTATTTTTGGAAATGTTGTTGCGAGTTATGAAATGACAGAGCACTTGTCATTGACTTTTCGCAGCGGAATGGATTATTCGGATGAAACCCGTCAATTTCGTCGCGCATTTTCAACTAACCGTTTTAAAAATGGGGGCTATGCGGAACACGACGTTTTTTATCGAGAAATCAACACGGACTTGTTGTTGAACTATGCGAAGAACTTTGGTGATATTAGTTTTGACTTATCCGTTGGTGGCAATAAAATGAATCAAAATGCGTCAACTTCGCAAATTCAAGCCTTGTCTCTGGCACAACCTGGCATTTTTAAATTATCCAATGCAGCGTCTCCTTTAGAAATTTTTGAACAGACTTCCGAAAAGGAAATTAACAGTGTTTACGGACTTTTAAAATTAGGTTATAAAGACTTTTTATTCGTGGATGTAACCGGACGCAATGATTGGTCAAGTGCTTTAGCGACGCCAACTTCTACTGATAATACTTCGCTTTTCTATCCATCGGTTTCCGCGAGTTTTGTGGCATCCAATATTTTTGAACTGCCAGAAGTGGTGTCATTTGTAAAGGTTCGGGCGAGTTGGGCGCAAGTTGGAAACGATACCGACCCTTACCAAACGGCGGGTGTTTTTCAACCACAAACACCGTATAATGGGCAGCCAACTTTTGGTGACCAAACCTTTATTCCAAATTCAAATCTGCTACCCGAACAAACGACTTCTTACGAAATTGGTGCAGACGTTCGGTTCTTCAATGACCGTTTGAATTTTGATTTAACTTACTACGATGCTTTGGTTGAAAATCAGATTTTATCCTTGCCAATCGCCTTGTCTTCAGGTTATACGCAGCAGATTAGAAATGGTGGTGCTGTACGGTCAAAAGGGGTAGAAATTATGATGGGCATTAGTCCAATTCGAACCAAGGATTTTAACTGGAATACTTCACTTAACTTTAGTCGAAATGTCTCTACGGTGGAGTCGTTACCTGACGAAACGGAAGTGCTAACTCTCGGGTTTTCAGGTGTTTATGACAATGTGAATCAACGAGTCTGGTATCAAGTAAGCGAAGGCGATCGCATCGGTGATATGTGGGGAACGGGTTATCAAAAGAACGAAGCGGGCGAATTTGTCGTGACAGTTGATGGTAAATTCATTGTGGATAATACTTTGATTAAATTAGGTAATTATAACTCTGATTTTATACTCGGTTTGACCAATCAATTCAAATATAAAAACTTCGGTTTAGGCTTCACTTTCGATTGGCGACAAGGCGGTACAATCGTGTCTCGTACCCAAGCACTAGCTGGGGTAGGCGGACAATTGGCAGAGACTGGCGACCGTCCTGAAGCGGGCATTATCATTGACGGCGTAGTGAATACAGGCACGGATGAAAATCCTGTTTATGCACCAAATACAACGCCGATTCCAGCCGAAACTTTCTACCGTTCTTTCTACGATAGAAACCACGAGGAGAACAATACCTACGATGCGAGTTACCTGAAATTGCGAGAATTTAGCGTGAGCTATACCTTAAATAAAAAAGCGTTGAGCAATACGATTTTTAATAATTTGGAAAATGTGCGCATCGCTTTAGTCGGTAAAAATTTGTTTGCTGTTTCCTCCATTCCACATTTTGACCCAGAACAATTGGCGGTGCAAGGACAGAATTTTGTGAGTGGGGTAGAGGATATGTCTTACCCGACGACGCGGAGTTTTGGACTGAGTTTGGGCGTTGATTTTTAAGTATTTTTTTGTAAAAAAATCATAGTGATTTTTAAAATCACCATGATTTAACACGATTTTAAAATAACAACAATGAATAAGATAACTTATATATTTTTCACATTACTTTTCATCACTTCCTGTACCAAGGATTTTGAGGATATCAACACCAACCCCAACGCACCCGTAGACGTGCAACCAAGCCTTCTATTACGTAATATTCTCTTCGATTATGGCGAACAAATGTCCTATGAAGGCTACGTAGCAGGGGACCTTTTGGGACAATACATGACGGCGATAGATTTCAATTTATTTGACCGACATAGTTTGACTGAACCACAGTTTGGCGGCAATCCGTGGGTGATTTTATACACTAATTTGCGGAACAACGAAATCATTATAGACAAGTCTCGTGAAAACATAGCGGCAGCAGTTTATGAAGGTCCAGCCTTGGTGATGAAAGCGTATACGACGGCTGCATTGACGGATATGTATGGCGACGTTCCGTACTTCAATGCGTTGAATGGAAAGAAAGGAAATGTGACACCTGAGTACGATGCACAGGAGGATATTTACCTTGCGGAAAACGGAATTTTGGACAATTTGGACAAAGCGATTTTAGCAATGGAAAGCTATACCGGCGCGATTGCTTTGGATGGTGATATTTTTTACAATGGCAATTTAGGGAATTGGATAAAATTTGCTAATTCATTGAAAATCAAATCATTGATGCGTGTTTCAGCTAAGCAAGATGTTGCTGTTGATTTGCAAAAAATATTTGATGATGGTAATTTTATTAAAATAAATGCCGACAATGCTATTTATAATTTCACGAACGTTCAACCTAACAATTTTAGAATGGCGAACCTTCGAGATGGGGATTTTAACCTCTTCATCATGTCTGAAACGATGGAGGGAATTTTGACTAATTTGAACGACCCACGCGAAGCTATTTTCTTTCAACCAACGGGCAATGACCCAACGGCTTACGCAGGTTTTTTGAATGGTCCTGATGCTTCGGTAACTTCTATTTCAGTAGCAGATTATTCATTAGGCGGCACTATTTTTAGAAGCAATACAGGCGATTTGGATGCCAATTATTTGACGGCTTGGGAAACTCATTTTTTACTCGCAGAAGCTGCTGAAAAAGGCTTGATTTCAGCGAATGCCCAAGAGTTGTATGAGTTGGGTGTCATTCAGTCATTTGAATATTGGCAAACGTCCATGGCAGATGATTATCTGACTTTGAGTAATGCTGCGTATGGCAACAATGGTGCTGATAAAATTGAACAAATTGTAACACAAAAATGGCTGTCCAATATCACAAACGGTTACGAAGGTTGGATTGAATATCGACGCACCGGCTTCCCGCAACTAAAGACAATTGCCGCGAGTCTGAACGATGGTTTGATACCTGTTCGCTTGCCTTATCCGACGGATGAAGCGGCTTTGAATAGCACAAATTTTAATGCCGCCGCGAGCGCAACAGATGACAACAGCGTGAATTTTCCTGTTTGGTGGCAGGATTAATTTGATTTTCTCGATTGGCTGGATTTTCTCGATTATCCCGCCAATCGAAATAATCGAAATAATTGAGATAATCGAATCAATCATCAAATCTTGGACGTACAAACTTGGCAGTGGATTTTAATCATTGGAATGAGTCTTCTCTTGTTCCTTATTGCGCCGTTATCGAAGACGAAAGACGAGTTTTTTAAAGCAACGAAAAGCGATAAAAAACCTGGTTTTTGGTTACTCACGAGTAGCTTGGTCATTTCGTGGGTTTTCGCGAAATCTATCACAAATGCAGCAAATCTGGGGCTATCCTTTGGCTTCGTCGGAGGCGTGGCTTATGCCTTGTATTATCTGTCATTTTTGGTGGCAGGTTGGATAATTTATCAGATGCGGGTAAAGGGCGGATTTTTGAGTATTCATCATTTTTTGCAGAAGCGATTTGGGCGCGAGGCGGTGATGTTGTTCTCCTTGTTGATTGGATTTCGGTTATTTAATGAAGTCTGGTCGAATACGATGGTGATTGGGTCGTACTTTGGACACGCTGGTTCGATTTCTTATTTTACGGCAATTTTGGTGTTTACAGGACTGACGTTAGCGTATTCGATTAAGGGTGGATTACAAAGTTCCTTACTGACGGATTTGATTCAAATGGTCCTATTTGGCTTATTGTTATTCATCATCTTGGGGGTTTTAATACCAAAAGAAGGCGGCGATATTGGCAAATTTGTCGCATCGGGGGAATGGACGTTAGCAGGTGGTTTGAATCTCGCATTTGTGGCGTTGATACAAGTTTTTAGCTATCCGTTTCACGACCCTGTTTTGACGGATAGAGGATTTATTGGGACGCCAAAGACGACCTTGAAAAGCTTTTTTTGGGCGACTTGGATTGGTGGGGTTTGCATTTTACTCTTTAGTTTTGTGGGAATTTATGCGCAATTTCAAGGTATGGAAGGACAGGCGGCAGTGGGGGTGAGTCAGGCGTTCGGCGTAGCGATGATGTTGATGATGAACTTTATAATGGTGACCTCAGCGGCTTCGACATTGGACTCTGCCTTTGCTTCCTTTTCAAAATTGGCAGTCGTTGATTTAGGTAAAAAAGAAAACATTAGCATTTCTAAAGGACGTTGGGCAATGGTGATTTTGACTGTTTTGGGAACGATTCCTATATTTTTTAATGCAGAAATTTTATCCGCTACCACGATAAGTGGGACCATGGTAATTGGCTTGGCACCGATATTTTTATTTTGGAATAAAGAAGTACCGAAGATTACTTTTGTCTTAGTTGTTGTGACAGGAATGCTGTTTGGTGGATGTCTCGCGATGGGTTGTTGGCCGGCGCAATTGACCTTATTTGATGGGAAATATGGTGATTTGTTTTCTGCTAATTTATTGGGGACGATTACTTGCTTTGCAGTTTACGGGTTGATGACTTTAGTTAAAAAAGATGCATTGACTACTAACTCTAAATTTTTAATTAAAAATAAATAAATATTTAATCGACTGCTTATTTTTCTTTCTGTCACGTTGTCAGCGTTTAAAATATAGTAAAAAAAATACATGTTAAAATTAACCCAAATATGGTACATATATTATTTTTTTTGGATTCATTTTTGAAATATAGTAGGTAACACACAGTATTACAGGTTTTTAAATTAAACTATTTTTATAATGTTTTATTTTATAATTTGTAATCAGGGATAAAAGAAGAATACTATATATTATGAGAAAACCTTTTTTTAAGGGGTTTAGAAATTAACAAACTGCGCATAATAACGAGGTAATTTAAAAAAAGTGAGCATAACTAGTTACTTGAGACTTTTTTTAGATTTCTTAAAAGGAAAAAGGACGAGTTAGAATGCTTAGGTTATTATTTTCTAAAGCCCTAAATTGACAATGGAAAGTATGCAGTTGAAGATTTAGGCAAAATAAATGGCTATTTTTTTTACCGTTACTTAGTCTTATACCTAATATTTTGATGAATTATTTTTCATTGCAATTTTTGATATTAAGATTTGGTAGACTAAAGTCTACCGTCCTAAAAGAAACTATTTCCAGTCTCTTATTTTTTAAAGTCTCAAGAAAAAAAACATTAAAATTTCCCAATTTTAAAGGGATGGTCGGGTTCAAAAAGTTACTACAAGAAACATCGTTTTGATTTCAAGAAAAGAGCTACAACTACATGTTTTGTCAATGATGAATGATAAATAAAAAATGATGAATTTGTGATAAGCAACATTTGTATTATTTGTATCATGTTGATTATGAATTGAATAACTAAGTTTTATTTTGCCTGTTTAGCATTTGTAATTCATCATTTATCATTAGACAACTACACATTTATTTTAAATCATGGATTGAAATACAGGGTAACCGAGCCTGTATCTTTAACTAAAAATTACCGATTCCCATGAATTACAAAGTTATTAGAACTCCTTCCACTGGAAGGGCTCAATGCTCGTTGCTGAGTGTTGTTTTATTTATGTTTTTTACTATCCAAATCACTGTTGCCAATAATGTAATGCCCATGCCTGAAATTGATGGTTTGAGCGTTGTTTGTCCTGATGCAACCGTCGATTATGCGACTCCTTTTACCGCTGGCAATACCTATCAATGGACGCTGAGCAGTGGTGGTATTTTAACCAATTCAACTGCTGCAACAGCAACGGTAGAATGGACGGCTTCAGCTGGAAGTGGCCCATATTTATTGACCGTAACGGAAACGGATAATGGTGGATTGATGGGGACCGATGAATTTGAGGTGCGCTTACAAAATACGACGCTTTCGTGTGATGATTTGGTGCAAGTCAGTTTGTCTCAATTTTCCAATGGGCTAAGTATCGTCACGCCGATGATGTTGCTGACGGGAATTGATGCCAATAATGATAATTATATAGTCAATATTACTAACGGAGCGGGTATTTCTTATGGAAATACGGTCAGTTGTGCGAATGTTGGTGAGTCTTTAACGGGCAAGGTGACGAGCTTTTGTAACAGTAATTCTTGCTGGACTGAGATTACCGTTGAAGACAAATTATCGCCATTTATCACTTGTTCTACTACGCCATCTGAAATTCTTTGCGACATTGATATTAGCAATTTTCCTCCACCTTTGGCAACGGATAATTGCGGCATAGCGAGCGTTATTTTGGTAGATGAAGTAGTCAATAATGATGACATTTGTACTAATGGCGTTTCTATTGTGAAAAGTTGGATTGCAACGGATATTCATGGCAACCAATCAGATATTTGCCAACAAAATTTGGTACTGATTAGCCCAAATGTCGTTGATTTTCCATCTGATATTATTTTGGATTGCAATGATTACGCTAACTTCCCTAACATCACAAATCCAACTGAATTAACCAACTCTTTGTCAACAACAGGTAGCGGTCTTCCAGAAGGAATTAGTGGCATTTATTGTCCATTTAATTACAACTATTCAGATGATACTTTAACGACTTGTAGTGGTTTGAAAATCGTGCGAAGTTGGACAGTTTTAAGTTGGTGTTCTGGTGAAATTATCACGACTCCAGATAATGAAGGGGAAGATAACGAACAGATTATTAAAGTATTAGATTCCACGCCGCCAGTAATTATTGCGCTTCCGCAAACGTTGAATGCCGGAAATGAGGGCAGTTCTTTTAATCAGTGTAAATCCACTGATTTTGTCGAGCCGCCAACGGTTACAGATGATTGTAGCGGTTTTGAAATTCGCATTTTTACGTCAATTGGTGAATTAGTTTATACCAATGGTGTCGATGGTGCGGAAGGTGGAAATATTCCATCGCCAGGATTATCTATAGGTGTGCATATTTTTACCATTGAAGCGATTGATGATTGTGGCAATATATCAGAATTGAATATTCCCTTTACAGTAGCAGATTTGACGCCACCAACGCCCGTTTGTGATGAAATTACAGATGTTAATCTAACCAATTTGGGAGAAGCAGAAGTTTTTGCAGAAACTTTTGACGATGGTAGTCATGATAATTGTGGTGTTTGTGATTTTGAAGTAAAACGAATGAATCAGCCTGATTTTACTTTTGCATCATCAATCCTCTTTACTTGTTTGGACGATACTGAAATGGTGGTCTTGCGGGTGTATGATTGTAATGGAAACAGCAACGATTGTATGGTTGAAGTAAACATAAATGATAAAATTGACCCAACCTGTATCGCACCACCAAATGTGCAAATTGACTGCAAAGAAGTACCTGTTGATTCAGAATTAGCGGACCATACTTTTATGGATAATTTATATGGGGAGGCCACATTTGCCGATAATTGTAATGCTTTTCTAAACTATTTTCCAGTGATTAGTTCAGTTGATAACTGCGGAGAAGGAGCAATTATTCGAACTTTTCAAGCGATTGATTCTGACGGAAATACTTCTAGTCTTTGTCAGCAAATTATTTCGGTTGTGCCTTTACATAGCTGGGAAATCGTTTTCCCACCTAATTATTACGGAGACTGTGGCGAGGATTACGATGCACAAGACGTTGAAGTTTTAAATGCAGGTTGCGACTTGTTTGCAACTTCTTACAGCGACCAATTATTCGCGATTTCTGATGATAGTGCGTGTTTTAAGATTGTGAGAACTTATGAAATCATCAACTGGTGTACTTTTGATGATGAAGAAACGGCGATTGTTTTGGGAACAGTAGAAGATGGATTTGTTTTGTTTAATACTGATTACGGCAATTATGGTCATTATAGCTATCAACAAATTATCAAAATCACGGACGGTGTTGCACCGACGATTGATATCGAAGATGAGTATGAATTCTGTTCTATTGACGAAGATTGTTTAACTGGTATCGCGGAAATTATTTATACTTTAGATGACAATTGCACCAATGGTTTGGTGGCATTTTATGAAGTAGATTATTTCCAAAATGATACAATCGATTTGACTGGTACTGGTTTATTTGAAAAAAATCTGCCAGTTGGTTGTCACGATGTAACCTTCACAGTAGAAGACGGTTGCGGAAATATGGCAGTTAAAACAGTTGAAGTTTGCATTAAAGATTGCAAATCACCGACCGCGTATTGTGAAGATGGAATTGTTATCGAAATAAATTCAAATGCCATGGTTACGGTCTGGGCATCTGACTTCGACGCGGGTAGCTACGATAATTGCGAAGGGGACTTGACATTTTCATTTTCAACCGATACAACCTTTACCAGCGAAACCTACGAATGCTACCAAGTTGATTTGTTTACAGAAATCGTCATCAATATTTATGTAACTGATGAAGCTGGAAATCAAGGTATTTGTGAGACTTTCATCATTGTTCAGGATAACCAATGGACCTGTGATGACGATCCATTAATTTCGGGTTCAATTAGTACGACTCAAGGTTCAATGCTGGAAAACAGCACGGTGGAAGTCAATGGCTCTATGAATACCACGCAAATGACAGATTTTGACGGTCAATTTATTTTTGAAAATATGGAAAATGGTGGTGATTACACCGTTACACCATCCAAAAATGACGAACCATTGAACGGCGTTTCGACCTTTGATTTGGTGAAGATTAGTCGACACATTTTGAATATTGCAGCCTTGGATTCTCCGTATAAAATGATTGCAGCAGATGCGAATAATTCACAGACCATTACGACTTTAGATTTGGTAGAATTGCGAAAATTAATCTTGTACATCAGCGATGATTTTAATAACAATTCAGCATGGCGATTTGTGGATGCGACTTATGAATTTCCAAATCCAAACAATCCTTGGGCAGAAAATTTCCCAGAAGTTATTGATTATAACAATTTAGTAGAAGATGAAATATCTGCTAATTTTATTGCAGTCAAAATCGGTGATATCAATGGCAATGCTTCCACAAATGGTTTGTTAAGTACTGACGACCGTAGCTTTACAGGAATGTTGAAATTGAAAACAGCAGACTTGAATTTAAAAGCAGGTCAAATATACAGTATTCCAGTGCAAGCTGTTGACAATCAATCACTTTTAGGCTTTCAATTTAGTTTGAATTTTGATAAAAATGCAATTCAAATCAATGGTGTAAGTGACAATCAATTGGTTGAAAACAAGCATTTTGGTTTTGCGAAAATGTCAGAAGGCGTATTAACAAATAGCTGGAATGTGAGTCAAGCGATTGATTTAAAAACCAGTCAAAATGTGTTTGAATTGGAAATCACTGCCTTGAAAGATGGACGATTGAGTGACCTTTTGAGCATTGGTTCTGACTATACGGCTGCCGAAGCTTATCGGTCAACGGATGGTAGGGAAGTGGAATTGTTGGATATTGAATTACAGTTTACGGAGTCGTTGGAAAATGGTTTTGTGCTGTACCAAAATACACCAAACCCATTCCGAGAACAAACCACGATTGGCTTTGAAATTGCGGAAGCAAATCCGACGACTTTGACCATTTTCGAGGTCACTGGAAAAGTGGTAAAAGTAATTACTGAAAACTTGGATGCAGGATATCACCAAATCATTTTGCAAAAAGCTGATTTCCTAGCAACGGGTGTTTTATTTTATCAATTGGAAAGTGGCGATTGGAGAGAAACGCGGCGAATGTTGGTGGAATAATTGAAATGAAAAGAAACAGTTATTTATAATAAAAGCGCGGTGAGTTGGTTCTCATTGCGCTTTTTTAGGTTAAAATATTCAGAAACAGTTTCTTAATTTTGAGCAATTTGCTTCCGATATTTATTAGTCAAGTCAAAAATTCTAGCCATTTAATTCGCATTCCTTAATTTAATCTTCTTGAAAAATAATGTCAAAATACTTTTTTTATTTTTTCTTCCGACGTAAGTACCTGGGCACAATTAATCGAACATCTAAAAAGTATCTTTTTCCGTTATTTTCCTATCACTCTATGTTCAAGTTTTTGGTAGTGCCACAAATGTGCACTTTTACAGCTTAGGTGCTTTTGTTTATCAAAGGGATTTTTAAGGGACAAAAACGATTTTGCAAAAATCGTTTTTGTCCCTTAATACCCCTCCCGCGTTGCCGTAGGCAACGCGCACGGTGTTTTTTGAAGTTCGAAAATCTTACGATTTTCTTGCTGCTCAAACTTAAAAGAACCTTCGTTTACACGGTAATAAATCACTTTTTCAATAAATGGTGGTGCACATTTGTTACACTACCAAGTTTTTTTAGTTTAAATTCGGAGTAGCCTATCTTTTT
>JBLHWU010000004.1:0-58431 GCA_047629355.1 Saprospiraceae bacterium | reverse complement strand
ATTATACGTGCTTGTCTTAGCATCGCCCGCCGAGCAAAAAATCGTGATGAATTACGCACTCGCTTACTCCGATATACAAGAAACCTTGAATTTATCCGTCGAAGCTTTAGAAGAATATGCCCAGAGGGATTCCCTGATGCCGCCAAAAGGTTTGCTAAAAAAAAATCTGGATGACTTGAAAAAGGCAGAAGCTGAAAGTCCAGAAAAACCGCCAATTCAGAAGCAACAGGCAGGGGAGAAATCAATTTTTTGTAGTGTTTTTTTGGCCATTGGCATTTTAATATTTGGCATTTTGGCACTTCTCCTTTTTCGAGAAAATCAGGCTGGTGCTCAACAATACAGAGACTTACAGGAAGAATATACTACGTTTAAAACAGCTTGCGACGCTAAAGATGACTTTGGACGAAATCTAAACGATTGAATTAATTTTTTCTTGAAATCCCTGATAAAAGGGAATCAAAAAGCAAAATAAAGTTAAAAAAAAATAAAAAAAGTCTGTTTATTAAACAGAATCCATTCTAATTCTCTTATTCTTGTAGTAATTTCCGACCTTTACACTGAGGAACTCCCTATTATTTGCTCGTTCCTAAACATTTTCACTTATAGATTCCGTTATTCATGATAAACAAAATTTTTCCATTATTAGGTCTGTGTTTCCTCTTCAGTTTTTTAACAATACAAGGTCAGACCGAGGCAGCCGATTCGATTCCAAAGCCTTGCTTTTTGGCTTTGGATACGCTAGATGAGTTTGACAGCACGCGAATGATTGCGACCTTGCCGATGAAAATTGGCTTTATGGTACCGACAAAAAACATTGCCGAAGATTTTGGTGGAAAGAACCTGACGGATGAGGCAAAAGTGGTGTTTAGCTATGCAGAAAGTACGGACAATATTCGGTCATTCTTTCTATCCTTAGTCGTTGTCGAGCATCAGTTTTTAAATATTAAAAACGGCTCTAATGTCTATTTTAAACTGGAAAATGGACAGTTGATTAATATTTACAACGTGACTGATCGCGCCGAGTTAAATAAGGAAATTATTATGTGGATGTACCAACATACTCTGGTGATTCCGTTGGAAGTTTACCATATTTTGAAGAATGAGCGAGTGGCAAAAATTCGGGTAAATTACGAAGGATATAAACGAACGATTACGCTCGAACCTGACCAACGCCAAGCCTTGCAAGATGCCGTGCGTTGTGTAAATGAGCGATTGCGGAAAAACGTTTCGAAGCCATAGTATCAGCAAGTTTCCTATTTTTGGAAAGGCTTTTGCAGCCTATATTAAATTATCATTGCCAATAAGTTAAAGCTATTTTAGCATTTAAGACAATTGATGAATTTTAATTATATTTACCGTCTATTTTAAAAAATAAACTGCGACCATGAAAAAAGGAAAGAACAAAAACCGTTCACTCAAACTATTGGGATTGTTGGCGGTGTTATTTTTTGCCGTTTCGACGACCATGAATAACGACCACGGGAAGTATTTTGAAATTGCAAAAAATATTGAAATTTTCACCAATCTCTACAAAGAAGTCAATACCTATTATGTAGATGACCTCGACCCTGCAAAGTTGATGCGGACAGGAGTTGATGCGATGTTGGAGTCTTTAGACCCTTATACGAGTTATATTTCAGAGTCAGAAATTGAGGGTTTTCGCTATATTACAGAAGGGAAATATAACGGAATTGGGGCGCAGATTCGCATCATTGATGATTTGATTACGATAACTGAACCGTATGAAGGTTCGCCAGCAGATAAAGCAGGTTTGAAAGCGGGAGACCAATTATTGGCAGTTGATGGCAAATCGGCAAAAGGGAAATCTTCGGAAGAAGTTAATGAAATTTTGAAAGGTTATCCAGGAACAGAAGTGGAGTTGACCATTAAGCGATTGGGGGCGTCGAGTGATTTAAAAATCAACTTGGTACGAGATGAAGTGAGTGTGCCGAATGTACCATATACGGGCATGGTTTCGGACAATGTTGGTTATATTGCATTGACGACTTTTACGCGAGATGCGGGTCGAAATGTCGGCATGGCATTGAAAGATTTGAAAACGAATAACGAAAACTTAGCAGGGGTTATTTTGGATTTGCGTGGCAACGGTGGAGGCTTATTGGCAGAAGCAGTCAATATTTCTAACTTATTTGTCGATAAAGGCGAATTGGTGGTGACGACAAAAGGCAAAGTGAAGGACTGGGATAGAAGTTTTAAAACCTTGAATCAAGTGATGGATGCAGACATTCCATTGACGGTTTTGATTGACAATGGATCGGCGTCGGCATCTGAAATTGTATCGGGTGTGATTCAAGATTTGGATAGAGGGGTGTTAATGGGGCAGCGGTCTTATGGTAAAGGCTTGGTGCAAAATACGCGCGATGTAGGATATAATTCACGGGTAAAAATGACGATTGCGAAATACTATATTCCAAGCGGTCGGTGTATTCAAAGCGTTGAATATGACGATGGCGAACCAGCGGATATTCCCGATAACAAGCGGGAAGAATTCAAGACTCGAAGCGGTAGAGTTGTCTTAGATGGCGGTGGTGTTTCTCCTGATGTGAAGATTGATAAAGATGGAAAATCGAATATTTTATCGGTATTGGACCAGAAGAATTTTGTTTTCAATTTTGTGACAGAATTTATCTTAGGTAAAGAAAGTATTGGTAAAATTGATGACTTTCATTTTACCGATTGGGCTGGTTTTTTATCTTTTTTAGAAAAGCGAAATTTCAATTATGATACCGATAGTGAAAAATTATTGGAAAAATTGAAAGCACAATCTAAGGATGACGGTTATGTTTTTGAAAGCGATATTTTAACTTTAGAAAATAAAATTATTGAGGCTAAAAAAGCGGACTTGGAAAAGAATAAAGACGCGATTATTAATATGATTGAAAAAGAAATTATCGGTCGCTATTATTATCAAAAAGGGAAGATTCAGATTGGTTTGCGGAACGATAAAGAAATCAAAGAGGCAGTGAAAATATTGAATGATAAAGAAAAATATGCATCACTTTTAAAATAAGTATTTTAGCAATTTATTAAAAAAAGGCTAAATTTATTGGAATTATTTATAGAACAAACACGGCTACGAAAGATAATATCGGCAATTACTTTCTTTTAGGCGTAAAAACTAAAAAAAAACTATGCAAAAAAGTACCCCTCAGGTCGTACAGGTTTTTGATATTTTATCAAAAGCAAAAAAGTATGGTATCACACAAAATACGATTAACGACCAACAATTAACGGGACGTCACATTACACTTCACCAAAAAGAAGTTTTAAATTTTGCTTCTTGTAGTTATCTCGGACTCGAAAAAGATTCGCGACTCATTGAAGCAACTATTGAAGCTACCCGTAATTTTGGGACGCAATTTTCCGCTTCCCGCGCCTACGTTTCCCTTAGTTTATATCAAGAATTGGAACATTTACTGTCTCAGTTATTTGGGAATCCAACCATCGTATCGGCATCAACCACCCTTGGGCACATGTCCGTCATTCCAACTTTGATTGGTAAAGAAGATGCGATTATTTTAGACCATCAAGTGCATGCAAGTGTACAGAATGCCGCTAAGTTAGCCATTGCTAACGGCACATATGTTGAAATGATTCGCCACAATCGGGTTGATTATTTGGAAGCTCGCATTAAAAAATTACAGACTAAATATCGCAAAATCTGGTATATGGCGGATGGCGTTTATTCGATGTACGGTGACTTCGCTCCTATCAATGAGCTACATGAATTACTCGATAAATATGAGGCATTCAACCTCTACGTGGACGATGCCCACGGCATGAGTTGGATGGGCAAAAAAGGAATTGGTTATGCCTTAAATGGTGAGCCTTTACATCAAAGAATGATTGTATTGACCTCTCTCAATAAAGCGTTTTCAGCTGCAGGTGGCGCAATTATTTGTCCCAATAAAGAAACAGAAGAAATGCTTCGATTGTGTGGGGCAAGCTTGATGTTTTCTGGACCCGTACAGCCACCGATGTTAGGTGCGGCGATTGCTTCCGCCAAGATTCATTTGAGTGGTGAAATTGAAGGTTTTCAAAAAGGACTAGAACGCAACATGACCTTGTTTCGAGAATTAATTCAACAGAACGATTTGCCTTTATTGGGAGAAGGAAGAACGCCCATTTTTTACATTGGTATTGGGAAGAAAGAACATGGTTTCAGAATGATTCAACGCTTGATGGAACGCGGGTTTTATACCAGTATCGGTATCTATCCCGGTGTGCCGTTGCATAGAACAGGTGTGCGCGTGACGATTAATGAAAATCATACGGAGACGCAAATTCGTGGATTAATGGAGGTCATTATGGAAGAATTACAGTCCTTATTTAAGGATGAAAATATTGGTATGAATGATTTATTGAAGACGTTGAAGTTACCGAAAAAGGAGTTGGTTTAACCTGCTTTTGGTTCTCAAAAAAACCTCACCCGTGCTGTCAAAAATAGCACGGGTGAAATTTTTAAAGCCTTTACTTTACTTGAAATAAAATCTAATTTTTCTTTTTAACACATAGCAACATGGCTTATTTTAGCGTTCTAAAAGCTATGTATCTATCTGAAATATTATGTGCAGCTATGTGTTAAAAAACTTGCGCCATAACTTTGAATTTTACTCAATCCTCACCCGCTGCGCCTGATTCCAAACCACCGCCTCATTCCAATAATAGAGATAAGCCTTCGACGCCGGTGCTTCAAAATTCTCAGGAATATCCGCCTTCAAATCCAAGTGAATCTCTCGCATTTCATTCGCCTCCATACTTCGATAATGAAATGCGATATAGCCATCAGGCATTATTTCGTAATAATCAAATACCTTCTTTTCCTGCATTTCTTTGAGTTGCCACGGCTGCACACTCAATCCTGCAGGAATGCCAACAAGTCCGATTGTATTTGGAATCGGTTCGCTGTCCTTGTTGGTCAAAATCGTCGTTAAGCGAATATTCTCGCCCATTTTAGCTAATTTCTTCTGCAAATTGGTTTGTAAATCCACCAGACAAGCCACCGAATTTCGCGGTTGCTTAGTCGTATAGGTCAATTCCAAATCATAAGGCAACGGCGTTTTTGTTTTAGAAAATTGAATTTTAACTGTTGATTTTTCGATTAAATAGTATTCTAAATTTTTAAAAATAATTGCGCCTTTATCATTTGCTGAGTACTCTTTCTTTCCTGCTCTTTTTCCATTAATAAAAAGTTCTACCATGCCCGCTTCCTGAAATTTATTACTAAAAGCAGCATATTCTACCAATGCTTTCATTGCCAAAACGGTCGATTGCGTTGACCCAAATCCATAGCCATTTTTGGAATTGCCGATGAAAGAAATTGCTTTTTGCAAGGCGATTCCATCCTGCTCATTTTTCATCAAGGCCAACACCGATAGGGCTGTTGTTTCAATCGTTAAACTCACACCCTGCGACTTCGTCATGCTCGTAGTTTTACCCGTCCAGCTACCATCCGAATTTTGAGCAGCCAATAATTTTTCTAACAATTCGGGCTTATCAATTTTAGCTATACTTGCCACATTTGCCATCAAGCCCAGTAAATAAGGGTCTTTAGAAGTAATTGCTTCTTCCATAGATTTTTTAATCTCAGCCGAAATTTTAGGAGCATATCCCGCTTCGGTCATCGCCCACACAATATAAGCGTTCGCAATTGCATTCATTCCCTGCCAGCGATGTAAGGCTCTTTTGGAATTCAACCAACCTCCTTTTCCGTCGCGCTGACCGAGCAACCACTTTGCCGTGCGGTCAATCAAATCGGGTTCAACTTGATATATTTTTGCCCTATCTACAAATTGCATCAGTCCGTAAGCAGTCAATCCTTCGTGCGCAGGTGGCTTTCCGTACCAATCAAATCCGCCGCCTTTCACTTCAAAACCAAGCAATCGTTTATAGCCTGCATCCAAATAATTAGTGGCTTTTTCCATCAATTCTTTTTGGTCAGAATTGCTTGCTTTTAAGTAATTTAATACCAATAAATTTGGATAATTTTTACTTGATGTTTGCTCAAAACACCCCGTTGGTTGGCGGAGCATTCGGTCGAGTCCACTGACCACCTCTTCTATAATTGACGGATAAACAGTACAAGTCATTTCCATCGAACCTATAATAGGATTTAAGACGGCTAAATTAAAGGTTGCCTTCATCGAATTCCCGCAAATACTTCATTCACAGGAAAGCCGCGCGGTGATATTTTAATCAGCTGCTTTATTTCATCCGACCGTCCATTTTGACTATTAAAAATAATGGACAAATCAGCTTTTCAGGTTCATCCAAAATCTGGTATTTTAATAAAATGGTTTTGCTTTCTTTCGGTAAAAACTTCAAATTTTTAGCAGGAATATCTAATAAATGCAAACCTGACGGAATATTACTCGTCAATGTTCCCACCATTTTTTCATTAGAATTATTAGAAATGGTCACTGGGATTTCAACCACATCGCCCGTGATTAAATTACTTGGAATTTTTGCCAACATGGCCAATTGCTGTTGTATAAAATAAGTCATTTCACCACGCCCAATCCTACCTTTCAAACCAATGCCTTCTGCAATTGCTTTGAAAGTCGTCGAGGCATCAGAATTGTAAAATTCAACGGTCGCTTTTCCATTTTCATCCGCTACGATATTTGAATTCCAATAAATCGTTTTTCGGAAATCTTCGCGCACTTTTGGTGGAGTTTTAGCCGTATATTTTGGGGTGTAAAACTGGCGAGGATTGTATGTTCCATTTTTAAAGTTAAGCGCATATTGGTATTGATTAAAAAGGGTAGAATGCTTGCTTTTCGCCTGCTTATCTGACTTTGTTCCCAAAATATTATCTAATAATCCAAGCTGCTGCATGACCTTTTGATGCTGATTGCGCTGGCTTGTCAAGGTCTGATTTTTTTTGCTTAAATCGACTAAATCAACGTCGCCTATTTGCAATTTTGCCCCCAACAACTGTTCTTGTTGACGGTATTCTAAGAACAACTCTTCCCCTTCCGTTTTCAATTTATTTAAAACCAATTTCAACTGCCGTTCGCCTGCCAATCGCTGCGATGTTTCCGATCTTTTTTTTGTATTGACAAACAGCACGCCGTACTTCGCTTTTTGACCATAAATCGGAATGGCAATTTCTTTAGTCAATACTTGGGTGTTCTTAATTTTATTAAATTTTAACTTATCCATATCCTTCTTATTGACAATTTTACCATCCAAAATATAAAGTAGATTTTTATTTTGAATACTGTGTTTACCTTTTAAAAGAACGGATTGCCCCGAGCGATAATTTACTTTATCTAACTTGGTTGCCAGCCTTTTATCTTTCGCGAGTGCTTCCTGCATTGCCGCTTGATTCGCAAATGCAGCGGGTGTTCCACCAGCCAATCGTACTTGTTTTTCCCATTGCTGCTGAGGGATTTCTCGCCCAGAAATTCGAATTCCATCCAAGTGATAATTGGTCGCATTCGAGCGCGAACTACGAATAGATAATGATTCTCCCTCTTTAACGGATGATATGCCAGTTGTCGATGCTCCTAAAGCCTTAACGCCTCGAACGGAACGACCTTTTATCTTCTTGGAAGTAATCACCGCAGCTTTAGGATTCCTAGACCATGAATTCACTCTAGAAGGATGACGTTTTATTTCCGCCAAAGTTAAAGTCGTACCCTGCACGGTATTATCCTGTTCTGTTAATGGAACTTGATAACCAACAACAATGACTTCATTTAAATCAATTGCCATAGTCATTTGCACATTCAAATAATTATCCTTTTCTGGAATGACCAGCACATTTGTTATCCGTTTGGTAGGAAAACCAACGTAGGAAACTTCGAAGTCATATATTCCTGGAACAACCTTAAGAAAGTGAAAAGCACCATCAAAATCAGTTTCTGTACCTGCGAATAATTTACCATCTTTATACAAAGCAACCGAACCAAAATAACAGGTTCACCAGTATCCGCTTCCATTACTTTACCTGATAATTTTGTTGATTTGTCCGCATTTGCCTCATAAAATAATTCAAAATTGTGATGTTCAAATAATCGAAAAACGTAGTCTTCCTTCCATTCATGAATCCATTGTTTTTTTTCTAAATTTCCTTTATTAATTTTCAAAAACGTTTGTCCTCTTACTAAAATAGGATTTTTAAAAACGAACCGTCCCGTAGAATCCGTTACGATTGTACCCTTATTATGCTGCAAACTCATCGTTACTCCAGCAAGCGGTTCTTCTTGATAACCTTTGATAATTCCACCTATTATTCGACGCTCATTTTTATACTCAAAATCCGCCATCGTCTGGACTTTTTTTGACCAATCAAATCGCCGCCAACCTTGCGTCATCATCAAATAATCCAAGGCTAATAATTGGTCTTTTTTGGGATGTTTTTCTTTGTTTTCAAAATAAAAATTAGGCGCTATGACTTCGCCTTTCAATTCCGCTTCCAACCACATTACCCCTAAAATATTGCCTTGTTTGTCATCGGCAAAAGTGAGCAATTGGTCGTCTGCAACGGCGAGTGAAAATTGACCAGCAGCGAGGTTTCCTTCCTCGTCTTTTACGGAAACATCCATCGTTACTTTCTCACGCGGCAGGTAGTTTTGCTTAGCTGTTTTTAGTTCAACGTGCAATTTTTTATGCGGATGTAAAAAGACCAATCGTTCGGCTTTTGGCACACCATTTTTATCAAAAACAGTCAATTGAGTAATGCCTGCTCGCACATTTTTAATGGGAATTTTCCAAAGGCTGGAGAATTGATTCTTTTCAGAAAAAGTTTTTCGAGCATAAAAAAAACTTCGCCCGCATTGTGCAAGACCAAGTCCGCATTTTCGATGCCTTTTGAATTAAATTTTACGGTCAAAAATTCTTTGTTAATGCTTTCTACTTTCAAATTAACGCCTTCTGAAAATACTTTGGGTAAATCATAAGTGGTTGGAATACCCGTTGGTTTGGTAATTTTTGCGACATAGGTTACACCTTCTTTGGCTTCAAAATCAAGCGCGCCCATACCTTGGTGATAGCTTTTAAAATTGACGACGAATTGTCCATTGTTATCAAGAATTTGCCCTACAACATCGGCAGGTTTACCAAATTCATTTAAGGCTTTGAACGCGATTCGATTTGGCAAACCAACAATCATATTGCCTCCTTCTGGCATGAATTGCAAATCAATTTTGTTCAGGACAATCGGGATAGCGCGCGCGATAGATTCGGTCTGTCCATTCCAACTAATCAGGATGTTGAGTAGTCCGTCATTGGTGGTGAGATTTTTGGGCAAAGAGAAAGTGACTTCGGCTTTACCTTTAGTATTCGTTTCGCCTTTTTTCTTGAAAATTTGTTGTCCATCCAAACTTACCGTATAATCGAATGGATGCTTTTTCAAAGGTTTATTTTCTAACGATTTCAATTCCAAATTAGCAATGACCTCATCACTCGCGCCATAGGCTTTTCGTTGAAAGTCAAGCTGCATTCGCAAATTGGGTAAGATACTGGCTTGCACTGTAATATCACGCTCAAAATGCTCTCCAAAATTACGCTGCCAGTTGATATATGCTTTGGTTTTATAGCGACCACCTAAAGCATCGGGATGCAACTGAATGTCTCCAGCCGCCACGCCGTCAGTAACAAAAAGCCTAATTTTTTTATCCGTATTGCCATTAGGCGCGATGAATTCGACGTATAAAATATTACTTTTTTGACTTGGCAATAAGGTGTTGGCATCGCGCACGTAGGCCTTAAACCAAATCGCTTCGCCGGGCTTGAAAAAAGTGCGGTCAAGGTGCAAATAGATTTTTTCGCGGTGAAATTGGTCGAGAGAATACAATTGATTGCTCAAAGACTCAGGGATGGAATCGGTTGGCGGTTGATAATTTCGCTAAAAAGGATGGATTATAGTGTCGTTGTTTTCTGAAATTAACAGATTTTTATTCAAAAAACAGACTTCCGATGTTTGGACAATAGGCGCATTAAAAAATTGCATTGCCAGTGCAATGAGTAGAGAAATAACCATAATTTTAATTGTTTTAATTTTGTAATAGCTTTAATAGCGGTAGGATGCGGAAGATGGATTGGTTTACACAAAAGCAGAACTAAATACTATGGACTAAAAGTCCATAGGTTTAAATAATAGCGACTAAAAGTCGCACAGGTTTCGGCTTAAGCCGACTAAAGAAGTAAACTGCAAGTTCATTGAAATTACTCAAGAATGAAATTCTCATCACCATTTGGTTGGTCTTTGTGATGGTCAAGATATGCACTAAGCATTTCATCCGTTATATTCCCAACACTCCAACTTCCATAACCAATTCCCCAAAAATGTCCGCTCCAATAGCGTTTTTTCAAATGAGGATACTCTTGAAGTAATTTTCGTGCACTGCGACCTTTTAAACGTCTTACAATTTCGCTCACCGATAATTTCGGAGGGTAACTCAAGTGTAAGTGGATTGTGCTTACGACTCCTTTTAGTATTCGAATATCAAGTGCATTGACTGCCCGTTCTGTTATTTCCCATCTCGCGAAAATAGCAAAACATTAGTCAACTGAAAGAACTCGTCCTAAAGGACGTAGTTTTTACTACCGAACTTTAAAAATAAAGAGAGGGGGCTTTCTATGAGTTATTAACTTGAAGAACGCGAAAAAAATAACTATAGATTCTTTACGGGATATTTTTCGCTTTAAAAATGCTCATTGTATCAATGTAAATGGCAGTTTTAAAGCAAAAACTAAGCATAAAAGGGCTCTTCCAAGAATATAAACTTATTTATTTCGCGTTCTTCAGCTACTTGTATTGCTAGGAATATGCTGGCTTATTCTAAGTCTTATTCGGCTATTTTGAATCCTAAGAATATACAAATTAAACAGACGATTAAACTAATCGCTATATTTAAAAAGGCGTGAAAAATTTCTCCTTGTTGAAACAATTGAAAAGTCTCACTCGAAAATGTCGAAAAGGTACTAAAACCACCACAAAAACCAGTCATCAGTAAAAATCGGTGATAATATCCAACTTCTGTTTTGAGACTAAGACCGACTAAATATCCTAAAATCAGACAACTTAGAATATTGGCAATGAAGGTTGCCAAAGGAAATGTCATTTTATGGTCTGTCAATAAGTGTGCGATACCATAGCGACACATACTACCTAAGCCGCCGCCAATAAAAACGAGAAAATAATTTAGCATAATTGATGAAGAAGAAGTCAGCGGTCAAATCATATTTATTATCAGAAATCAAACTGAAACACCCTGACTTCTGACAGTGTAGTGGTTTGACTTCTGACTTATCGAAAATATTACTCTCCCAACGTCTTAATCAACATTCCCTTCGTCACTTTATCTGTCAATTTCATGCTATTTAAAACAGACAATTCTTCCAATTTATTAGTAAGTAAAAACGATTCAATAACTTGGGCCATTATGCTTGTCCTTTTCCCTTCTAAAAAACACAAAAAATAGTTCCGTAACGAAGGCTATGCAACGATTTTTTGAATTCTTTAGAAGAAAAAATTACGGCGCATTATGGTCCAACTTATTAAATCGGTTTTACTAAGCATCTGAAGGGTTTTCTTACAAACATATTGTTAAGTTCGTAATATTTTGATTATCAGTTTTTTATGCTGCTTTAAAATATAGTAAAAAGATAAGAGAGGAAAAAGTAAGCGTCAAAAGTTGTAAATTTGAATTTTGCGAACTTAAATTAAAACAATATGACGACTCACTTAGAGTCCAAAGAAACGACTTATTATTTTACCGTTACTTAAATCGTTTGAAAAACTATTATTTGATAACTTTGGAGTCGTCTTAAATGAAACAGAAAAAGAATGGTTTGCAGAAGACGGCAAGGAATTAAGAGGGAGCATAGAAAAAGAAGATAAAAGGGGAGAGGCGATAGTTCAACTGGTAAGACATAAAGATAGAAATGTGTTGGGAGAAGCATTTTATAATAGAAAAAAAGAAAGCGAGAAACCTTGTTTACAAGAGCTTGTAGAACAAACTGGAGCAATAATCAGAAGCTAACAACAGGTGCTTTACATTTAAGTCCGGCAACAACAGAACCAATAAGTCAAGCGGAAGGAGTATTCCTAATTGGTTTAAAAAACAACCAAAAAGAGTTGTTTACAGCCATAAAAACGTATGCGGAGGATGCTCCTATGATTGACCAAAGAGTTACGGTAGAAAAAATGAGGTGTTTCAAAATGAAGACATCTTTTACAATCGACAAAATTATGGGAGTGTTGCCAAGGTAAATGTTCAATTAGATGAGGTGCATCAAGTGACTTCTATCACTTCTTATAATGGTAGCGAATCTTCGTTTTTAAGAGATTTCGATGCATCATTTGCGAACGTTGGTACGTTTGGGAAGAAATACTGAACTGACTGCTTTTACTCAAGGATTGCCCATAGCAACACCTCGTGAGAACCGATTTTTTTATGTCGGTGGTATTTTCTTGATGAATGAACAGTTAACTAATTCTGATACTTTACGAATGCGTGAAGACATGGTACCGATTTGGGAAGATAAAATTCAGGAAGGTTTCGATATGACGGTATCACTTCCTGAAGATTACGAGGAAACGGCGTATAATTATAGTTTCATTGATTCAAAAAGTTATGCCGCATATTTAAGTGGGTCTTATGAGTTTTCTGAGCGCATTCGTTTGAATGTAGGCATGCGATATTCGCGCGAAGAAAAAAATATTGAATATTATCAAGGTTGTGACTGTCTTGATGGAGATATTCAACCGATGTCACTTTTTGTTGCAGCACTTGCGGGCAATGCAGAAGCGTCATTGGAAAGTAGCTTGACCAATAATACTCTTACGAGAAACATCGGAGTAGACTTCAAAACAACTGATAAAATATTGATTTATATCAATGCGCGCATCGGTATCTCTACCAAAAATGAACGCTTCGGTATCGCGCTATGGGGCAAAAACTTCACGAATGCAACTTACGTTCAGCACGATTGATCGTATATCTTTGCGAATCAAGTGGCTATTAATCCGCCACGATTAATTGGGGTGAAATTGCAGGTAAATTTTTATTGACGTGTTACTTGTTGCCAGTTACGAGCTGCAGATTGTTTGTGCTGCGTGTTCTCAGATAGTGAAATACAAAGCCTACTTAAGAACACGTTGCACAAGCAACCCGCAATCGGTTCACCCACCAGGTTGACACATCGGAATTCCTTTGAAATTAGGGTCGAGTGGCGTAATAAAGCAGCCGATAATTTCCGTTTTTTGAACGGCAATCCTCTCCCTTCTTTGAATACTTTCCAGCGCATTTTTTAATTCAAAAGTTGTCGTAACTCTGCGCCGTTTTCCAACTTTAAAATACGTATTGTCAATCCTTCCCTGATATAAAATTTCTTGGGTAGCAGGCTTGACAATGACAACTTCGGGCGTAACTGTAACACCGAATTTCATCATTTGTAATTGCGCCTTGTCGAGTTTTAAATCAAAAGGAAGCGTATATTTTTCTTTGAAATTTTGAATGCTTTCGGGAGTAGAATTAGGGTTTGGAAAATAGCCTTTAAATGTAAGGTGTTCGTTGGCAAACTGAGCATATAATTCTTTCAATTGCAACGTATAATGTTGAGAAATGACGCATTCTTCGCCGAGGAAAATGTAAACAGCAATATTTTCTTTTTCAGGAATAGAGAAACCTGAAAGAAGCAATATCATGCTAAAAAGCAATAAAAATCGTTGTAGAATCATGATTTCTTTTTAGCAAAAATAAGGTTTTATTTGAAAAGCAAAAAAGCCCTCATTTCAAATTAGAAATGAAGGCTTTTTCTTTATCGTTAATTATTTGATTTTCCCTGAAACTACGATGCTAATTCATTTTCAAAATAGGCCGGCACTTCCAATTGTCCTTTCAACACACTTCGACTAATCACAATTCGCTGCACTTCCGATGTTCCTTCATAAATCTGCGTAATCTTCGCATCTCGCATCAATCGCTCAACGTGATATTCCTTCACGAAGCCATAGCCACCATGAATTTGCACCGCCTCAACGGTATGTTTCATAGCCACTTCCGAAGCAAAAACTTT
This sequence comes from Saprospiraceae bacterium, assembly GCA_047629355.1. Lineage (GTDB taxonomy): Bacteria > Bacteroidota > Bacteroidia > Chitinophagales > Saprospiraceae > CAYUNA01. Next base: position 44,379 of record JBLHWU010000004.1, on the reverse strand, counting down.
TGCCATCGAACTTGCGACCACATAATCCTGATGTACATCTTTTAGCCAAGCTGACCGATAAACCATCATTCGCGCCGCTTCGATATCTGTTGCCATACTCGCAATTTTGAATGCAATCGCTTGGTGTTGACTAATTGGCTTACCAAAGGCTTCCCGCTCATGCGAATATTTTACCGCCAATTCGTAGGCGCCTGCGGCAATCCCCAACGCTTGTGCAGCAATACCAATTCGACCACCTGCCAAAGTTTTCATCGCAAATTTGAAACCGAAACCATCTGCACCGATGCGGTTTTCTTTAGACACTTTCACGTCATTATACATAATGGTGTGCGTATCCGAACCACGAATACCCAATTTATCTTCTTTCGCTCCAATTTCTACACCATCCCACTCCGTATCGACGATAAAAGCGTTGATTCCTCGGTGTCCTTTGCTCACGTCCGTTTGTGCAATTACCAAATGTACACGCGACGAACCACCGTTAGTAATCCAGTTTTTTGTACCATTCAAAAGATAATAGTCGCCCATATCAATCGCAGTTGTTTGTTGACTGGTTGCGTCACTTCCTGCCGCTGGTTCAGATAAGCAAAATGCACCAAGCCATTCGCCAGTCGCGAGTTTGGTAAGGTATTTTTGCTTTTGCTCTTCGTTACCAAATTCTTCCAATCCCCAACACACCAAAGAGTTGTTGACAGACATCGCAACGGAACAAGAGTTATCCACTTTTGAAATTTCTTCCATCGCCACGACATAAGACATCGTGTCCATTCCACTACCACCATAATCTGGCGATACCATCATGCCCATGAAGCCCATTTCGCCCATTTGCTTGATTTGCTCAGTGGCAAATTTCATATCGCGGTCACGGTCAATGACGCCAGATTTTAGTTCGTTTTGAGCAAATTCCCGAGCAGCCATTTTTACTGCATGTTGCTCTTCTGTCAGTTGAAAATTCATATTAAAAGTGGTTTAAAAATTTGGTTAGTAAAAACGATTCAATAAGTTTGGTCTATAATAGACTTTATGAATGCAGCTTCGCCGAACCCAAAATCACTCTTTTGCACCCTCTTTTCGTTAAAAATACTCGTCAATGCGGGGCATTGCCTGTGTTTTTTGCCTCAATAGGACACAAAATAGCCGATTTTGATTTTCGACAATCTGTATTCATAAAGTCTAATGCGCCGTAATTTTTTCTTTTCTCCACTTCGGTCGAAATGACAAAAGGTAAAGAATTCAAAGAATCAGTGCATAGCCTTAGTTACGGAACTATTTTTTGAGTTTTTTAGCAGGAAAAAGGACAAGCATTGTGGTCCAAGTTCTTGAATCGTTTTTACTTTTTCTTAATAAAAATTATTATTAAGCGAAATTTCGCTCAAATTTAAGGCAATTTGAGGAAGAGGGCAAGAGTGAGCCATTATTTTACAAAAATGTGGTAAAATTTAGCTGTTTTTGACAAAAAAAGATACAGTTGACCATTTTTTAGCGGAAATACGCCTATTTACTTTAACAAAAAAAATACCTAAATTTGTCCATTCTATGAAATGAGAGCTTTACTATAGAATTCATTTATTATAAACTGAAAAATACAACTCATGTTTAAAAACTTATTATTTTTATTATTAGCAATCAGCTTATTCACAGCTTGCAACTCCGCACCGACACCGAATGAAGAAACTTCTGAAAAAGGGAATCCAACCTTCGGTGAAGTAATCACAGAAAGTGGTGCAGTGCCTTACGGTAGTGTCCTTGAAAAATTGGAAAAAATAGATACCGTTAACGTCAAAGTTGCTGGAAAAATCGAATCTGTTTGTCAGAAAAAAGGCTGCTGGATGAATTTGGTGCAAGAAGGTCAACCTGATATTTTCGTTAAATTTAAAGATTATGCTTTTTTCATGCCATTGGATTGTGCGGGCAAGGAAGTGGTGATGGAAGGTATTGCTTTTAAAGAAGTTACGCCAGTTGATGAATTGCGGCATTATGCGGAAGATGAAGGACTTTCGGAGGAGGAAATTGCGGCGATTACAGAACCGAAGGAGGAATTGAAATTTCTAGCTTCGGGCGTCGTTTTATTAGAAGGTAAAGTGAAGAATTAAAAATATAGGGGCGACTTTAGTCGCCAAGTTGCCTGATTTTAGAAAAGCAGCTTGGTGATTAAAGTAGCTGCTATAAACACATTTCAAATCAATTTGGAATTAAGATTACTAAACTTTAAAAGTTTAGTAATCTTGAACTCCTGTAATTCTACAAGCACATTTCAAATCAATTATTTGCATTTATTTTTTAAAATATTTAGAAAAAACAGCACTTGTCATTTCCTTTGGATGGCCATTTTTATTATTTTAAACGTCCCCGTTTTAGCACAAGATAATCAACTTACCGATAGTCTTTCCACCATTTTACAGGCTGCAAAAAACGATACCAATAAAGTTATTCTACTCAATGATTTGGCTTGGGAATTGAAATTTGACAACCCAAAACAAGCGCGTACTTATTTGGATTCAGCCTTGATATTAGCGCAAAGTTTAAATTTTAAAAAAGGAGAAGGCAATGCCCATAATTATCGAGGTGTAGTGGAAGACATTCATGGGAATAGCAATTTAGCCATTCAGTTTTTTCAAAAGGCCTTGACCATTCGGCAGGAAATTGGGGATAGAAAAGGAGTAGCGTCACTATTCAATAATATTGGAAACCTCAACGAAAATCAAGGAGATTATGATGTAGCCTTAGCAAATTATAAAGCCTCTTTGCGGCTTCGAGAGGAATTGAAAGATACAATTCGAATGGGCCGTTTGTACAATAATATCAGTATCTTACACGAGCGTACAGCGAATTATACGGAAGCTTTAGATTTTTGCTTAAGCTATTTGTTGATTTGCGAAGCGACGAGTAATCAGACGGGTATGGCCAATGCTTACAACTTAGAAGGCAATATTAAAACGGAATTAGACCGATTAAAGGAAGCGAATAAAGCCTATCAAACAGCGTTAAGAATTCATCGAAAAGAAGGGAATAAATGGGAAGAAGGAAGTGTTTTGAATAATCTGGGAAACCTGCAAGATACTTATGGGGAGAAAGATTTGAGAGCTAAAATTACACCAAAAACTATTGGCTATTTTGAAAAAGCGGTTGTTTATTTCAATCAATCTCTGACGATTCGAGAAAGTTTGAATGACAAAAGTGGCAAAGCTGAAATTTTCAATAACCTGGGTTATGTTTTAAAAAATAAAGGAACGTATTGGGAGCAAAAAGAGCAACCCAATGAAGCAAATCAACAATGGCAAGCAGCATTAGAAAATTTGAATAAAGCGTTGGATATTCGATTAAATTTGAAAGATGCTGCTGGTGTGATGGAAGCTTACAACGGCATCGCGGATGTTTATCGACGTCAAAAAAAATATCAAAAAGCGTTGGATTATACACAGCGATATTTTGACATTGCAGAACAAATTGGTGCGATGAAATTTCAACAAAATGGCTTTAAAGATTTTGCCAGAATCTATTATAATATTGGTCAATACCAGAAAGCGTATGACTACCGGAAGAAGTATGATAACTTGCGCTACGAACTTTTCACAGATGAACAGACCGTAATTAATGCTCGTCGTGAATCTTTTTATTCTGATGGAAAAAAGCAATTAGAAATTGCTAAGCAACGTCGCGAATTAGTAGAACAAGAAGCCAAATTAGAACGCGCTACTTTTTTTAGAAACTCCTTAATTACGGGAACTTTGGGCTTAGTTTTATTACTTGGATTGCTGTTTAATCAAAACCGAATTAAGACCAAATCTAACGAAAAATTAGCCAATAAGAACGCTGAAATTGATGCGGAAAAAGAACGAGCAGAAGCGTTATTATTGAATATTTTACCAAAAGAAACGGCAAGAGAATTGCAAGAATTTGGCAAGGCAAAAGCAGTTCGTTACGAATCCGTAACCGTTTTATTCACAGATTTTAAGTCTTTTACACAAATTGCGGAACAACTGTCGCCAGAGGATTTAGTCGACAAACTGGACGAATGTTTCCGTGCGTTTGACGACATTGTAGAACGGCACAATTTGGAAAAAATTAAGACGATTGGAGACGCCTATATGTGCGCGGGTGGCTTGCCGACGAAGAATGTTACTCACGCTTTGGATGTAGTAGCGGCGGCGATAGAGATACGAGATTTTATAATTAAATTTAATCAGCGACAGGTCGAAAATAGCCAACCAAAATTTGAAATTCGTTTGGGTGTGAATACAGGACCAGTCGTTGCGGGAGTAGTTGGAAGTAAGAAATTCGCGTATGATATTTGGGGCGATGCAGTCAATTTGGCGGCGCGGATGGAAGAAAATAGTGCCTCAAATGAAATCAATATCTCTCAATCTACGTTTAATTTGGTAAAAGACCAGTATATTTGTGTACGAAGGGGGAAATTGAACGCTAAAAACAAAGGTCAAGTGGAGATGTTTTTTGTAAAATCATCACTTGCAGCAACGTCTATGGAATACAACGATGCCAAAAAATTCATTTTAGGAAAACTGGAGAAAGAGCTCAATTCGAACCTCTTTTATCATGGAATGCGCCATACTTTGGATGTGCTCAACATGACTGAGGAATTATGCCTCGCCGAAAAAATCAATTCTTACGAAACGCTTTTGCTCAAAACCGCAGCACTTTTTCACGACGCTGGATTTACCGTTAATAATGAAAATCACGAAGTACTTGGCTGTGATTTGGCACACGAATATTTACCTCGATTTGGCTATACAAATGAGGAAATTGAACGGATTTGTGGGATGGTTATGGCGACGAAAATTCCACAATCACCTGCCAATCATTTGGAAGAAATTATTTGTGATGCGGACTTGGACTACCTCGGTCGTGACGATTTCTATTCGATTGGACAAAGTCTTTTTGAAGAATTGCAAGCTTATAACGTAATAAACGATATGGAAACTTGGAATCGCATTCAAGTCAGTTTTTTGACAGCGCATGGATTCTTTACAGATACAAATAAAACGCGACGTGCGCCTGTGAAAGCAGAATATCTGCAAGAGTTGAAAGAAATAGTAGCAGGGTATGAGCAAAAAAAATAAAGTAAAAGTTTTCGCAACCTATCCTTTAAAATTAGTCTAAAAGTTTTCCAACCTGTAAGTTATCAATCCAAATCACTTTCCCCAAATACTTGTTTCTAGCTCAAAAAAAATCCTAAGTCTTCTTTTCTACCAAGACCAGTTTCATCTTATCTGCCTTAGCGATTTCCTGATAAAATGTCCGCAAATCATTATACCGTTCAGCAGGTAAATCAACGGGCAAAATCTTTAATTCTCGAGTATAAACAAGCTCTCCCGCTGCGGGACTAGTCGTAACTTTCAAAGTATATTCCCCAAATTCAGAGTTCAACGCCATTTCTTTATTTGGAATACTTTCTACTTCATAGCCTTCTGGCAATTGTAGCGTAATTTCGTCTGATTCCACATAACCGCGATTGACTACAACGGGAAAATGTCGTTCTTCCAAAGCATCCGGGACATTATCAAATCGGCTGATGCAATTGACGGGTACAAACATTCGCTTGCCGCTTTTCGAACCGTATTTTCTAACCAAAACTTCATAATCCAGCAACACTTTTGGACGGTCAGAATCTGCTTGGATGGCTATTTTTTGAATTTCACAACTCGGCAGACTTGTACTATGTAGAAACCATTTTTCCAATTCTTCCTGAGAATAATTCGTTTCAAAATAACGTATATTTTCCTGTTTTGGTCCAGTCAATAAGGTTGAATTGACAATCGTTGCCGCACCATTTTCATTCAACTTAATAATAACTTTTCGCGTCACTGCATTCTTTTCAATAGGAATTACTGGCGTTCGGGTCAATTTTCCACCGTCTTCGGTAATCAATAAAACGCTGCGATTATCGGTAAAAGACCCCAGATAATTGGTTGGTGAATCAGTTTGGGTACATTCTAACCAAATATCTTCAGAGGGTATGTTCAGAATCACATGGTTAAAGTCGGGAAAACTAAAATCTTCTGGATGACTCATGTTAGTATTTTTATCATAACATTCTACTAAAGCGGGATAAGAAGGAATTTCAATTGCTTCCAATAAGGATTTGGTATAATAAGTTAAGGCTTTACAATCTCCATATTTATTTTTTTCGACATAAGCTGCATCAAAAGATTTCCAACCACCAATGCCCAATTGTACACTTACATACCGCATATTGTCTTGAACATGTTTGTAAACGATGTCTATTTTTTCAGAAGTTGTCTTGGCGTTTGCAGTCAAATTCTTTATTAGAGAAGTAGTTTCTATAGATAAATTATTGTGTTCTTTATTTAAATTAGAAAGGAAAAGTCCATAATCTTTCCAGGTTGACATATTCCCAACATATCCTTCAACTTCGAATTTTTTTGGAATAAAAGCAATGTATGGACACACATTATTTATTGTTGGCATTAAAGGTTCAATTTTAAATGGCTTTATGTCCTTTTTGTTAAATTTTAAGACTCTGAAATCCTTTGTTTTTTCTTCTAAAGGTGTCAGTTCACTATTAAAAACACGATAATCAAATCCTACAGAAAATGGAACTTTGATGGTGAAGTTCCAGTTTTGAACACTTGTTTTTAAAGCAGAAATATAATATTCTTTAGGATAAACCATAATATGTTTATGCAGAATTTCATACTCATAAACAATCGTATACGGGTAATTATTTTGATTTAAATCTACTAATTTAAAACGAGTATCAGAATACAAAGACCCCGTATTTAAAATGGAATCTTCTATTTCATCTTTTTTACTTTACGAATTTGATTGCCAAAAGCATCGTATAGTTCAATTTTTACTTTCCCAACCTTGGAATGCATGTCATAAATGATATATAATTGGTCAAAACCAGCTTGTTTCTTAAGTCTTGTCACTTCCATTTTTCTGGTCTCTATTGCCCTTCCACTATTCTCAACTTCGAACATACCGATATCCTGTCGAATGATTGCATTTGCACCTTCGAGTAATTCTGCTGGAATATTAGAAACGGATAATTCTGGACGGTCTTGTGCGAAAATAGAAGAGGAAAAAATTAGCAAAATGCCAGTTATCAAGGTTAAATTTTTCATTGGAATTTGTTGAATGTTAAATTAGAAAGAGTTGTTATTTCAATCCTAAAGCTACGGCATAATTTTGAATTTCTAATGAAGTAGGTTATTATTATCCTATCCTCTAAACGCCCTTTTGCAAAATTTCTAAAACTAATTCTTTCGTCAAGGTCTTCCCCACTGCTTTTTCGCGCAAGGTTTCAAATAGAAATTTAAAATCACAGCCTTCCTGCCAACGACTACAACCATAGGCAGTTGTTCCTTTTAAAATTTGTCCTTTCTGACATTTTGGGCAAGTAGCCATTTCTTTTTTTACCGTTTTTTTAGCAATACTTTTTTGTGCAAATTTCGGCTGATTTTGATGCTCAAATTTCAATTGAAAATCAGCTGTAAAAATCACTTTCCCAACCTGTGTTTTCCCGTCGATTTTAAAACCTTTCAAAGTTACTGTCGAACCTTGATTCACTAATCTCAACAACTGATTGTCCGATATTTTTTTATTAGAAAAAGCAAATGGCAACCGAAATTTACAACCTTCTTGCCAGCGGCTACAGCCGTACGCGGAGCTTCCTTTTAACAGCTGTCCTTGCGTACATTTTGGACAAGTCGATTCCGTTAATGAACTATTTTTGGATTTAACTGTCCGTTTTTTTGCTATTTTTTGCTCCGTTTTTTTAGTAAAAATCTTTTTTTGCGCTAATTTTTGCCCTCGTGCCTTTGCCGCATATTTCGTCGGTGTATCAGAGACAAATCGTTGACGAAATGGCGCATTATTCACCTCCGTCACTAACTGACTGACCATCGTTTTCATATTGCCAATAAATTGTTTGGCAAAGAATTTTCCTTCCTCAATATCCCGCAACTGCTTCTCCCATTGCCCCGTCAATTCTGCTGATTTCAGCAAATCATTTCCAATCGTATCAATCAAATCTACCCCCATTTTTGTCGGCAGAATATTCTTTTTTTGACGCTCGGTATAGCGGCGGCGAAATAGCGTTTCGATAATATTCGCACGGGTGGATGGACGACCAATACCGTTGGCTTTCATTAATTCTCGCAATTCGTCATCGTCCACTTTTTTACCCGCTGTTTCCATTGCTCGAAGCAGCGTGGCTTCAGTGAAATATTTTGGTGGCTGCGTCTGTTTTTCAGTCAGAGATGGTTGATGTGGTCCACTTTCTCCTTTTTTAAATTCGGGTAGAATTTTCTCTTCGTCTTCTTTCTTTTTAGAATTATTCGAATCATTTGCCGCTTGATTACCCACCATTTTTTTATTTAGATGAGGAAAAACCAAGCGCCAGCCTTCTTCCAAAATCTCTTTTCCATTGGTCTTAAATTTCAATCCATCCACCTCACCAATCACCGTCGTTTTCGCCACAATACAATCTGGATAAAATGCCGCAATGAATCGTCGTGCAATCGCATCATAGACTTTTTGCTCATTTTGTGGCAACGTTTTTTCAACACCCGTTGGAATAATTGCGTGATGGTCAGTCACTTTTTTATCATCAAAAACCCGCTTCGATTTCGGTAGTTTTTTATTCAAAAGCGGCTGTACGAGTTGACTAAAACTTTGCATATTTTTTAAAATACCAGGTATTTTTGGATAGACATCATTTGGCAAATAAGTCGTATCAACACGCGGATAAGTCACTACTTTTTGCTCATATAATTTTTGTACAATCTTCAAGGTCGCATCCGCTGTAAACCCGAATCGTTTATTACAATGTACTTGCAATCCCGTTAAATCAAATAGTCTTGGCGCATACTCTTTTCCCCGTTTTCTTTCAGAGGATACAATAGTAAACGGCTTACCTTCGACGTGCTGCAGCCACTTTTCGCCCTCTTCTTTTTTTAAAAAACGTCCCTTTTCACAATTAAAAGCCACTTCTCGATATAGCGTCTGTAATTCCCAAAATGGGTGCGGTACAAAATTAATGATTTCCTTGTGCCGTTCGACAACCATCGCTAACGTTGGCGTCTGAACACGACCGACGGACAAAACCTGTTTATAGCCGCCGTATTTTTTGGTGTAAAGCCGCGTCGCATTCATACCCAACAGCCAGTCGCCAATTGCACGCGAACTTCCAGCGTAGTATAAATTATCAAAGTCAGACGCATTTTTCAGGTTGCGGAAACCTTCCCGAATTGCTTCAGGTGTCAACGAAGAAATCCATAAACGCAATACTTTTCCCTTGTATTTCGCTTCTTTCATAACCCAGCGTTGTATCAATTCCCCTTCTTGCCCCGCATCTCCGCAATTGATGACAACTTCTGCCGACTTGAATAATTTTTTAATAGTAGAAAATTGCTTTTTTATACTTTTAGAAGCGACGAGTTTGATTTCAAATTTTTCGGGTAACATTGGTAGGAGACTGATGTTCCACGATTTCCATTCCGGTTTGTAATCCTCAGGCATTTTCAAGGTACACAGGTGCCCAAATGTCCAGGTTACGCAATAACCGTTGCCTTCAAAATAACCATCTTTTCTGGATTTTGCGCCAAGTATAAATGCGATTTCGCGAGCTACGCTGGGTTTTTCTGCGATGCAGACTTTCATGATATTAGGTTACGTTAGGGAATAGACTATTGATTTCCCACTCCCTGTTTTGTTTTATTTTAAAACAAAAGTAATAAAAATATTTCATTTAACTTTAAAATGTTTTTTAAAAACTCCTAAAATAAATATCTTTGTCATTAAAAGTCAATGTGGAAAGAATTATCTAAAGTCGCCTTACTCGGTACAGAGCGCAGTCACCTCTCTGACGCGACTAAAAACAACCTCGCCAACCACGGCATCCATATGGACGCAGAAGAAACGCAAATCCTCTTAGAAAGCGCGGCATTTTTTGCTCAGGTTAATAAGGCGGCATTTCTATTGCCAATATTTCAAGGTAAAAGCAAGATAGCTATTGATGATTCGAATGAACAAATTGCGAGTCCAAAATCGACGCACCATTTGAATTTAATTTTGAATGGAGACTATGAGCGAGCTTTGCCAGAATTTATCACTCATTTAGAAAAAAATAAAAAGCAATTATCACCAAAAAATTTACCTGACTTATTGAATAAATGTTTGGAATCAAGAGCATTTTGGCAAAAAATAAAAAAAGCAATCGGTAAGCGAGGATGGTGGCTATTGGAGCAAAATCCAGCTTGGCAAACTTTGGAAATACTCCCTTCGCCTGATACTTGGGCAACAGGCAGCAAGGAAGAACGAATTGCTTTTTTAACCTCTTTTCGAGAACAAGATCCTTTAAATACATTGGAAATCATGTTGGCAACTTGGGATAAAGAGAGTTGGCGGGATAAGGTTGCTTTTTTACAAGGTTTAAGTATTGGATTGTCCAAAACAGATGAAGTATTTTTGGAAGATTGCTTGTATGATGGGCGGAAGGAAATTCGAACAGCAGCAGCTAATTTATTGGTAGCGATACCTGATTCAGAATTGGTTGAACGAATGTATTTGCGGATTGAAGCGTTGATTTATTTTGAGAAGGAACATTTAAAAATAGACTTACCCGATGAGCCAGACGAGACCGCAATTCGAGATGGGATTGATACAAAATCGAAGAAATACGCTGGGCAGAAGACCGGTATTTTACACCAAATGCTGGCAACAATTCCGCCGTCGCGTTGGGAAGATTTCTTTGCCGGTTCACCAGAAAAAGTATTGAAATTATTTTATCAAAATGAATGGTCAAAAACGTTGATTAAGGCAATGGTAGAAGCGACTATTCTACATAAAAATAAGGACTGGGCGAAACCCTTATTGGAAATGTGGCTACATCTGGGTAATTCAGATTTGTGGAAAACAAAACAAATGTTGGCGATTTCAGAAGTTTTATCACCTGACATTTTTCATCAAATTGCTACGCAACATTTAGAAAAGAATCGTCATTTGCTGAACGAAAAGTCGCCTATTTTACAATTACTCATTGGCGTGTCCCATTTGTGGAGTGACCACTTGGCGATGCTGACAATTGGAAGATTTCAGCAATGGTTGGTTGCTGCGCCATCCAACTTTTGGGACAATGATTATTATAAAAATCTACTTTACGAAGCTGCTTACAAAACCTCACCACACTTGTTAGAAAAAATGAAATTAGGTTGGGAACGTTCCTCACAGGCATGGGGGTTGTGGGAAACGGAGGTGGAACAATTCCTACGAGTATTGATTTTTAGAAAAGAAATGATTAATGAACTAGCAGCCTAAGTATTTTTACAGCTTATGACGGCTGCTACTTGACAGATAATAATAGACAATATAATCTAATCCTTTCTTATGGATACCACAAGAAAGGATCAAGGGAAAAGATAAAATTAATTTTATCTTTTCCCTTTTTTTATTTAGACCAATACGACGAATAAATTACTCGGCGTCATCATCCAAAAATGACCGAATCGCATTGACAGAGTGCGAAATTTTTTCGTAATTCAAACTGTAATGAATGAATTTTCCATCTCGCTGCGTTTCTACCAATCCCGCCAATCGGAGGATGCGTAAGTGTTGAGAAGTAATCGACTGTTCTAATTTTAGCGTATTGTAAATTTTATTGACGTTGATTAAGTCATTAGAATCAATAAACTCTAAAATTTTCAATCGGAGCGGATGTGCCAACGCTCTTAGAATCTCAGAAGACTCTTGCAGTTTCTCTTTGTTAATATTTACCTTAGCCTTTCTCATAGAAGTTAATAAAATTTGGAGTAATGAACAATAATAGCTTTTGAACAGATACGTATTTAAACAAATAGGTATTTATCCAATAAAAGATATTTCACTTTTTATTTATCTCATTCTCAATGTGTAATTCAAACCTTTAGAAAACCTTTAAAAATATACCTTTATCTTAGCCTTTAACTAATGTGAATAGCAAATATGAGTTTTTTATTCATTTTATCAAAATAAACAAATAAAAAATGCTGTAAGCCAACCGGTTTACAGCATTTTTTTGTTACGTCTTTTTAGCAAAATTGCTACCGTAACATAAAAAATAAACATGCATTATGTACTGTAAATCAGTTTATTCCATATTTTTTTTATTCACGGGAGTAAAAATAATAGTGTTTTAAAAAAAAATAAAAAAAATAGGCGAATTTAGATTTGACAGCCCTCCGCTGACAAATTTTGATTAGCCATTTTTTTTCAAATTGTACAAATGTTTACGCAGCCAACTCCTCTACCAATCGAGAAATTTGATCCAATCGTGCTTTGTCGATTGCATAGTAGATAAATTTGCCATGTCTTTCAGTAACGACGACGCCGGCTCGGCGCAGGATAGCTAAATGCTGGGAAGCAACGGATTGCTCCAAGCGAAGTTTGATGTAGATGTCAGTCACGGTCATTCGTTCGTGCTCATCCAGTAAATCAATAATTCTTTGACGTAATTTGTGGTTAACCGCTCGTAAGACTAAAACAGCCTTGCGTAGTTCGGCGTAGTCTAAAGCAATGTCGTGTTTCCCCTTTTTGAGGACGACAGTCTCATTTTTTTGCTTTCTCATATCTATGTTTTTTTAATTAATTAATTCTGTTACAGAATTTGCTAAAACAATGCCAAGTTGTGAAATTAAAAGATAACGTAATGTTTAACACAACTGATTCCCAGCCCAAAATAAACAAAAGTTATTCAAAAATAATAATTTTCTAATACATAAAATTTTAAACTATATATTACAAAAAGATACAAATTACAAATTATTGCAATGTTAGCACGTTTAATTTAGCCAATTGATTGTCACATCAAATAGCTAAAAAATAAGACTTGTACTACACAATTTGTGCAGGTTTTATTTTATAAATACTTTAAACGGTAGTTGGGAAATTTTAGACGATTTTCTAAGTTCTTCGCCCTAAAAACGATTGATGGGAAAGTCCAGCTTAAAGGCTGTGAAGCAAGCAAAATATAAGAATTCAGCACTAAAAGAAGGTATTGGTGCTGAAAATTTATTAATGCCTTTGTTTATTAAATCGGATTTTTATTTCGGATGCAAAATAGCACAAATATGTCTTTTTTTCTATACTTCTCCATTTTTTTTTGTGACAGGGCTGATATATAAATATTTAATATAAAAAGGCTATTTTATTACTTGTAATATATTTTTATTTTAATGTTTGCTGAAAATTAGTCTAAAAAATCAACAAAAAAAATTGACGCTTTATTGACGAAGAGTATGAAAATCAGTGATAAACGGATGTGATAATTTACTTCTTTGACGAGCATACCTTGTTAAGATTTAGCTAGTAATTCCCTCTTCAGAAAATGGTTTATTTGTAACAAAAAACGAATGTAAATTTTAATAATTTATTATATATATTTATTCTTTTTATTGAAATGTGTTTTTAAAACACCTCTTTTATCAATTTTTCAAGCAAATATTTCTGCCTTTTGAAAAAAATAAACGACCCATTTTTGAAAATTACGCATCGGTTTTTGATTTAAATAAGTGTAAATCCTATCTTTGCGCAAATTTTTAAAAATAAATTTATGTACTGTATTATTAAACACCTCTTCTGGTAGCTTTTCTATTTGATTCGATTGCTTAAATTAACTCGATTATCTCGATTGGTTTCCTACTCATAGACCAATACACATAATATACAAATCAATGTTAGATAAATTAGATTCATTAAAAGACCGTTATAAGAATTTGGAGGAGCAAATGTCTGACCCCGAGGTCATCACAGACATGGAACGCTACGCCAAAATCAGTAAGGAATATAAAGACCTCAAGAAAATCGTGGTCGTGTATGACGCATTTAAAGAATTAATGGGCAACATTAAGACGGCGCGAGAGATGGCAAAAGAGGATGATTTGGAAATGAAGGAAATGGCGAAGATGGAATTGGACGAACTCTTGCCGCAACAAGGAGAGTTCGAGGATAAACTGAAATTTTTAATTATACCGAAAGACCCAGAGGACGAGCGTGATGTGATTTTTGAAATTCGGTCAGGTGCAGGTGGTGATGAAGCAGCGATTTTTGCGGGTGATTTATTCCGCATGTACAACAAATACTTTTCTACGAAAGGTTGGAAAACGGAGGTTGTCTCTGAAAACGAAAACGCAGCGGGTGGTTACAGTAAATTGGTGATAGAAATCACGGGCGAAGACGTCTATGGTACGCTAAAATTTGAATCGGGTGCACATCGAGTTCAGCGAATCCCACAAACGGAGTCGCAAGGGCGAGTGCATACTTCGGCAGCAACCGTTGTTGTGATGCCTAAGCTGATTATGGAAGATGTGAACATCAACAAAGCAGATTTGCGAACGGATACTTTCCGCGCGAGTGGTGCGGGTGGACAGCACGTCAACAAAACGGAATCAGGTGTTCGCTTTACGCACATTCCGACGGGTGCTGTGGCGGAAAGTACGGATGCACGGTCGCAGATAAAAAACCGGGTAATTGCCTTGCAACGGCTTTATCAAAAAATGTACGATTCACAGCGAATTGCTTATGAAAACGAGGTGGCTTCCAGTCGGAAATCATTGATTGGTTCGGGTGATCGTTCGGATAAAATTCGGACTTATAATTATCCACAAAATCGAGTAACTGATCACCGATTGACAGGCGATTCTAAGAATTTTAGTTTACAAACGATTATTGCAGGAGATATTGGGGGTATTATTGAAGAGTTGCAATTGTTTGAAAATACGGAGAAGTTGAAGGAGATGGATGTGGATTAAATTTAAAAAAGAAGTTTTAGGACGAGCAATAATTTTTATAAAATTATTGCTCGTCCCCAAGAATATACCCTTGCTGCCACAGGCTGTACGCATCATCTTTAAAATTTAGACTTGCAAATTAAAGGCAATGTCTTCGCCAAATATTGAATTATAAATGATGAACGATAAATTTACAATAAGATAGATTTGTATTTATTTACTAAATATACAACTCTGTATTTCATCATTTTCCTCTTCTCTACCCTTCATAAGAAACCCGATAAATCGCATCCGCAAAATCATCAGAAATCAACATAGAGCCATCTGGCAGCATTTCTACATCCACTGGACGTCCCCAAGCTTCATCATCCGTTTTGTCCAACCAACCCGTCGCAAAGGGCTGTGAATTCACCGCTTTTCCGTTTTCTACGGTCACTGCCGTTATTTGATAACCAACCTTCTTACTCCGATTCCAAGAACCATGTTCCGCAATGAAAATCTGATTTTTATAATTGGCAGGGAATTGATTCCCAGTATAAAATTCCATACCTAAAGCAGCGACGTGTGCGCCCAAGTTTTGCACGGGCGGTGTATAATCATCGCAGTTTTTTCCGTCGCCCAGTTTCGGATCAAGAATATCACCTTGGTGGCAGTATGGGTAGCCGAAGTGCATGCCATCTTTAGGTGCGTGATTTAATTCACAAGCAGGTTTGTCATCGCCCATCCAATCTCGTCCGTTGTCTGTAAACCATAACTCGCCCGTTTCTGGGTGCCAATCAAAACCGACAGAATTTCGGATGCCTTCCGCAATGATTTCTCGATTCGTCCCGTCAGAATTGATACGGGTCATTGAGTTGAAAATTTTATCGTCTGATTCGCAAATATTGCACGGTGCGCCAACGGGAATGTACAATTTTCCATCAGGACCGAAGGCGATATATTTCCAGCCGTGGTGTTTTTTAGAAGGATAGTTATCTGTAACGACTTCATATTTAGGTTGATTTAAAATCGCTTCAATGTCTTTAAATTTCAAAATCCGATTGTACTCCGCCACATACAAATCACCATCTTTCAATGCTACTCCATTCGGCATTTCTAAGCCTTCTGCCAAGGTGTATTTTTTATCAATTTTAAAATCACCATCGGTGTCTTTTAACGCATAAACATTACCTGCGCCCCGTGTACCAACGAAAAGTGTTCCGCTTGGAGACAGACACATCGAGCGGGCATTTGGGACATTTTCAGCGTACAATTCAATTTTAAAACCTTTCGGCAATTCGATTTTATCCAAAAATGCGTCAAAGCCTTCTTCTCCATTTTCAACGGCTGCTTTTACTTTATTGTCGGACGGTGGATTTATGGAATTGCAACTTGCCAAGAGTAGAATTAATAGTAGGAAGTGAAGATTTTTCATAAATTATTGATTGAAACTTTAATGTAAGGGCGACTTTAGTCACCAAGTTGCTTAGCTAATAGTGAGGTGGCTTGGCTACTGAAGTCGCCGCTACAAAAATAACGGAAGAAAGGTCGGTAAGTTCTCTAATCAATCTTTATTTTTCTAAAAAAGCATCGCTACTTCTGCGCTTTCGATATCAAAACGGCGGCAATCACCCCAAAAACAATATTCGGAATCCAGACGCCCCAAAATGCAGACAAGGTCTCTTTTTGTGCAAAAGTCATAGAAAATTGAGATAAAAATATAAAAACTGCACCCAATGCAACACCTGTAGCCAAATGCAAGCCCATACCACCGCGCACCTTCCGCGCTGCTAAAGTCATTCCGATTAACGTCACAATCAGTACCGCAATTGCATCTGCTGTCCGTCGATGAAATTCCACTTCGTAGGCTTTGGTATTTCCGATACCTCGCCGTTTTTCTTCGGCAATAAAGGCACTCAATTCGTTGGAAGGAATCTGGTCTTTGGTGTCTTCGTAGCGCACAAAATCGGTGGGATGTAGCGCAATCGTAGTATCTAGTTTTTCTTTCAGCCCCACTCTAATTGTTTCATTGATACCGTCAAATGTTCGGATTTCATAATCTTCCAATTGCCATTTATCGGGTGCGCCTTTCCACGTCAATTTTTCGGCTTTTATCATAAAATCCATCTGAGTGCCGTCAAAATGTTCCAACCGAAACTTCCTTGCTATACTGTCTCGCTTGTGATAATCTCGCACAAAAACTTTCGTATTGGAGGTCAAAAACATGTGGACATTCCTTGTGTTTCCCTTATCTGATTCTTTCCAAACGTAAGCATGTTCAAATTTCAGTCGTTGCTTATTCGCCATCGGAACAAGCCAATGATTCGCAAATAAATGAAGCACCATAACAATCCCTGCCGCCGTCAAATAAGGTACCATAATGCGCCGAAAACTAATACCCGCACTCAGCATCGAAATTATCTCCGTATTTGATGCCAAACGCGAGGTGAAAAAGATAACTGATAGCAGCACATACAGCGGCAAAATTCGCGCATTGATAAATAAAACAAAGTGGATGTAATATTCGGTAATGACTTGATAAGTGCCTAAATCTTCATCAATAAATTCCTCGACTTTTTCACTAAAATCAATGACGACCGCAATTAGTGAAAAAATAAGTATCGTAAACAAGAAGGTGCTTAGGTACTTTTTAATAATGTATATGTCGAGTTTTTTTAGCATATTTTAGACGGTGGACGGCAGACGATCAAAGGTGGATGGACGGGCTGCATTTTAAATTTTATTTTTAAAACGTTTGGTAATTTCAATTTTCAAAACCATTTTCTGAACGTTAACTTTTTTGGTGGCGGGGCTAAGTAAGTTTACTATTTAATCCACCACTACCTTTTAAAATTACAACCGCTGGCCCAAGACCTTCACCATCGAATTTTTCCAACTTAAAAAGTCACCTTCAATGATGTGCTTTCGTGCTTCGCCAACCAGCCATAAGTAGAAGCTCAAATTGTGAATCGACGTAATTTGTCCACCCAATAATTCTCCAGTATGAATCAAATGTCGCAGATAAGATTTTGAAAAATTACGACTTGTTTCCGCAGGACTATCCTCATCAATCGCTGAAAAATCTTCCTTCCACTTCGCATTTTTCATATTCATAATACCATTGGCAGTATAAATCAACCCATGCCGTGCATTCCGAGTTGGCAACACACAGTCAAACATATCGACGCCCAAAGCAATGCACTCTAGTAAGTTAACTGGCGTACCAACACCCATCAAATAACGCGGCTTGTCTTTCGGCAAAATAGAGCAAACCAAGTCCGTCATCTCATACATACTTGGCGCAGGTTCTCCTGTGGAAAGTCCGCCAATCGCGTTGCCTTCCCGTTCAAGAGAAGCGATGGTTTCCGCTGATTGCTTCCGCAAATCTTTGTAAGTACTCCCCTGAACAATTGGAAATAAAGTCTGCTCGTAGCCATAATGCGGCTGCGTATTGTCAAAATGGTCGCAACATCTTTTCAACCAACGGTGCGTCAATTCCATTGAATTTTTCGCGTATTTATATTCGCAAGGGTAGGGCGTACATTCATCAAATGCCATGATGATATCCGCTCCGATTTCTCTCTGAATGTCCATTGCACGCTCGGGTGAAAAGAACAATTTTGAGCCATCAATATGCGAAGCAAACGTAACGCCTTCTTCCTTAATTTTTCGACGATGTCCCAACGAATAAACCTGATATCCTCCACTATCCGTCAAAATTGGTCTGTCCCAACCAATAAACTTATGTAAGCCACCCGCTTTCTGTAAAATATCTGTACCTGGTCGCAAGTATAAATGATAAGTATTGCCCAGAATAATCTGCGCTTTTATATCATCTTTCAACTCTCGCTGATGCACGCCTTTGACCGTTCCCAATGTGCCGACGGGCATGAAAATGGGGGTTTGGATTTCACCGTGTGCTGTCTCGATAAGTCCTGCGCGAGCATTAGAATCAAGGTCGTTATTTTGTAGTGTAAATTTCATGTATCGTATTGAAATGTAAGAACCTCCAGCCTCTAAAAGCAGGGTTGATTGATTCTATTCTAACCTTCTTTTTTCCTTGACGAAAAAGAAGCAAAAAAGTCAAGACTTGCGATATTTTGGCTAAAATTATAATCGAAATAACAATCAAAACCAAACTCTCTCTTCTAACGTCGGGCTCAAATATGGTTTTCCTTAGCTATTTTAGTGATAATTTCTTAACGCCAAAATCTCTAAGTAGGCTAACCAACCTACATTAATAATAATAATATAAAAGGGAGTTTGAGGAATAAAAGTGGTTTTTACAAACCACTTTTATTCCTCAAAACCCAACCCGCGCTACCGCAAGTAGCGCGCAATGTATTTTATTAGAGCGATAAAATTTGCAATTTTATCACTTCTTAAGTAGGTGACCTTAAATATCAAAACAAAACGATGAATCCGAGAATATTTAATTCACCTTGGATAGGCAAGCTCCCCTTCAGGGACTAGGCGTTCACCTGATTGTTCTAAAAACTAAATCCAACTGACGCCTGGACCGAAAAATTTCTATCTTTTTCATTCCTTTTAATTACATCTCCGTTGGCATCTTTTGACAAAAAAGAATAATCTGCATCGTCGTTAGTAATATCGGTCAAGCCATAATTTGCCCGAAGAGCGACGTACAAACCTTTGTTTAAATAAAAAGACATACCACCAACTAAGCCGAGGTCAATTAAATTATAGTATCGACCTTCGTCAGATTCATATTCGTAATACGCACCCGCAGAATTGGGTAAAGTAAACGTACCATTATCAATCGCAATCGTGACCGGTTCGGCAGAAACATCCACCTCTCCAACATCATCCGAGCCGTAGCTATAGTCCAAGTCGTATTCAATGGTCACATCCGAACCATTTGGTGTCTGTCCCGTATAAATGAAATCACCAACTGCCGTTGAAGAAAGCATTATGCCAACGTTTGCCCCTACATGTAATTCCAGCCATTTCGTAACTTTTACATAACCCATTACTGGAATGTCAATATAAGAATTGGCGTTACTAATGAAAATATTTCGATTGCCATTTTCTAAACTTACACGCGTACCATTATCGGTTGAGATGTCGTAATAAGAAGGACCGTTATAACGGCGTTTATATCCTTTTTGAGAAAACAAAAATTCGCCACGTACGCCCATCAAATCCGTAGCTTTCCAACTAAACGTAGCACCTACGTGGAAACCTGTCTTACCATCAAAAGTTTCGTATTCTGTTGTACCGTCTGTTTCAGAATCCCCGATAATTCGGTTAAAGTTTAATCCTGCTTTGAAGCCATAAGCAATATCCTGCGCCTCAGCAGTCTGAAAAAATGCCATTAGTGATAGCAATAAAAAAAGTTGTAGATGATTCATTTTCGATATTTTAAGTGATTTTTTTTGATTAAAAATATAAAGTAAGCGTTGCTTTTGAAAGCAACGCTTATCTTTTGAGCCGCAAAGTAAATCAATTTTCATAATAGAAAGTGGTGGTTTCCTAGAAAAAGGTTTGCTGATTATTTTAAATTAAAAATAAGCAGTAAATATTTTAGCACGATTTTAGTAGTTTTAGCCTTTATAAAAATAAATCAAACATCTATTTTCAATGAAAAAAATACTTTCAATCAGCTTATTACTTTGTGGAATTCTATTCGCATTTAGCTGTAACAACGAAGCAAATACTGACAATAACAGTATTCAAAAAAGTACAGACTACGAGGGCATGGCAAATGCTTTGTGTAAATGCATGACGCCACTGATGGACGTCCAGCAAAAAATCGCTGTATTGAGTGCCGAAGGAAAGACGGACGAAATTCAAGCCCTTCTCGCGGATGTGGAAAAAATGAGTGCAGTTGGCGATAAATGCGTTGAACAATTAGAAGCAAAATATGGCTCAATCGAAGGTGAGGACGAGAAAAAAGCCAATGCTGCTTTTCAAAAATCTTGTCCGAAAGTGGTGGCGATGTTGAGTGAAGCAGTGGAATAAATTATCGAAATACGGAACAATTAAAGTGAAGTTCTATCGAAATTCTGCTGTATTTCTCAGGGACTCAGAAGGGGGAAGCAATTTTTAAAAAAATGCTTCCCCCCTTTTGAGTCTCGTCGTGGCAGCTTGGATTTTATATGAAAACTAGATTTTATGCCGCGAAATGCACCAATCATTTATTAATAAGCGCTAAACATAAGATTCGGAATGATTCCTTTTCTACGATAAATATTTCCCCACAATCGGCATCCGTCGTCCCATCCCAAATGCCTTGCGCGATACCCGAAGCACTGGCGCAGTTTGGTAACGTTTGAATTCATTGATATTGACTAAACGCAAAATTCTTTTGACCAGCTTGTCATCAAAACCCAACTTGATTAATTCCTTCGGTCCCTTTCGATTTTCAATATATTGAAACAAGACTTCATCCAAAATATCATAATCTGGTAAGCTATCTGAATCCTTCTGATTCGGTCGCAACTCTGCTGATGGTGGCTTGGTAATCGTATTTTCTGGAATCACTTCGCCGTCTTTATTCATGTAGCGTGCCAGTTCAAAAATCTCTGTTTTATACACATCTCCGATGACCGCTAGACCGCCGCACATATCGCCATATAACGTGCCATAGCCTACTGCTGCCTCACTCTTATTAGAGGTATTCAAAACGATGTTACCAAATTTATTGGAAAAACCCATCAGTATCATTCCACGAATCCGTGCCTGCATATTCTCTTCCGTAACATTGGCATCGTAACCTAAAAAATGCGATTGAAACTGATTTTCGTAGGATTGATAAATGCTTTCTATCGGAACAATATCGTATTGAATGCCCAGGTTTTGTGCCAAGACCCGTGCATCATTAATCGAGTGGTCAGAGGAATATTGCGAAGGCATCAAGACGACTCGCACGTTATCTGAGCCCAATGCTCGTGCTGCAATCACCGCCGTCACTGCCGAATCAATACCACCAGACAACCCCAAAATAGCTTTTTTGAAGCCTAATTTTTGGAAATAATTTTTCACGCCAGTCACGAGTCCGTCGTGGATGAGCGTCATTTTATCTTTAGGTTGTGGCTTGTTTTGCTCACCTTTCAATACTTCTTTCAAATCATAAACACGCAAACATTCTTCAAAATAAGGCATTTCATCAAACACCTTTCCATTCGGCGAGACCACCAAAGAACCGCCATCAAAAATCAACTCCGTCTGCGCCCCCGCGTGGTTGACGTAAAACATTGGAATTTTGTATTTTTTAATATTCGCTTTGACGACCTTAATCCGCGTTTCGGCAGATTCAAAATGGAAGGGCGACGCCGATAAGTTCAAAATAAAATCAGGCTTTTGTGGCATAATTTCATCCATTGGACAGACGGTGTACATTGGGTTTTCATTGCCCACATTCCAGATGTCTTCACAAACAGTCAAAGCGATTCGTTTGCCTTTATATTCGACAATTTGATGCTCATTTGCTGGTTCAAAATAACGGTATTCATCAAATACATCATAAGTCGGCAACAACGTTTTGTGCTGCACTTGCTGGATTTTTCCATCCGCCAAAAAGTAAGCAGAATTGTACAAATCCTTTCCTTCAATCACTGGATTTTTGCTCGGTGAACCAACGACTATCGCGATGCCTTTTGCTACTTTCGCTAATTTTTTCACGGTATCTTCCGCCTTTTTGATGAAGTCATCAAATTCTAAAAAATCGCGGGGTGGATAGCCACAGGTCGTTAGTTCGCTGAAGCAAATGATGTCCGCTTTTTGGACTTTGGCTTCTGCTACGGCAGTGAGCATTTTTCCGAGATTGCCAGTAAAGTCGCCGATGATGAAGTTGAGTTGCGCTAGGGCTATTTTCATGAGTTTTTATATTTTTATATCATGTGATTTGGATTTTCAATCCTACACATTATGCTCTATTTTTTTCTCTTATTTTTGGAATACCTTTGCCAGCTCGTATTTCAGTTATGATTTTTGCTTCTGGATAATATTTTTCAAAAGTTTTTCTAATTGGAATTTTTGTTTCTTTACTTTCAGCAAGTATTTTTTCTATAACCTCTCCTGACACAACAATCTTTTTTAAATGCTTCTTGAAAATCTTTGAACATTCCTTCATTTTCTCGAATTTGTTCTTGATTGATTCTCTCTATTTCTTCTTTAGAAATATTATTAAAAAAATTACGTAATTCCATTTTAACATTTTAACATTTTTAAAAAGAAAGAAAGAAGTACCTACTCAAACTTCCCCCTCTTCAAAACCACATTATCAATCAACCGAACCTCCCCAGCCCAAACCGCCGTACACACCACTGCAAAGTCAACATCTTCAAACACATCAAACGGCTGCAATGTTCGACCGTGAGCGATGGTAAAATATTCAGGTTCGAAGCCGTCGATAGCCTTGAGTTGTGTCATCGCATCCTTTTCGATATCGCGCGGAAAGTGAGAATGAATCTTACTTCTAGCGTCCAATAAAATTTCTTGAATTTTAGGGGCAATCGCTCGATGTTCAGGTGTCAAACGCACATTTCTGCTGCTTTTTGCCAAGCCATCTGCCTCGCGTATAATTTCACACATTACAACTTGCGTCTTCGAATTAATCAAGACCAACATCCTCCGAACAATGGAATATTGCTGAAAATCCTTTTGCCCCATGTATATATGGTCAGGCTGCACAATCTCAAGTAGGCGATATATCACCTGCGCCACACCCGCAAAATGCCCCGGGCGATTCGCACCTTCCATCGGCATATCCAAACCTTCAAAATCGAAAGAGACCTCATGATTTTTTCCTTTGGGATAAACCTCCTCCACAGGCGGCATGAAAATTACATCACAACCAACCCCAGCCAATAAATCAACGTCTTTACCTGGAGTACGTGGATATTTGTCCAAGTCTGACGCTTCATTAAACTGCGTTGGATTGACAAAAATGCAGCAAACGACCGCATCGTTAATTTCGATTGCCCGTTTTATTAAAGAAAGATGTCCTTCGTGTAGCGCGCCCATTGTGGGTATGAAACCGATAGATTTCTCCTCTTTTCGCAACTCCCCCAAATGAGCTTGAAGGTCTTTGACATTTTTATAAAGTAGCATTCTTTGTATATCGTTTTAGCTGAAAATCAATTGAATAGCTGATTTTTCAGTAACATAAAAGTATAATCAAAATCATACATTTCCGAAATTAATTTTGATAATACTCAAAAAAACTGCATGAAGCAGAACATTATTCTGATATAAAGCATTGGAAGATGTGGGGCTAAAATTAACAAAAATGGCGTTTTTACGAACTTTTTTGCGAAAATACCTTGCTGTTTTTTGTAAAATTCACCATTTTTTTTTAGTATCTTTGCACACCGAAAAACAAAAGAGGTCAGCAACCAGAACGCTTTGCTATCAAAATTCAGACGAAGTAGACTGAATTTTGTCACTGAAGCAAAGTGATTTCTGACAGTATAGTAGCTTGACTTCTGATAAGAAGGTAGTCTAACAGCTCTGAAAACATACTATATCTTATAATTAATACCGCAAGTTCTATGAATGGAAAGAAGAAGGTTCTGATAGTAACGCAAGAAATGCAACCATACACGGCACTCTCCGAAATTTCCGCGATTGCTCGAAAACTACCAGAATACGTACAGCAAAAAGGGATGGAAATCCGTGTATTGATGCCTCGATTTGGCACTATCAACGAACGACGTCACCGTTTGCACGAAGTAGTTCGGTTATCAGGAATGAATATTATTGTGGATGATGATGATTTTCCACTTATTATCAAAGTAGCTTCCTTGCCAGGTGCGCGGATGCAAGTATACTTTTTGGATAATGAAGATTTTTTCAAGCGCAAATCTGTGTTTGAAGATGCTGAAGGTAAGCCCTTTGATGACAATGCCGACAGAATGACGTTTTTCTGTAAAGGTGTGATTGAAACGGTTAAGAAATTTGGTTGGGCACCAGACATCGTGCATTGTCACGGTTGGATGACGAGCTTGATTCCTGCGTATATCCGAAAGGCATATCGCACGGAGCCTTTGTTCCA
Source organism: Saprospiraceae bacterium (assembly GCA_047629355.1). Classification (GTDB taxonomy): domain Bacteria; phylum Bacteroidota; class Bacteroidia; order Chitinophagales; family Saprospiraceae; genus CAYUNA01. The sequence goes on along the minus strand of JBLHWU010000004.1, from coordinate 19,635 downwards.
AAATTCAAAAATTGTTTATTCCGTCTATGAGAATGCGTTGGGCGGTGACTTTACCAACGATTTTTACGATAAAGCTTCGATTAATAATTTGGAGCGGGAAGATTTGTTGGATTTTCAAGATGGCGATAAAGTGAATTTGCATAAGGGTGCGTTGGCGCATTCAGATGCAGTTATCATTGGTAGCGAGACATTGACTGACCCAGTGAAGCAATTGTTGGAAGGTTTTGATTTGCCAACTTTGCCGCACCAAGATGAAGAATCTTATTTGTCTGCTTATAAAGAATTTTACCATTCTTTGTTGGAGGATGAAGAGGAGGAGGAAGAAGTTGAAGGATAAGCAAATTTTGCCCTTTGGGGTTAGAACTGCTACTTTATAAAAATAAAAAATGCCCGAAGCATTGAGCGAATGTCAAACGATTGACGAATTTAAACATTCAATTGGCTCATTGCTTCGGGATTTTTACGTTTAGAAGGAAAATTTTTGAAGGATTTCTTTTTATAAAAGTAATCCTCTATTAATAATTTTAAATAGAAACATGCAAAATTTAAAACTCGCTCTTGGAGCGTTGTGTCTTGGTTTTTTATTGTTAATGTCTTGTAACGACCCGACTTTGATTGGGGGAGACGTATTGGGAGGAGATGAGTTTAATATCGAATCAACCGAAGATATTGAGATTCTGGCAAGTACCGTTTATGCGGAGCCAGTGCGAACTTATGATACGATTATTAATTTTCAACTGACAGATTATTTGCTTGGGCAAATTGATAATCCGATTTTTGGAAGCTATAAATCATCCATTTATGTAGAGTTTGATATTAATGGAGGACTTAAGCCAAACTTTGATGGACAAATTTTGGATTCAGCCGTCATTATTTTACCTTTTGATGGACTCAATACCTACGGTGAGGCTTTGGGGCAATCATTTGACATTCAGCTATCGGAATTAAGCTCTCGATTTGAAGATGGAACGAATCATTTTTCTGATGAAGAAGTATCAACAATGGGAGTGTTAGAAACGGTGACTGTTGTTCCGAGTATGGACAGTGTGGCAATTGCCCTTTTGAATACAATGGATTTAGATACGGTGCATCCGCAAATTAGGATTCCTGTTCCTATGGTTTTGGCGCAGAAAATTTTCACGAATACGGATAGCATTAATTTTAATAGCAATAATGACTTCCAAAACTTTTTTGCTGGTTTGGAATTAAAACCAGTTGGTGGTTCTAATGGCGTATTTGGTGTTCAGTTACGTGCTTCAGGAAGAGTTGCCAGAATGCAGTTTTTCTCACACGATACCATACAGAAAAGTTATTCGTTTCCCGTCGGAAGTTTTGCTACTAAATTCACTACTTTTGACCATGACCCTACCGGTTCAATTGTCGAAGATTTTGTCGAACAAGGCAAATCAGGTGGTGATAGCTTGTTGTTTGTCCAATCATTAGAAGGGACAGATATTCAGTTGGAATTTGCCAACTTAGCAGATTTACAAGGCATTGTGGTCAATAAGGCAGAATTGATTTTTGAAGCGGATTCTTTGTCTGGAGATGATTTTGAACTTTATCCGCTTACAGAACAGATGATGATTAATGAAGTGACAGAAGATGGTGAAACGGAATTGATAGAAGATTTGATTATTTTAATTGGTCGATATGGTTCGACGGATGGATTGGCTATTTTTGGTGGTAGTCCTGATGAAGACCGAGTATATCGCATGAATATTTCTGGTCATTTTCAGCGAATGATTGATGGTGATGCCACAAATATCTTGCGGATTACGCCTTTCAACAGCGGTGGTGATTTGACAGGTTTGAATAGAGGAAATAAGGCATCAAGAACCGTTATAAAAGGTCCAGGGCGGACAACGGGACGTATGAAACTGGTTTTAAATTATACGAAAATATAAAGGAGACAAGTGTTTTACAATCTGCTTATTTTACAATAAAGGGAATTTCTTTTAAATAGGAATTCCCTTTATCTGTCTCCTTTTTTAACATTTTATCTTCTTTTTTTAGAAAAAAAATATAAAAACACCTACATTTTAGCTTTTTGATCGTATTATTGTGTAACTTTTATGAAAATATACATCTAAGTAGGTGACCTTAAATAATTAATTATAGATTCTGGCCCCATACGGGCAGTCGAGGATATTTTGCTCTCATCTCCCACTTTAAAAATGCTCATTTTATCAAAAAAAAATGCACTTTCAAAGCAAAAACTGAGAATAAAACGGCTTTCCCTAGAATCTATACTCATTTATTTATTTCGCGTTCCTCAGAAATACGAACTATGAACAAAACCCCATAACCAAACATTTGTATATTCAGACAACCAAATTGATTTGTTAATCTTAGACTATTTGTTTTTTACTTAAACCTTGTCCTGTAAGCAATACTCTTCGTGTCAATGAGTTTGATATAACGGTATTACTTAATGCCTAAAACTTTACTAAGTTACTCTCATTAACCACGAAAGACTTTTGCCTACTCAAATAGTCTTACTAAACACACCCAAATTTTATGTGTGGAATTATCGCTTACCTTGGAACAGAAGAAGCCTTTCCTATTTTAATTAAAGGATTACAACGACTTGAATATCGAGGCTATGACAGCTCCGGTGTTGCTTTGTTGAATGGCTCAATGAACGTTTATAAAAAGAAAGGAAAAGTCAGTGAACTTCTCAACTTTACAAACGATAAAAATACCGAAGGAACGATTGGAATTGGTCATACCCGCTGGGCGACTCACGGAAAACCCGACGATACCAATGCGCACCCACATCTTTCTCAAAATGGTCGAATCGCCTTGGTTCACAACGGCATTATTGAAAACTATGCAGTTTTGAAACAAGCCTTGATTAAAAAAGGACACACTTTTAAGTCAGAAACGGACACGGAAGTATTGACGCATTTGATTGAAGAAATTCAAATGAATGATAATTTACCTTTGGAAGAAGCCGTACGTATTGCTTTGAATAGTGTCACTGGTGCCTATGCGATTGTGGTGATGGATATAGAAAATCCTGATGTGTTAGTAGCAGCTCGAAAAGCGAGTCCATTAGTAATAGGTATTGCCGAAGAAGGCTTTTTGTTTGCCTCTGATGCCACGCCGATTGTGGAACATACCAAGCAAGTTGTTTATTTAGATGATGAACAAATTGCAGTAGTGCGTCGAGATGGTACATTTGAAATTAGAAGCATCGAGAATGTTTTGCAAACGCCTTATGTGCAGGAATTGAACATGGAAATTGAGCGATTGGAAAAAGGTGGTTACGACTATTTCATGCTCAAAGAAATTCACGAACAGCCGACTACGATTCAAGATAGTATGCGGGGGCGTTTGAATGTAGAAGATGGCTGGGTAAGACTTGGTGGTATGAAAAATCACATGGATCAGATTAAAAATGCCAATCGCATCATCATCGTTGCTTGTGGTACTTCTTGGCACTCTGGTTTGATTGCAGAGTATTTGATTGAAGACTTGGCGCGAATTCCTGTTGAGGTCGAATATGCGTCAGAATTCCGATATCGGAACCCAATTATTACGGATAAAGACGTTGTTATCGCTATTTCTCAATCAGGAGAAACAGCAGATACTTTGGCAGCTTTAGAGTTGGCAAATAGAAAAGGCGCCTTGACTTATGGTATCGTTAATTCAGTCGGCTCGTCAATTGCTCGAGTGACAGATGCAGGTTCCTATATTCACGCTGGACCAGAGATTGGGGTAGCTTCCACTAAAGCATTTACGGGACAAGTAACTGTTTTGACATTGATGGCATTAACGATTGCGAAAGAACGAGGTACGATTTCGGATTCGTATTTGCAAGAGTTGTTAACAGAAATGGCATTGATTCCAGAAAAAGTAAAGCGGGTATTGGAAAATGCCGATAAAATCAAGTACATTGCGGGCGAATTTAAGGACTCCGAGAATGCATTGTATCTTGGTCGAGGATATAACTTCCCTGTTGCGTTAGAAGGCGCATTAAAATTGAAAGAAATTTCCTACATCCATGCTGAAGGCTACCCTGCCGCTGAAATGAAGCATGGACCAATTGCATTGATTGATGAAAAAATGCCTGTCATAGTCATTGCCACTAATAAAAGTGCTTACGAAAAAGTCGCTTCCAATATTCAGGAAGTGAAAGCAAGAGGGGGCGTTTTGGTTGCCGTAGTTACGGAAGGCGATAAAACTATCAGCGAAATGGCTGATTTTACTATCGAAATCCCAGACACAATGGAACCACTGACGCCGTTACTTTCTGTTATTCCAATGCAGTTGTTATCTTATCACATTGCGGTTTTACGAGGCTGTGATGTAGATATGCCGAGAAATTTGGCGAAGTCGGTGACTGTGGAGTAGCATTTATTTGAAAAGAAAAAAAAAGTCAGAGGTCAGAAGTCAGACCGATTTACTTTCAGAAATTAGATAGAACCAGTTTCAAATCTAAATTCTGAAAGCAAATCGGTCTGACATTTGACTTCTTTTAAAGAAATTTATATGGAAAATTTAATTTACAACTCCCAAATGGAAAAGCTGGAAATTCCAGAATATGGGAGAAATGTGCAGACACTGATTCGACACGCCAAAGAAATTACTGACTTAGACGAACGACAGTTTTTTGTAGAAAAAGTTGTGCATTTGATGATGCAAATGCACCCACAGAATAAAAACTTAGACGATTATCGCGATAAAATGTGGAAGCATGTTTTTCGTATCGCTAATTTTGATTTGCCTGGCGTAATTCCACCAAATGGTGCGATTCCAACTCCAGAGAATACACGTAAAAGACCAGACCGTGTACCTTATCCGTTTGTTGCTCGAAAATTTCGACATTACGGTCACCATGTTCAAACTTTGATTGACAAAGCTATTGAAATGGAAGATGGTGAAGTCAAAAAAGGCTTCGTACAAGTCATTGGTTCTTACATGAAACTGGCTTACCGAACTTGGAATAAAGACCATTATGTCAGCGATGATTTGATTATCGAAGAATTAGAATCTTTGTCAAAAGGTAAATTAAAACTGGAAGAAGATGCTCGTTTAGACAGCTTATCTCAATCTTCTGGTCGGTCTAAAAGCCGAAGTAATGAACGTGGTGGTCGCGATAATCGTAGTGACTATCGGGACAACAATCGAAGTGGTGGACGCAGCAATGACCGACGAGAGAACAGAGGTGGCGCACGTGGCGGTTACGACCGTGACAACCGAGGCGGCGGAAGTAATAGCGGTGGTGGACGTGGTGGCTATGACCGAGACAATCGTGGTGGTGGACGAGATAACCGAGGCGGCGGAAGTAATAGCGGTGGTGGACGTGGTGGCTATGACCGAGACAATCGCGGCGGCGGAAGCAATAGCGGTGGTGGACGCGGTGGTTATGACCGAGACAATCGCGGCGGCGGTGGAAGCAATAGCGGTGGTGGACGTGGTGGCTATGACCGACGACGACGCTAATAATCAGATAAAATAAATTTAAGTAACGATAAAATAAACCGTCCAGATGGTGGAGTTATTTATTTCGCATTTCTTAGTCGTCATTTCAGTTAATTCTGTCGGTTAATTTAATTGATTATTACGCCTCACTGCGTTAAAAAACACTCGTCATAGTTAAGGCTATGCTTGCGTTTTTTTTCTCGTTCAAACACATACTTAGCCAAGTTTATTCGATCCTATTAACTTGAATGAAGACAAAGACAGCTAGAGATAATATTTCTGACTTTGTAAAGCGGTATTGAGTTTTCTCAATACCGCTTTACTGTTGTATAGTACAAAAAATTGAAACTTATTCATTCCTAGTTCCTTAGAATCCAATAAGCAGGTACTTAGACATAATTAATCGAACAATCAAAGAAGTATCTTACTCATTTGATTGTTCGATTAATTGTGTCAAGGTACTTACTAAGGCAAAACATGAGTAAAAGACGGTTTTTTGTGCGAGATTTCATTAATGTGGCGAAAAGAATTACCCAAACGTAATTTCGTCAGTTATTCTATCTTCAAATTGTCTATTTTTGCGACCACTTAAAATAAATGTATGACAAAGATTGATTTTTTAAAGACGGGCATTAAGAATTTGAAAACGGTAGGTGCACTGGCGAGAAGTTCCAAATTTCTATGCAAAAAGTCAATTAGTTTTATTGATTTTGAGGAGGCAACATTAATTGTAGAATTAGGTGCAGGCGATGGAGTAGTAACCAAACATCTTTTGGCCAATATGCGACCTGATGCAAAACTATTCGCCTTTGAGATTATGCCTAATATGGCTAAACTACTTCATAAGATTAAAGATGACCGATTGGTTATTATCGAAGATTCTGCAGTACATTTGCCTAAATATTTGGCGAAACACAATATTGAAAAAGTAAAGTATATTTCTTCTGCCATTCCTTTCGTCATGTTTCCAGAAGAAGAAGCCTTGGAAATCATTCAAGTTTGTCATGACAATATGGAGAAAGGAGGCATTTACATGCAAATCCATTATTCGTTGATTGCTAAAAAATTATACCAACAAGTTTTCGGCAATGTTGACACCAATTTTGTTCCAATAAATGTCCCACCGGCTTGGGTCTTAGTAAGCAAAAAACAATAATTTTCAAGTATGAAAAATCTTCCAATTGGCACATTTATTAATATGTTGGCAGTGGTCGTCGGTAGCTTAATTGGTATTTTTTTAAAAGAATTTTTTCCGCCAAATATTGAAGCGATTATTTTTCAAGCGATTGGTTTGGGTACCTTAGTTATTGGTATTTCAATGAGTTTTAAAGTACCTGACGGATATTTTCTCATCTTTATATTTTCCTTGATTTTAGGTGGTATCTTGGGTGAGTTAATTGGTTTACAAACCATTTTATTAGGACTTGGCGATTTTATTAAAACCGCTTTTCAAATTTCTGAACAAGGCTTTACCAACGGCTTAATTACCGCTTTTCTACTCTTTTGCATTGGCTCGATGACCATCATCGGGGCGATAGAAGAAGGCATCGAAGGCAAGCGTGAATTGCTAATGATTAAGTCGACTTTAGACGGTATTACCTCAGTTGCCTTGGCAGCATCTTTTGGTATTGGTGTCTTATTCTCTATCCTTCCAATGCTCATTTTTCAAGGTGGTATTACCGTCTTAGCAAAAAAAACGGAGCGATTTTTTACGGAAAAGTTAATTGCGCAACTAAGTGCCCTTGGCGGTGTTCTTATCATTGCTATTGCTATAAATATGCTACAATTAGGCAAGATTAATATTGAAAATCTGCTTCCAGGACTTTTGGTCATTGCAATTTTGACAAAAATTTTCGAATCCTATCTTGCTAAAAAAGAACTCAAGTAATTCGGATTTGCAATCCGAGCAGCTGTCCTTTCGGGTTTTTATCCTGAAACAATTGAGTAATTACTAAAATTAATTCTAAAAATATGAAAAATAAAATTCAAGTAGGCGACGCCGTTCCCAAATTTAGTTTAAAAAATCAGCACAATGAATTGGTCGATATCGAGCAATTTATTGGCAAACCTTTTGTCGTTTATTTTTACCCAAAAGACGATACGCCAGGCTGTACAGTAGAAGCTTGTACTTTCCGCGATATGTACGAAGATTTTAAGGATGTTGGGGCAGAAGTGATTGGCATCAGCGCGGATAGTCCACAGTCGCATCAGTATTTTGCGGACAAGCATAATTTGCCATTTGTTCTGTTGAGTGATGAGAAAAAAGAGGTACAAAAGTTATTTGGTGTTCCAAAAGCAATGTTTGGTCTTTTGCCAGGTCGCGTGACGTATGTTATTGACGAAAAAGGTATCATTCAAAACGTTTTTTCCAGTTCAATTAACATGCAAAAGCACGTAACGGAAGCGATTGCCGTTTTACAAAAATAGCTTTTTCCCATTTTTTAAGGTCATCTTCAAAACTTATCCACAAAAATCTGTAGATAATGCTCTTCTAATGTTGAAAAGTCATTTTGCCCGCTGCACGTCTAAAATTAAAATTAAGTGTTTTTTAAGATGGCTTCTTACGTTTTAAAAACCTATTTTTGCCCAAAATTCACTGCATTGCCTTTTAAAGAAAAATTTTTATTTGGCATTATAGTATTTTTGTAGAATTATTGAGCCACAGCTAAAAAGAACCTTTCATTCTAAATCTGGCAGAAAGCCACTACATTTTTATAATGGAAAGATACTACAGACAAAATGATGCCTCCGAACATTTACTGCTGCAAGCGTTGGCTTACGACCGCGCAGGTGATGTTTATAATGCCGTAAAACTTTATAAACGAGTAATACGCATGGCTCCAGATTGGTCTGCGCCCTTTTCGTTTTTGAGCCTGATTTACAAACAACGAAATGAGTGGCAACCGTCGCTTCACTATAGTCAAAAAGCAGTCGAAAATAATCCGTTTGATGAAGCTGCTTGGCACAATTTAGGTATCGCTGCCACTGCTTTAAAACGATGGGAATTGGCAAAAAAAGCATGGCATCAGTTGGGTTTTAAAATTTCTAAAAATAAGAAAAAGCCAGTCTTAAATCCTTCGCCAATTATTCTCCGACTCAATCCTAAAACGAAGCCAGAAGTTGTTTTGGCTAAGCGAATTGACCCTGCCCGTGCGCGCATTCAAAGTGTGCCGCAACCCTCCTCCAAGCATGGTTTTCAAGATCTCATTTTATTTGACAATAAGCCTAATGGTTTTCATTATGTTGAGGGTAAAAAGTTTCCCATTTTTGATGAATTAGAAATGATTCGTCCGTCGCTGTATTTTACTTTTGCTGTGGAATTATTGACGGATTCAATGAAAGATGTCTTGATTTTAGAAAAACTCTGTCACGAAGCGAACCTTGGTTTTGACAACTGGTCAAATGCTTACAGAATGACCAAAAATAGCAAGCAAAAAGGTACAGAATCTTACGATATTTCCGCTTTTCCTAGAACTGAAAAAGAGCAATTTTTAGTAGCGATTGGTGCGGAAAGAAATTCAGAGGTACTGGAGATTTTAGAAGCTTGGAAAGTCATTTCTTTGAAAAATTTTGGCAAAATTCAACGGTTCTAGCAACATTTAAAAAGAGAGAAAACACACCTCGAATTTCATCAAACTTTTCCTACCTTTATCTGTTCTAAAAAGGCAAAATGTTTGTCAAACAAAAATCGAATTAATTGAACTAATCAAGTTAACCGAAGCAATTATTCAATCGAGTCAATCGTATGAGTTTCAAATTATCATCTCCTTTTAGGCCAACGGGTGACCAACCCACCGCCATTAGTGAATTAACTAAAGGAGTCAAAGAAGGCGAAAAATCACAAGTTTTATTGGGTGTTACAGGTTCAGGAAAGACCTTTACGATGGCAAATGTGATTGCCAATTTGAATCGTCCGACGCTGGTTTTGACGCATAATAAAACATTGACGGCTCAATTGTATGGTGAATTTTGCGAATTTTTTCCTGATAATGCGGTGGAATACTTCGTTTCGTATTACGATTATTATCAGCCCGAAGCCTATCTTTCCGTCACCGATACGTATATTGAAAAAGACCTACAAATCAATGAGGAAGTTGATAAATTACGACTCCGTGCGACCTCTTCGCTATTGTCAGGTCGGCGGGATGTGATAATTGTGGCGTCGGTTTCGTGCATTTATGGTATGGGAAATCCTGAAGATTTTGCGGAAAATATCATTCGCATTCAGCCGGGTGATGTCATTTCACGGAATATTTTTTTATATAAATTGGTAGAAAGTCTGTACTCTCGAACGGAAGTTGAATTCAAGCGAGCAACCTTCCGCGTACGAGGCGATACAGTCGATATTAATTTGCCTTATGCTGACCACGGAATACGAGTTACATTTTTTGGTGATGAAATTGAAGAGATTGATAAAATTGAAACTGAGACAGGTAAACGAATTACGGGATTGAAAGAGGCGGCGATTTTTCCAGCTCATTTATACGTTGCACCGAAAGACCGCATGGGTGACATCATCCGTGATATTCACGATGAAATGGATAGCCAGATTAAGTATTTTGAGAGCGAGCGAAAGTTTTTGGAAGCCAAACGTATCAAGGAACGCACAACTTTTGACATTGAAATGATGACGGAATTGGGCTATTGTAACGGCGTAGAAAATTACTCTCGTTTCTTTGATGGACGACGACCCGGGACGCGACCGTTTTGTTTGTTAGATTATTTTCCAGACGATTATTTGATGTTGGTCGATGAAAGTCATGTGACGATTCCTCAAGTTCGTGGAATGTGGGGTGGTGACCGTGCGCGAAAATTGAGTTTGGTTAGTCATGGCTTTCGGCTGTCTTCTGCGATGGACAATCGACCGTTGAATTTTACCGAATTTGAAAGTTTGGTTAATCAAGTCATTTATGTCAGTGCGACGCCGAGCAATTATGAAATGGAAGAAACGGACGGTTTGATTATCGAACAAATCATTCGTCCGACGGGCTTGCTTGACCCGCCAATTGAGGTGCGGCCAAGCATGAATCAGATTGATGATTTGATGGAAGAAATCGACGAGCGCATCAAGAAAAACGAGCGAACGTTGGTAACAACCTTGACCAAGAGAATGGCAGAAGAACTCGCTAAATACTTCGCTAAATTGGACATAAAAGTCCGCTATATTCACTCTGAAGTCGATACAATGGAGCGCGTTGAAATCTTGCGGGATTTGCAATTGGGCGAATTTGACGTACTAATTGGTGTAAATTTATTGCGGGAGGGCTTGGATTTACCTGAAGTTTCGCTCGTCGCAATTTTGGATGCGGACAAAGAAGGCTTCTTGCGGAATGACCGTTCGTTAACCCAAACTGCAGGGCGTGCCGCGCGGAATGTCAACGGCTTGGTCGTCTTTTATGCCGATAAAGTCACCGATTCGATGCAACGAACAATTGATGAAACCGACCGTCGTCGCGTGATTCAAACGGCTTATAACGAAAAGCATAATATTACCCCGCGAACCGTTAGGAAATCAAAAGAAGACATCATGTCCAAAACGACGATTCTTGATATTCGGGGTAAAAAAGAGTATTATGTCGAGCCAGAAGAAGCGAGTTTGGCAGCTGATCCTGTGATTGGCTACATGACGCGCGACCAAATTGAAAAGGCGATGAAAGAGACAGAACGGAAGATGAAAAAGGCAGCGAAGGATTTGGATTTTATTTCGGCGGCGCAGTTTCGGGATGAGTTGTTTGCGTTGAAGAAGCAGGTGAAAGGGGCGTCCTAGGGGGAGTAGTTATTTTAAAAGATTTGATTCACATACTTTTTTCGCTTATCTTTGAAAAAAAACAAACGCCATGGCAAGAGATTTATACCACAGTCATGCAAGGGAAGCATTGGAAAAAGATGGGTGGAAAATTACGGATGACCTTTACAGAATGTCTGTAGATGACGTCGATTATGAAATTGATTTGGGCGCAGAGGAGCTGGTTGCAGCGAAGAAAGATGGGGAGATTATTCCGGTTGAAATTAAAAGCTTTTTAGGACGTTCTACAATTAGTGAATTTCATCGAGCAGTCGGTCAATTTGTTGATTATCATGTAGCCTTAGAAATTTTTGAACCCAATCGCGTATTGTATTTAGCCGTTCCTAAAGCGACTTATGATACCTTTTTTCAAAAAAGAGTGATTCAAAATCCCCTGAAAAGAATTGATGCAAAAATTATCGTTTATGACCCCGTCACTAAAACAATAGTTGAATGAATAAGATAAAAAAATATCAAAAAATATTAATTGATTACTTAGAGGATTATGCAAAAGGTGGAAATCCAGTCAATCTCACCAATGCAGATGCTCATGTAATTGTTGATAAAAAAAATAACCATTTTCAATTTTTGAGAATTGGCTGGCAAGGGCAATATTACATTTTTACGCCAGTTTTACATTTTGACATTAAAAATGGAAAGGTATGAGTACAGCAAAACAATACGGAGCGTGATGTGGTCGATGTTTTTATGGAAAAAGGGATTCCGAAAGAAGATATTGTTATGGGGTTTCATCCGCCGGATGTGAGGAAGTTTACGGAGTTTGCTGAGGGATGAATTATCTTTTTAAATTAAAATACATGAAATTTTTCTTTGGAATCTTACTAATTTTATCTGTCGGTTTTTCTTCTTGTCAAGAGAATAATCAAAAACAAACTTTTGATTGGTCTTCTATTTCACCGCATTTAAAAGATACCTTAATATTCATGGAAAATCATGGAAGAATTCCAAATTCAGTAGAAGGAATTGCAGCAAAAGAACCAAAAGAATACAGTAAAGTAAAATGGCTACGTCAAAAACGCACTTTAAAGATTGGGAAACACTACTATATAACCACCCAAGTGGAGCAATAAAAGGACTTGCTGCAATGGGATTAGCAAGGAAAAGCAACAAAGATATTTTTAAGCATTTAAAGTATGCATTGAGTCAAGATTTAAACGTTGCTTATTATATGACTTGCCAAAAACTTGGTGGATTCTTTTTATATGAATTAAATTATAGGATACCTGGAAATTTAGAAATTTACTTTTCTGAAAATGAAGTTGAAGAAATTAAAAATTTTATAAGTGGAAGAAAGTTTATTTGTAATTAAAGAACAAAGTGCAAATAGGTTCTAACTAATTCACCTCACCAATTCATAATTCGTACTCCTCCCCCCAGCCATTTCCTTCTTCAAAATCCCCTTCTTCATCAAATCTTGAATATCTCTTAACGCCGTATCTTTAGAACATTTCACCATCTTCGCCCACTTCGCCGTCGTCAATTTTCCAAAAAAATCATCCAATAGTAGATTCATTACTTTTGTTTGACGAGCATTGAAGTTTTGTTGGGCATGCGTTTTCCAAAATTGGTGGCGATACAAAACATCTGCTAAAATTTCATTCGAAGCCAATAGCGCATTTTGCAAACAAGTTAAAAACCAAAGCAACCATTCCGTAATGTCCAAGTCCCCTTTCTGTTCTTTTTCTAAAATAGCGTAATATCCTTTTCGCTCCACTCGAATTTGTGCCGACAAACTGTAAAATCGCTGCGAAACACCATCTGCTCGCGACAATAATAAATCGGTCAATGCTCGGGCAATTCTTCCATTTCCATCGTCAAACGGATGAATGGTAACGAACCAAAAATGCGAAATTCCTGCTTTTAAAATTGGGTCTAATGATTGTTTTTGATTAAACCATTTCAAAAAATGCGTCATTTCTGCCTCCATTCGATTCGCCGACGGTGCTTCATAATGAACTTGTTCTTTGCCCATTCCACCCGAAACGACTTGCATCGCTCCCAAGGAATCATCCCGATATTCACCGACCATAATTTTATATAAGCCACTTCGTCCGCTTGGGAACATTGAATTATGCCAGCCAAAAAGGCGGTCATTGGTCAACGAGTTGTCTTTCTTTTGCAAAGCGTCCAACATCATTTCAACCACTCCATCAACGTGTCTATCCGACGGAACTAACCCTGAAATTTCCAAACCTAAACGACGCGCCAAAGAAGACCGAACCTCCTCCGCATCCAAGATTTCATCTTCAATTTCATTGGATTTCAGAATATCTAAGGTAAGGTTTTTTAGATTGGCTTCATTTTTTAAATCAAAACCCAATTCTTCAATTTTCCCCAAAAGCCGCCCTTGTAAATATCGGACTTCCCCCAATAAATAAATCAGGTCTTTATCTCTCCATTGGAAATTTGCCCAAGCGCTTTGCTGATGTATGTAATTATTTATTTGTTGCATAATATACAGCAAATATAGGTTTTAAATTTCATTCAATGCAAGTTATGCGGCGAATAAATGGATTATTCACCGCAAAAACTAAAAAAGGCACACAATCCATCCGAATCATGCGCCTTTTCATTTCAATTTTCATCAAAACCCTACATATTCCGCCGATACTGCCCTCCAACTTCATACAACGCATTCGTAATCTGCCCCAAAGAACAAACCTTCGTCGCTTCCATCAATTCCCCAAAAAGGTTTTCATTATTAATCGCTTTCACCTGCAAATTTTTCAACTGAATTGAACAGGCTTCCACATTTGTTTTCTGCAAATTCTGCAACGTTTCAATCTGTTCTTCCTTCTCTGTATTGGTCGAACGAATCACTTCATCTGGCAAAATCGTCGGGGAACCATCACTCGATAAAAAGGTATTTACACCAATAATCGGCAATTCGCCCGTGTGCTTCATCGTCTCGTAATACAAGCTTTCTTCCTGAATTTTTCCACGCTGATACATCGTTTCCATCGCCCCCAAAACGCCACCACGTTCGGTAATTCGTTCAAATTCCATTAAAACTGCTTCCTCTACCAAGTCCGTCAATTCATCAATAATGAAGGCACCTTGTAATGGGTTTTCATTTTTCGACAAGCCCAATTCGTGATTGATAATCATCTGAATTGCTACGGCACGACGGACACTTTCTTCAGTCGGCGTAGTAATCGCTTCGTCGTAAGCATTGGTGTGTAGCGAGTTGCAATTGTCGTAAATCGCATACAAAGCTTGCAACGTTGTGCGAATATCGTTGAAGGCAATCTCTTGTGCATGTAGTGACCGACCTGATGTTTGAATATGGTATTTCAACTTTTGACTACGGTCATTGGCTTGATACTTTTCTTTCATCGCTTTCGCCCAAATTCGTCGAGCGACTCGTCCAATCACCGCATATTCTGGATCAACGCCATTTGAAAAGAAGAAGGATAAATTCGGCGCAAAGTCGTTAATATCCATACCTCGACTCAAATAATATTCCACGAAAGTGAAACCATTTGACAAGGTAAACGCCAATTGAGAAATCGGATTTGCGCCTGCTTCCGCAATGTGGTAGCCAGAAATAGAAACCGAATAGAAGTTCCGCACCGCATTCTCAATAAAGAATTGCTGCACATCGCCCATCAATTTCAACGAAAACTCTGTACTAAAAATACAAGTATTTTGCGCTTGGTCTTCTTTCAAAATATCCGACTGTACCGTTCCTCGTACCGAAGACAAAGCTTTTGCACGAAGCGGATTATAAACATCTGCTTCCAAAACTTGGTCACCTGTTAAGCCCAATAACATCAATCCTAATCCTTCATTTCCTTCTGGTAAATCACCGCGATACATCGGTCGCGCTAAACCTTTATCGTCGTAAATTTCGGTCAATTTGGCTTCTACCAAATGTTCCAAACCATTCTCTTTAATGTAAATTTCACACTGTTGGTCAGCCGCCGCATTCATGAAAAAGGCACAAATCGTAGCTGCTGGCCCGTTAATCGTCATCGAAACAGAGGTCTTCGGGTCGCATAAATCAAAGCCCGAATACAATTTTTTCGCGTCATCCAAACAGCAAACGCTTACCCCTGAATTCCCTACTTTTCCAAAAATATCAGGACGATGGTCTGGGTCTTCCCCGTATAAAGTCACCGAATCAAATGCCGTCGACAATCGCGCCGCTGGCATTCCTTTTGACAAATAATGAAAACGTCGGTTCGTTCGTTCTGGTCCACCCTCCCCTGCAAACATCCGCGTAGGGTCTTCCCCTTTTCTTTTGAAAGGAAAAACACCTGACGTATATGGAAATTCACCTGGTACATTTTCTTGTAAGACCCATTTTAAAATCTCGCCCCAATCCGCATATTTTGGTAAAACAACGCGAGGAATTCTTGAATGCGATAACGAAGTCGTAAAAGTCGGTACGCGGATTTCTCGATTTCTTACTTTATAAACAAACTCGTCGGCAGTATATTGAGATTTTTTCTCTTCCCAAGTATCTAAAATGCGCTTGCATCTTCCGTCCAAATCCAACTCAATATTTTCGTATGTTTTTTGTAGTACAATATAGGTGTCGTTGCCTTCGCCCAAAATATCCATGGACTGTTTCAAGCCAAACAACTTTCGCGCAATCGTCACCTGCTTATCTGCCCAACGGTCGTACTGTCGATTGTTCTCTGCAATTTCTGCCAAGTATCGCGTTCGCTGCGGCGGAATAATGTAGATTTTTTCACTCATTCCTTTTGAAATTTCAAAGGAAGATTTCAAATCCGCACCCGTTTTTGTAGCAACCAAATCCACCAAATTTCGGTATAATTGGTTCATTCCTGGGTCATTGAATTGCGAAGCAATCGTCCCAAAAATCGGCAATTCATCCATTGGCGTTTGCCATAGTTGATGATTGCGCATGTATTGCTTTTTGACATCTCGCAAGCCATCTAATGCACCGCGTTTATCAAATTTATTAATAGCAATCATGTCGGCAAAATCAAGCATGTCAATTTTTTCCAACTGGGAAGCAGCGCCATATTCTGGAGTCATCACGTATAAAGAAACATCACTGTGGTCAACGATTTCCGTATCAGATTGTCCGATACCTGAGGTTTCCAAAATAATCAAATCGTATTGTGCGCCTTTCAAAATATTAACCGCAGACTGAACGTGTTGCGACAAAGCCAAATTAGATTGTCGAGTCGCCAACGAACGCATATATACACGGTCTTGATTCACAGAATTCATGCGAATACGGTCACCCAATAAGGCACCGCCCGTTTTTCTTTTTGATGGGTCAACAGAAATAATCGCGATTGTTTTTTCTGGAAAATCAACGAGGAAGCGACGAATCAATTCATCCACTAAACTTGATTTTCCTGCACCGCCTGTTCCTGTGATTCCTAAAACTGGAATATTTTTTCCTTGGATTTCTTTTTCTAAATCGGCTAACCATTTCTTATTCTCTTCTGGGAAATTCTCTACTGCCGAAATCATTTTAGCAATCGAAGTCGCATCTTTTTCTTTGAAACGTTTGAGTTCGCCGTTCAAATTTGCACCCGTTGGAAAATCACATTGTTCCAACATGTCATTAATCATACCTTGCAATCCCATTTTTCGACCATCATCTGGCGAATACAAACGAGCAATTCCATACTCCTGCAATTCTTTGATTTCTGATGGCAAAATCGTTCCGCCGCCGCCGCCAAAAATCTTGATATGACCTGCGCCTCGTTCTTTCAACAAGTCATACATATATTTAAAAAATTCGTTGTGCCCGCCTTGGTAAGAAGTCATCGCGATACCTTGCACATCTTCCTGAATTGCCGTATTGACAATCTCTTGAACGGATCGATTGTGACCAAGGTGAATAATTTCCGCACCCGTACTTTGCATGATTCGGCGCATAATATTAATGGCTGCGTCGTGTCCGTCAAAGAGGGAAGCTGCCGTGACGAGACGAAGTTTATTTTTTGGTTTGTAAGGTGCAACTGGTGCCATCATGGTAGGAATATTTTGGTACTGAACCTGATGCGATTTTTAATACATAATTCTTTTTTCATCCCATAGAAAGGGTAGCATTTTCATATAGCCATTTAGCTTTCTCAAATTTAAAATTTGAGAAAGCTAAATGGCTATATGAAATCGCTATTGTGAGCTATGTCGTGAAAAAAATTGGAATTCATTCCAATCCGCTTATGAAAAAAATCACTCAGCTTTAGCAAATACTTGTTTTAAAATATAATTTGGTCTACTATTTTTATAAACAGAAAATGTCTCTTTTGTTTCAATTTTCAAGGTCAAAATTACGAATAATTTGGTGGAGTTTTAATTTTTAGGAAAAAGGAAACTTGTAAAATGGTTATTGTGTGTTATTTAAATGTATAACATGGTTTTTTTTATGTAGTCTTTTCGTTTTTTTTATAAAAAATCAAGAATTATCGCTACTTTTGGCTAGGAACTACACATCTTAAATAGCAAAAGACTGCCTGGACGTAGCGCAATTTTCTAACCGCGTTACGTTGGGCATTTATTTTGAACACAAAAAACTACCCCTATGAGAAAACGATGGAAACTAAGGCCCACCGACGACGCAACCGTGCAAGATTTACAAGAAAAATTAAAAATTCATCCTGTTTTTTGTCAACTCTTAGTACAAAGAAATATTACAACTTACGATGCTGCCAAAACATTTTTCCGCCCTGTTTTATCCAATCTTCATGACCCATTTTTAATGCGAGATATGGAAGCGGCAGTTGACCGTTTAGAAACAGCGATTCGCAATAAAGAACGTATTCTTCTATACGGGGATTACGATGTGGACGGTACGACTTCCGTGGCGATGATGTATGATTTTTTATCGCAAATTCACGAACGATTGGATTACTATATTCCTGACCGATACAAGGAAGGTTATGGCGTTTCGATGGAAGGTGTGGACTATGCAAAACAGAACGGCATCAGTTTAATTATCGCGATGGATTGTGGAATAAAAGCCAATGCAAAAGTGGCGAAGGCGAAAAAAATCGGGATTGATTTTATTATTTGTGATCATCATTTGCCTGAGGGAAAATTGCCAGATGCTGTCGCGGTTTTAGACCCAAAACGACCAGATTGCAATTATCCTTACAAAGAACTTTCGGGCGCAGGTGTTACTTTTAAATTGGTACAAGCTTTCTGTCAAAAACATGAGTTAGATTCCGCCTACTGGCAACGATTGTTGGAGTTTTTGGTCATTAGTATTGCTGCCGATATTGTGCCAATTACAGGCGAAAATCGGATTTTGGCGTACTATGGTTTAAAAAAATTGAACTGCACAGAACGCCCTGGAATGAAGGCTTTAATTCACGAAAGTCGGCGAAATCATTCCTTGGTGATTAGCGATATCGTCTTTGGGTTGGCACCGATGATTAATGCGGCAGGGCGATTGGGTGATGCTAAGCAGGCGGTTCGTTTGATGCTTTCTGATAATAAATTTAGTGCTTATGAAAATGCTCATTTTTTAAATCAAAAAAATAAATTACGAAAGGAATACGACCAATTGATTGCGGAGGAAGCTAAAAAAATGTTTCGCGATTTTCCGGATTGGGAAAAGCGGAAAAGCATCGTTTTATATCAACCGCATTGGCATAAAGGTATTGTTGGAATTGCAGCTTCACGCTTGGTAGAAAAGTATCATCGACCGACCATTATTTTGACAGAAAGCAATGGAAAAATTGTAGGTTCTGCACGGTCGGTTAAGGGTTTTAATATTTATAAAGCGGTGAAATCTTGTGAGGATTTATTGCTTAATTTTGGTGGACATAATTTTGCGGCAGGGCTAACTTTAGAAGAGGATAATTTAGAAAATTTTAGAGAAAGATTTGAAGAATACGTTTCCGAAAATTTAGAAAAAGACTTGTTGATTCCGGAGATTCCGATTTCTAGCGAGTTGGATTTTGATTCAATTAATGACAAGTTTATGAAAATATTGAAGCAATTCGCACCGTTTGGCCCAGGCAATCGGAATCCAATTTTTGCGACGAAATACGTTAATGATACGGGATACTCGCGATTGTTAAAAGGGAATCATTTGAAGTTGTCTTTAAAACAAGGAGAGTCAGAAACGATGAGTGGAATTGCGTTTAGTCGCGGCGATGATTTGGATAGGGTGCAAGATCATAAGCCGTTTCATATTTGTTATAGAGTGGAAGAAAATAATTGGAAGGATAAGCGTTATTTGCAGTTGAATGTAAACGATATTTGGTTTTAAGTAACTCGGATTTTCAATCCGAGAAGTCGCGGAAGAGTTTACAAGAGAAGAAAATTCGGTAGTGCCACAAATGTGCACTTTTACAGTTTAGGTGCTTTTGTTTATCAAAGGGATTTTTAAGGGATAAAAACGATTTTGCAAAATCGTTTTTGTCCCTTAATACCCCTTCCGCGTTGCCGGAGGCAACCCGCCC
>JBLHWU010000003.1:0-59055 GCA_047629355.1 Saprospiraceae bacterium | reverse complement strand
GTCTTAGAGAACCCCAAGCAGGCGCAATTTATAACACTTTAGGTCATTGGAAATCATCGGATGAAATCGGAACAATCGTGTTACCAACGGGGATAGGAAAAACAGAAACTATACTGACATTGTTGGCAAAACAGCAATGTGAAAAATTGTTGGTGTAGTAGTTCCTTCCGATGGGCTAAATGTAGAACTTTTGGATTCTAAAATTATCCAAATCAAGATTTTTAATCTATTTTTTAATTTTTGACACAGTTGAGTGAACAATCCCTAGCGGTTATTTTTACGCAAGCCCTAAGTAAAAACGATTTAATAAGTTGGACCATAATGCGCCGTAATTTTTTCTTCTAAAGAATTCAAAAAATCGTTGCATAGCCTTCGTTACGGAACTATTTTTTGTGTTTTTTTAAAGGGAAAAGGACAAGCATAATGGCCCAAGTTATTGAATCGTTTTTACTAAGGTCGAGAAAATTAATAATTATAAGCATTAACCACAAAATTAGCAATCCAAGCCTCATACTCACTAAGATTAAAACTTTTCCAGTGTAGACTTAGTTCCATATCACTTTCTATAGCTTGATGGAAATTTCGAATAGGATTCTTCCGATTTAAAGCATTTGAGAATTGTTTACGGACAGACTTGTCATTAATATCGTCCAAAAAGTCTTTCATAATCACCCATTGCTCTTGTTTACTTAGATTTTCTATTTTTAAGTACTTTTTTATATCTCGTTCTAAGGTAGCTTGCTTTTTTTCTTGAGCCGCTATCATCTTTGGATCTTCAATTGATTGATCAATCGTTGTGATTTTTGCAGAAATCTTGTGGATATAGCAAATGTTACCACGGGCTATTTCGATGGCTATTTCTCTTATTGCTGATTGCTCTAGTAGTCTTGACATTTTTTTTTATTGAAAGTTGTTTTCCGTTAAGGAACGCGAATTAAATAACCTAACTGCTTTTGAAAATCTAGCAGTCGAAAGATATTTACTGTTGATTTACCATTGCTATCTGAACAACAAATTTATTGCAAAACTAAACTTTTAGCAATCAACTTTAACAAAAAAGTTTCCCGCTCAATAGGCATCCCTTTTTTATCGCTGGTTGCCATTGTCTTTTGATTGTGTTTTATAGCTTCATGAATATCAATCCATATCGCTTTCATGCCATTTTTTATTTCATAAGACTCTAAATTTGAGCTACCCAATTCTTTATTAATCTCGCAGGTATAGCAATAAGAAATCATGTGTTGAATGTCATAATCCGGCTTATACCACGGTCTGTACTCCTCGTAAACGCCAAATGGTTTAATGTTTTTAATCTCTTGAGCGCCCGTTTCTTCCGTTAATTCTCGCATCATTCCGTCTATTTTATTTTCGCCTTCGTCTAAGCCACCGCCAGGTAAGCTATAGTCTTCATATCTTGCTGTGTACATCAACAAAATATTGTTGCCTTGTAGCGTGATCCCCCGAGTGGCTAACCTTATGAAAACAGATTTATTTTCTAAAGTTTCTAGGTCAGGGTGATAATGGGTTTTTAACGTTTCTATGTCAGGGTGATAATAGGTTTTTAACGTTTGCATGGAGACCGTTTAATTTTGTATTATTTTTTCTGGCTAAGCGCTAATGGTTCAGCTTCTACCCCAGATGTTTTAAGTCTTCCCAAACCCAAACCTTAATTCCGCGGCAGCCCTGTGCAGATGTTTGAAGTTTTCAACTTCAAACCTATATTATGCACGTCTTCGACGTAATTCTATCGTCAATCAATCACGTTAAAAACCTGTAACATAAGGGTTTGAAGTTGAAAACTTCAAACATCTGCACTAGGGCTCGCGCCGAGTTAATTTGAATTTAGAAAACTCGAAAAAGAACACTTCAGACATCTGGAGTGCTCTTTTGCAAAAAGGGAATAAATTAATGCAGTGGGTAGATAGAATAGCTAATTCTTTGATAAAAAGAACTAAAAAAGATGTCCGAAAACTTAAAGGACAACCGCCAGAATTATCATCGTGGCAAATTATTAAGCTGTTAGCCTGACGGCTATGGTTGAAAACTTCAAACATCTGCACCAGGGCTCGCGCCGAGTTAATTTGAATTTAGAAAACTCGAAAAAGAACACTTCAGACATTTGGTGAACACTTAAGACATCTGGTGCTTTACCTGACTGCCTACGCAAATCTGGAAATTTGACGTAGCACCGTGTCGATTTTATAAAACCTAACGAGCAGCGTAGTTTGTTAATTTAAAGATACAGACTCCTTACCAGCAGGACATTTATTACCTATTCCCTTTTCTTTGGTGGCGGCGGTGGTGGATTTCTGAAAATTGGTAAATTATTATTGTCACCTTTAATAATATCTTTGCCCAAATTTGGATTAGTTCTACTATCATCTCCCTTAATATTAGAAGACCCATTTTTATCAGTATTTGCCATTTAACAATATTTTTTTAGTTTCTCCGCAGCAAAATCCTCTGCTTTGGAATGAAATGGTTCTTTACCAAATAATTTATCGTGTTTTTCAATTTTAATAATTATTCTTTCTGCCTCATTTAACTTGTCAAATACCTTCTCAGCTTGACGTTCAGAGATTTTTTCATTTTCAAATTTATACCATAAATTCTCTAAATCTCTGTAATGGTCTAAATAAAAGGTTTTAAGTGCTTGATAGGATGCAATGTTTTCTGCTGAAGTAGTTATTTTGGGCTTTAAAATTCTCACAGTTATTACAAGAGATAAAAGAATCGTCCAAATAATACTATGCTCAACCCATTTATGCCATCCAGCAATACCAAAAATTGAAGTTGTCAGTAAGATAAATTCAATCAGCTTATTTTTACTTTTCTCCTTTTTGATTAACAAACTAAGATACTCTATGTAAAAGATTGAGTTTCTTAAATCATTCCAAATTCTATCTCTCATAGATTTGTTATTTTAATTAAATGAATATTAGAAATAGCAACGCTCTTGATGCTATTCCTAATATTCATTATCTATCCCTACCCACACTCCGAATGCCCACAACTCTTACAGCTCAGACACCCTTCCTTATAAAGCAACCCATCCGGGTCATCACAACTCGGACACTGCTGCTTCACCGCCATCGTACCATCCGGGATAAATGACTTCAAAGCCCGTACGATACCATTCTTCCAAGTATTGATATACGCATCGTCGGAGTTCATGCCATCCACGAGGTTCACCACATAGTTCAGCGGCATCCCGTGACGGAGCGTACCAGAAATCAATTTCGCGTAGTTCCAGTATTCTTTATTGAACGACCGCGACAAGCCTTCGATGGTGATTTTGTAACCATCTCGGTCTTTAAATTGGAAATCGTAGCTATTTTCGCCCTGCTCATCTTTGTTCTTCAACACAGCCCCCGTCGTCACATACTTCGGCAACTTAAACATATCCTCCGCGCGACCCGTAAAAATCTCGTAAGGCTTGTCATCCATACAGCCAACGACTGCAATCCACTCCTCTTTATTGTTCATAAATCGAATCACATCCGCTTCCAATTTGTGTGGACGCTTCGGAGGCAAAGTATCTTGGAAAGTCGCATTGCCCTCCTGTCCAGCTTGCTTGTCATCATTCGACACCAACACACCCGTTCGCGAGCCATCTCGGTAAATCGTACAACCTTTACAGCCGTGTTCCCAAGCAGTTTGGTAGATTTTACTCACCATTTCCTCTGGCGTTTCGTTCGGAATATTCACCGTTACGCTAATCGAGTGATCCACCCATTTTTGGATAGCGCCCTGCATTTTCACTTTTTGCACCCAATCCACATCGTTCGCAGTCGCCAAGTGATACGGAGATTTTGCAATAATGACTGCTAAATCTTCCGAAGACATCACTTTCACTTCTTCCATATTGTAGCCATTCGCCTGCAACCAATTCTCAAATTTGTGGTGGAAAACATTGTGCTCTTCCCAAGAATCCCCAACTTCATCAATGAAGCTCACATTCACAGAAACATCGTTTGGATTCACCTTACGACGCCGTTTGTAACTCACCAAAAAGCATGGCTCGATACCAGAACTCGTCTGCGTCATCATACTCGTCGTCCCCGTTGGCGCGATGGTCAATAACGCGATATTACGACGACCATATTTCACCATATCTTTATACAACTGCGCATCTTGCTCTTTCAAGCGATTGATGAACGGGTTGTTTTGCTCTCGTTTTGCATCAAAAACCTTAAATGCACCACGGTCACGCGCCATATCCACTGACGAACGGTAAGCATTCAACGCCAATGTTCGGTGTACTTTTACAGAGAAATCAATCCCTGCATCGCTACCATATTGGATGCCCAACGCTGCCAACATATCGCCTTCTGCGGTGATACCAACACCTGTTCGACGACCATTCACGCAAGTTTCCTGAATCTTTTTCCACAAGTTGCGCTCGACATCTTTAATACCATTCGCTTCTGGATCTTTCTCGATTTTAGCAATGATTTTTTCGATTTTTTCAATCTCCAAATCAATAATATCATCCATAAATCGCTGTGCCAACTGTACGTGCTTACCGAATTTTTCAAAGTTAAACTTCGCCTTTTTCGTAAACGGCTGGTCAACGTAGCTGTACAGATTAATCGCCAGCAAACGGCAACTATCGTAAGGACACAACGGAATCTCCCCACATGGATTGGTCGAAATCGTCTCATAACCCAAGTCTGCGTAACAATCTGCTACCGACTCCTTAATTACTGTATCCCAAAAAATCATTCCTGGTTCAGCTGATTTCCAAGCATTGTGAATCATCTTGTCCCACAATTCTTTTGCGTTCACTTCCTTCGTGAATTTCGGCTTATCCGATTTGATTGGATACTGCTGCTTATAAGTGCTGTTGCTCATTGCCGCACGCATAAATTCATCGTCGATTTTCACCGAAACGTTTGCGCCAGTCACTTTACCCAACTCTAATTTTGCATCCACAAAGTCCCCCATATCAGGGTGCTTGCTCGAAACGGTCAACATCAATGCACCACGACGACCATCCTGCGCCACCTCTCGGGTACAGTTAGAATATCGCTCCATAAACGGTACAATTCCCGTGCTACTCAATGCCGAATTCATCACCGGGCTACCCTTCGGACGAATGTGAGAAAGGTCATGCCCTACTCCACCGCGACGCTTCATCAACTGCGCTTGCTCTTCGTCAATCCGCATGATACCGCCATAAGAATCCGCACCATTTCCGATGACGAAACAGTTCGATAAAGAAGAAATTTGGTGATTGTTACCAATTCCAGCCATCGGACTACCCTGCGGCACGATGTATTTAAAATCCTTTAGTAAAGCGAAGATTTCTTCCTCGGTTTTACCATTTTTATATTTGGTTTCAATCCGCGCAATCTCGCTAGCAATCCGGTGGTGCATATCCTCCGGCGTTTTTTCATAGATGTTTCCATTAGAGTCTTTTAGCGCATACTTGTTAATCCAAACATTCGCCGCCAATTCATCTCCGTTGAAGTATTCAGTAGACGCTTTGAGGGCAGTTTTGAACGCATAAGTCTCCACCTTTGCGGAACTCACTGCTTTGCTTTTTTTAGAATTTTTTGTTTTTACAACAGTTTCCATCTTACTTAATTTAAAAATTAGACCTTATATATAATGTTAGAAATATCTTGGTAAAAAAATATTAAATCATGCTTTTCAGTGGGCGTTTGAGGGATAAATAAAGTTTAAAAAACCTTATTTATCCCTCAATAACCCACCCGCGCTACCGCAGGTAGGGCGTTTCTCTTTTAATATTAGAGCGAGAATACAGTAAATTTTCTCACTTTAAAAAAGTCAAAGACTTAATATTTCTTCACCAAGAAATGCCTTAATTATAAAAAGCCTCTTGGTTAACTATATAGAATAGGGTTTATACTCATCTGTATTTCAGTTAAATATAAATTCCAACGTGTCTAAATGGTGGACAAAATACAGTCCACGGTAGTCGGTAAGATTTACCGAAAATTCCAAACTTAATTACTTAACCTTTCACATTGAAAAATTGAGTAATGCATAAGAGACTTGTGCCTATCAAATATGATTGATAAAAACCCTCACCTTATAGCCATTGGATTGCTTAATGTTCTTTATGTGTATGTATATTCTGGAGGCAGGCGATTGCCCGATTCAGAGTGGAAAAAAATTCCCCTTCTGTTACATTTGAGCGAAATTCTTGTTAAAGTTAGAATTCCGCTAAGTCGATTTTTTCTTAATTGAGTTATAATGACAAAAGTTTCTTATATTTTTGTGTTAGTATGTTTTTTCATAGTTCAAATGTACAGCTAAAAATGAAAAAAATGGCTCAAAGTTTTCCACACTTTGTGGATAAATATGCTAACTAACTGATTATCAGCAATAAAAAAATGTTAGCTAATTTTCCACATTGTGCATAACTTCCTGTGGAAAAGTTTTTTGTTCTATCAGCAAAATGGTTAGTAACTTTGTGGAAAACGGCCTAAGTCGGTGAAAATCAGGGGTAAAATAAAAAACAAGATGGCTATTTATTATAAATTATTTGACATTTTGCTAATTTTACTCATCAAGTTTTTTTTACTAAAAAAACGGTAATGAAAACTTTTTTGCGTTTTGACAAAGGGAGTTTGAGGGATAAAAGTGGTTTGCAAAAACCGCTTTTATCCCTCAAACTCCGCCTCGCCGCAGGCGAGGCGGACTCTTTTTTTTGAAACTCGAAAATCTTACGATTTTCTCGCTTCTCAAATTTAGTAACGGTGAAAGAATAAGTTCCCCAACTATACTCGTTTATTTTGGTCTTAGTTTTTGCTTTTGAAATAGGAGTTATCTATACATAATGACTGTTTCAAAAGTGAAAAATAGGAGCAAAAGAAATACAGGAGAGTTGGGGAAGTTATTTTTTTCACCGTTACTAAGTTTACACAACACTCATTACCGTGTAAAGTAAATTTTGTTAAATTTTAGAGGCATCGTCTCGGTACCGTTTGTAGAAATGAATCGCTGATGTTTTCCAAGCCGCATCGCGGCGGCACTGTTGATTATATTGGTGTCGTGGCGATGCTACTTTTAAAACATAGCTTCAATCATTTCTACAAACGGTGTCGGTGCGATGCGCCTTAAAAACCGAATGAGACTTACTTTTCACACTACTCATAACTTCAGAATCTAATTTCATTGAAACAACTTCACTCATTCTGGCTAATTATTTTGCTCCTGCTGACGAGTCATTCCGCAACAGCCCAGCAATTTAATTTTAAAACCTATTCTAGTCCCGAAGGACTCGGACAGTCCCAAGTCTATTCTCTCTTGGAAGCCAAAAACGGTTACCTATGGATGGGCACACAAGGCGGCGGAGTGAGTCGTTTTGATGGTCAAAATTTCCAATCCTTTACCACTAAAGATTCCTTGCTTGGCAATTTCGTGTATGCCCTTTGTCAGCGCAAAAACGGGGACATACTAATAGGTACAAATAATGGCTTGACGATTTACGATGGCGTTCGTTTTCAACCTTGTTTTAAAAATAAGCTTTTAGAAAAGAGCATCAACGCCATTATCGAAGCAGAGGATGGTAAAATTTGGTTGGGGACAAGTAGCGGCTTGTATTTTATTGAGAATGAGCAATTGACTAATTTTTCTAAGCAAAAAAAGCTATCCAGTCCTCGAATTTATTGCTTGTCAAAATCGGTAGATGGCACGATTTGGGTCGGTTCGACGATTGGTCTGTATGAAATTTCAAATGGCGAGGTTAACTTTTACAATAACAAAAACGGGCTGCCTGGCAAAGAAGTAACGGCTATTTTAGAAGACAGCTTTGGGCGACTTTGGCTCGGTATTTTTGAATCTGGTGTTTATGAATTTTTAGATAAAAAGACGATAAAATTACCCACGAAAAAACCATTAAAATCCACTAATTTTTGGTCATTTGCAGAACGCAAAAGCGGTGAACTCTGGCTCGGCTCACAAGATGCAGGGGCATTCGTATGGCAACCTTCCGACAGCACTTTCTACCAATTAGACGAGCAAAATGGGTTGAGTAAAAACCATGTTCGGGCCCTACTCGAAGACCGTTGGGGACAAGTCTGGGTCGGTACGTCTGGCGGCGGCGTGAGTCGATATTTTGGGCAGCAATTTGTGCATTTTGATAGAGAAAATGGCTTAAAAGAAGAGATTGTTTATGCGGTAGAAACGGACAACCTAGAACGAGTTTGGATATCAGAATACGACCAAGGCGTCTCTATTTATGATGGTCAAAACTTTCAGCATATTTCTGATTCTATTCCATTTTCTTTTGTTTCAAAAGCGATTTATGCGGCTAAGAATGATGAAATCTGGGTAGCTACAGAAAATAAAGGACTTATCGTTTTTGGAAAAGACACCATTAAATATGTTGGTCAACGTGCAGGACTTCCACCCGCTCCAATTCGAGCCATTACAGAGGATTTGAACGGTCGAATTTTAGTAGCAACAGCAGGGGAAGGCATTTTTAGAATTTACCCGACCACCTCCTACGCCAGCGGTTACGAAATTGAACCTTTCACTAAAAAACAAGGATTATCTGGTATCCGAATCAACGACCTTTTTGTGGATAAAGAAAACCGAATTTGGTATGCTTCGCGCTGGAATGGTGTCGGCTATTTACCACCATTTGGTGAGCCAAAATCCTTCTCCACTGCTAATGGTTTACCCTCTCGTGAAGTGCGAACGATGGCATTGGATAGCAGTGGTTATTTATGGTTTGGCACGTCGGCTGGTTTGGCAAAAATGGACATTACCGCAAATATTTTAAAAATAAAAAAGGCAGAAGACAATGCTAAATTGACTTATAAAAACATTTATTTATTAAAATTTGATGCCAACAATAATCTCTGGATTGGGTCACAAAGTGGCGTTGAAAAAGCAGTTTTGGATGCGGAAGGAAACATTCAGGAAACTCAATTTTTTGGTCGTTCGGAAGGTTTTGAGGGCATCGAAACTTGTCAAAATGCAGTAACTCAGGACGCCGCTGGGAATCTTTGGTTTGGCACAATGAACGGTTTGACCAAATACGTATCAGGCGCGTCGATTTCTAATACCATTCCGCCCATTATACGCATTACGGAAGTGCGCCTTTTTTATGAAAACTTGCAGGGAACGGCTTATAAAGATGAATTTAATGCGGATAGCTCAAAAAATATCAATTTAGATTTTAAACCAAACGATAATCATTTGGCATTCAGTTTTTTAGGCATCAATTTACCAAACCCCGAAAAGGTGGTTTATCAGTGGAAATTAGCGGGCGTGGACAAGGATTGGTCGCCATCTTCTAGACAAAATCAAGTGACTTTTCCCAACCTAGACCCTGGCGATTACACCTTTTTAGTAAAAGCAGCGAATGAGGATAATATTTGGTCAAAACCAGTCAGTTTTGCGTTTTCTGTGCGTCCACATTTTTGGCAAACGACCTGGTTTAAAATCGTTTTGCCGCTATTTATTCTGTCGATTATTGGATTGATTTTTAAAATAAGATTGAACCAAATTAAAGCCAATGCACGACAAGAAAAAGAGCGTTTGGAAACAGAGAAACATTTGCTCGAATTGGAACAAAAAGCGTTGCAGTTGCAAATGAATCCGCATTTTATTTTTAATGCGCTCAATACGATTCAAAGTCAAATTTCTGAAAAAGACCATAAAGTGGCGCGGTATCAGTTGGCAAAGTTTTCTAAATTGATGCGAGCCATTTTAGAAAATTCACGCACTTCCAAAATTTCTTTAGAAACGGAAATTACGACGCTAAAAAGTTACCTTGCTTTGGAGCAATTTAGTTGCGGAAAAACTTTTGATTTTAACATCATCACTGACCTTGAAGACGACGACCATGAAATCAAAATTCCGCCAATGTTGATTCAACCTTTTGTGGAAAATGCAATCATTCACGGGGTCGGTCATTTGAAAGAAAAACGGGGTATAATAACGGTCACTTTTACTCAAAGTGACAATCTGCTTACTTGCGAAATCAAGGACAACGGCGTCGGTCGAGAACAAGCTAAAAAATTTAAAAGTCAAATTGCCGAACAGCATCGGTCAGTCGCTATGGAAGTCACTGCCCAACGTTTGCAAGCGATGGCAGGAAATGATAAGTCCTTGATTGTAAATGATTTAAAGAATAATGGAGGAACAGAAATAATTTTGAAAATTAGTTTGTTATAAATCAAATAAGTTGACAAATTTTCTCACTTTTGAGCCTGATATCAGCATAGCATTTTTAAAATAAACATATAAATTGTCGAAAACACATAGAGCACTCATTATTAGCTGTTTGCAAAACGATTTCTTAGACTGGGGGTCATTGGGCATCGAAGGGTCAAACGGATTAGTAGAGTTTGCCAATCAGAAAATGGAAGAATTTGATACCATTATTGCCATCCAAGATTGGCATCCGGCAACGCACCAGAGTTTTGCGGCTAATCACCCATGGCGAAAACCTGGACAAACGATGAATATCAATGGTATTGACCAAAAATTGTGGACGATGCACTGTATTCAAGATACATTTGGCGCAGAGTTAGCGGTTGACTTGGAAGATGGAAGTTTTGCCGCTATTTTTCAAAAAGGCGCTTTATCTGAAGTTGATAGTTTGAGTGCATTTTTTGATGAAAAGGGGGTAAAATCTACTGATTTAGACGATTTCTTAAAAGAAAAAGGCATTACGGAGCTCTTTATTATGGGAATGATAACGGAATTTGATATTCGCAAAACGGCTTTGGATGCCTTAGAGTTAGGGTATCAAGTAAATGTTTTTGCGGAAGGATGCTGTGGCTTTTCTAAAGATTCGGGAATTGTTATTCAAGCATTTGAGGAAATTGAAAAAGCTGGTGGAAAGATAATAGAATAACCAAAAATAATTTAAAGATACTGCCACGCTGCGGCTTTGAAAACGCATCCATTCCTGTTACCAAAAGAGCCACCACGCTGCGGCTTTTTCAATGCCCAAAATCACTCTTCCCACCCGTCTTTTTCAACAGCTTTGTTTCTTTAATTATAATCTCGTGCGACATCGCTTTACACATATCATAAATGGTCAACGCAGCCACACTCGCACCAGTTAAGGCTTCCATTTCCACACCAGTTTTTCCTGTATTCTTCACCGTACAGTGTATCACAACTTCCTGATTGTCAGAAAATTGAATATCAACTTTAATTTTGTCAATTATCAATGGATGACATAAAGGAATCAGGTTACTCGTTTGCTTCACCGCCATAATTCCGGCTAAAGTTGCCGTTTGAAAAACAGGTCCTTTTTTGGTTTGAATTTCCTTTTTATCTTCATTTGACAATAAGTTCATCACTGCTTTGGGCAACCAAACAATGCTTTGCGCAACCGCTTCTCTAACCGTGATATTTTTATCACCAACGTCCACCATCGAAGGATTTCCAGCAGCATCAAGATGTGTTAATTTTTTAGCCATGCCTTTGTTAAATTTGTTATTTGCAATCGAGTTAATAGAAGGAATCCTAAAATCGAATTAATCAGGGATGTGCCGACACCCAAATTTCACCATCTTCAAAAAACTCTTTTTTCCAAATTGGAACAGTTTCTTTTAAGGTGTCAATGCAATATGCACAGGCTTCAAAAGAAGCTTTTCGGTGCGGCGTTGCAACGGCAATAACGACAGCAATTTCGCCAATTTTCAAGCTACCAACTCGGTGATGAATGACAATTTTCTCGGCTTGCCATTTTCGTTTGGCATAGTCCGCTATTTTTTGCATTTCCTTGAT
This sequence comes from Saprospiraceae bacterium, assembly GCA_047629355.1. Lineage (GTDB taxonomy): Bacteria > Bacteroidota > Bacteroidia > Chitinophagales > Saprospiraceae > CAYUNA01. Next base: position 47,328 of record JBLHWU010000003.1, on the reverse strand, counting down.
TGCCATCGGTTTATAGACTTCAAAGTCTAATTTCAAAACCGTTTTACCATTGGTTTGATTTCTAACTGTTCCGACGAAGGAAGTCATTGCGCCAGCGGAAGCCGTTGCGATAAAATCAAGGCATTCTTGTGGGTTAAGTGTCGTGTCTTTTATTTGTATGTCTATCAAAGTTTGTATTATTAAATTTGTTTTTTGTTGTCATTCCGTTCTTTGTTCTCATTCAGACCCTTTTTGTCATTCCTCCACTTCGGTCGGAATGACAAAAAGGGTCTGAATGACAAGCAGTAGAAAAACTACCCTCCACTAACTGGTGGAATAATCACAATTTCATCCCGTTCCTTCAATTCAAAATCATCTTCTTGATATTCTTCATTCACCGCAATCGCCAATGATTTAAGCCGTTGAAATTCAGGGAACTGTATGCACAGTTGCTCTTTCAAGAGACCAACCGTCGCCCCTTTTTCCACTTCAAACGGTAGCTTTTGCGTTTGAATAATATCCTTAGCAATTCCAAAAGCGAGTATATTGATGTTCATTAGACAAAGGTAGTTGAAAATTAAAATAAAATGTAAATAAAGCGGATAACCTCACAACTTATCTCTTATATTTGTGTAGAATAGTAGAGAGATTGCCCGAGTTCCTCGGAGAAAATTTAACAAAAAAAGAAGCAAAAATGTTGTACGATAATCATGGTCGAAAAATAAATTATCTGCGATTGGCGGTAACGGACCGTTGTAATTTACGCTGTTTCTATTGTATGCCAGAGGAGGGAATCAATTACTTGCCGCGTAAGGAATTGCTGACCTATGAAGAGATGGAACGAGTGATTTCGCTACTGGCTTCGATAGGCATTTCTAAGTTGAGAATTACAGGTGGTGAGCCATTTTTGCGGAAAGGAATGATGGGTTTTTTGACTCGTGTCAGTCAGATTGACGGCATGGAACAGATTCACATTACCACCAATGGAACGTTGACTAAAGACCTTGTTCCAGGTTTGAAAAAAATCGGAATTGCCTCCATTAATTTAAGTCTCGACAGCCTCAATGAGCAGCGATTTTTCGACATCACGCGTCGAGATTCTTTCAAAACGGTGATGCAAACCTTTCACCAATTATTGGAACATGAAATTCCGACAAAAATCAATACGGTCGTCATGCGAGGACGCAATATTGAAGATATTTTACCATTGACAGAACTGACTAAAAACCATCCCGTTAGCGTTCGATTTATTGAAGAAATGCCGTTTAATGGAAGTGGTGGAAAAGAGGAAGAGTTGCTTTGGGATTTCCCCAAAATATTAGATCATATTAAAACGGAATATCCAAATATTGAAAAATTACCCGACCCGCCGGCTTCGACTTCTTTTAATTATCAAATTCCTGGTTATCAAGGAAGTGTGGGAATAATCGCAGCCTACAGTCGCTTATTTTGTGGCAGTTGCAACCGGATTCGATTAACGCCGCAGGGTGTTTTGAAAACTTGCCTATATGATGATGGTGTGTTTAATTTGAAGAAATTAATTCGAGAAGGAGCAAGTGATTTGCAGTTGAAAACGGCATTTTTGGATGCCTTAGGAAATCGAGCGAAAGATGGATTTGAAGCGGAGCAAAATCGCTTTTTTGGAAATGGCGTTTCAGAGAGTATGGCGACGATTGGCGGGTGAGAAATGATGAACTATAAATAATGAATTTGCATTGTGCAAATTCATCATTCATCATTTAGTAAAAACGATTTAATAAGTTGGACCATAATGCGCCGTAATTTTTTCTTCTAAAGAATTCAAAAAATCGTTGCATAGCCTTCGTTACGGAACTATTTTTTGTGTTTTTTAGAAGGGAAAAGGACAAGCATAATGGCCCAAGTTATTGAATCGTTTTTACTTATAGTTCATCATTCATTAATCAATCACCATCTCCGGCACTTCCCCCTCAATAATCAACCGACCTTCTGTCGCATTTTGAATCTCCTCGACACTTACTCCAGGTGCACGTTCCAATAGTTTAAAACCTTTATCGGTCACTTCCAAAACAGCCAAATTCGTCACAATTTTTTTCACACATTTCACTCCTGTCAGCGGCAGCGTACAATGCTTCAATAACTTCGATTTCCCCCGCTTATTCGTATGCATCATCGCGACGATAATATTGTCAGAAGACGCCACTAAATCCATTGCACCGCCCATTCCTTTGACCATTTTACCCGGAATTTTCCAGTTCGCAATATCGCCATTATCTGCAACTTCCATTGCGCCAAGTACCGTCAGTTGAATGTGCTTTCCACGAATCATTGCGAAACTTGTTGCCGAGTCAAAAATGGATGCGCCGGGCATTGCTGTCACGGTTTGCTTGCCTGCATTGATTAAATCTGCATCCTCTTCCCCCTCAAAAGGAAAAGGTCCCATGCCCAAAATCCCGTTCTCTGATTGAAACTCTACGCTCAATCCGTCAGGGACATAATTCGCTATTAAAGTAGGGATGCCGATGCCCAAATTCACATACCAGCCATCTTCTAATTCCTGAGCGATTCGTTTTGCAATTCCTGTTTTATCTAACATTTCTTTAATGATTAATGGTTTGTAATTCCCTAAATAAGGTTGCCCGTTTTCTATTGCTAATTCTTAGCTGGCCTCACTGTTCTTTGCTCAATACGCTTTTCATAATCCACCCCTTGAAAAATTCGTTGAATGAAAATCCCTGGCGTATGAATTGTATTCGGGTCTAACTCGCCTGGCTCGACTAATTCTTCCACTTCCGCAATCGTAATTGTGCCAGCCATCGCCATCAATGGATTGAAATTTCGAGCAGTTCCTTTGAATAAAAGATTGCCGTATTTGTCCCCTTTCCAAGCTTTAACAATTGCAAAATCAGCGGTTAGCGCATGCTCTAAGATGTGCGGTTTACCATCGAAATAACGTACTTCCTTACCTTCTGCAACCTCTGTTCCAAAGCCCGCAGGCGTAAAAAATGCGGGAATTCCAGACCCTCCAGCTTGACATCTTGCTGCCAACGAACCTTGTGGAATCAAATCAACTTCCAATTCTCCACTCAACATTTGCCGTTCAAATTCATCGTTTTCGCCTACGTAAGAAGAAATCATTTTTCGGATTTGCTTTTTTTGTAAAAGTAAGCCCAATCCGAAATCATCTACACCCGCATTATTAGAAATACACGTCAAATCCATGATGCCTTTTTTGACTAAAGCACTAATGCAATTTTCGGGGATGCCACACAAGCCGAAGCCACCTAACATGAGCGTCATTCCGTCCACGATTCCTTCGATGGCTGTTTCTGCGTTTGCTACTATTTTATTCATAAATGGTTAGTTTTTTAAAAAGATCACTGCACTTTACTGCACTTTACTGCACAAATGTAGTAAATTCAATCATTTATAAAAGGTGTTTGTCAAAAAAAATGCTCTACATTTTTTCCCCGCTATTAAAGTTTATAAATTGCCTCTTTTTGAAAGAAAAAATTCAACCATCAATCAAATTCCATTATGAAAATACTTTTTAAAGTACTTTTTAAAGTACTTTTTACCGCTCTTATTTTATTAATTTTTGCCTGTAATCCATCTAAAAAATTAAACGATGAAGATGCTTTAATAAAACAAGATGATGGCATTATTGAGTTCCAATTTTTTCATATCAATGATGTCTACGAAATCGCTGCTTTAGAAAATGGTAAAGCAGGAGGTATGGCAAGAGTTACAACCATTTTTAAGGAATTAAAAGCCAAAAACCCAAATACGTTCTTCATTCATGCTGGTGATTTTTTGAATCCATTCTTACTCGGAACGTTGAAATATAAAGGCAAACGCATTCGTAGGAAACAAATGGTAGAAGCAATGGATGCTTCCGGTGTGGACTTGGTGACTTTTGGCAATCATGAATTTGATATTAAAGAAAAGGACCTTCAAGAACGATTAAATGAATCCAATTTCACCTGGTTGGCTACGAGTGTCAAGCACAAAATGGGCGACCAAGTTGAGCCTTTTTATAAAATGAAAAATGGACAAAAAGAATATGTTTCTGATGACTATATTTTTGAAATAAGTGATGCGGATAGCACAACTCTAAAAATTGGATTTTTTGGACCAACCATCCCTTCCAACCCCCAAGACGGGGTCGCTTATGACGATATTTATAAAACTTCTACGGATGCTTGCTCGCGACTTTCGAAACAAACAGATTTGATTTTAGGCTTGACCCATTTGGGAATCGGGCAGGACAAAAAACTCGCAAAGCTAACGCCTTTTGTCCCTTTAATTATGGGCGGACATGACCATCATCACAGCATGGATACTATTGGAAATGTCGTCATTGCAAAAGCGGGTGCCAATGCAAAAACGGCTTTATTACATAAATTCACGTTTAATAAAAACACAAAAAAAGTAAGTTTTGTCTCTGAATTAATTACGATTAATGATAAAATAGAAAGCGCCCCAGAAGTGCAAGCAATCGTTGATAAGTGGACAAAAATTCAGGATGTCGAGATTTTAAAAGTGATTCCTGAACCTCCTTATGAGGTGATTTATAAAGCCGTTATGCCTTTAGATGCCCGTGAAAAAACCATCAGAAATCACCAAACTAATTTTGGACAACGAATCACGGCCGCGATGACTGCCGCCGCTAAAAAACCCGTAGATTGTGCCATTCTAAATAGTGGAACTGTACGCATTGATGACAAACTCTTCGAGGATGTTTTTGCAATTGATATGTTTCGAGCGATGCCCTTTGGTGGCGATATTAAAGAGGTGGAAATGAAGGGGAGTTTGTTGAAAAAAACCTTGGATATTGGTTTGATAAACAAGGGGTCCGGCGGCTATTTGCAATGGAATAAAATTGAATATGTCAGACGGATAAAAGTTGGAAAATCGGCGGTCAACCACTGGATTTAAGCAAAACTTACCGCGTCATGACGACTTATTACCTAATGACAGGTAAGGAAACGAGACTTGGTTTTTTAAAAGCAGGCAATCCTGATATTATTTACATCGACGAACCTGAAAAAGACGATAAAAATGATGTACGAAGTGATATTCGTAAAGTCGTGATTGAATATTTTAAAATGCTTTAAAAAACCCTTTAGTAACGGTAAAGTAAGTTTGTTTAAAGTTTAAGAAGCGAGAGAGTCATAAGATTTTCGAGCTTCAAAAAATACAGTGCGCATTGCCTGCGGCAATGCGGGTGTGCTTGTTAAGGGGCAAAAACGATTTTTATAAACCGTTTTTACCCCTTAAAATCCCCTTATAAAAATGCAATGAAACTTAACTTTACAGCGTACTAGTTCAAAATAAATTATGAAAAAATTCCTACTCACATTACTCATTGCAAATTGCTCCCTGCTCCTTGTACACGGTCAGGCGGCACGCACAACACCATCACAATTCATCTTCAATGCGCTGCCAATTAATCCTGCATACGCGGGCAGTCAGTTCGTCAGTTCATTGGATATGTCCTACTTTGGCAATGGAGAAGAGTTCGCGTTTTTGTACCGTTCGGTCGATGGTTCGCTACACGGTCCGATGGATTTTGAGGGACGAAAAAACTTAGGTTTGCAATTTAGTTTTGTCCATGAAGGTGATGTCGATGAAATCCAGTTTCAACCCAGTTTTGCGTACCGAATTGATACGGATTTAGGAAAAATCGCCTTTGGGGTGAACTTAGGTTTCAACTTTTTTTCGGTCGATAATGCAGTTTCAACTATTCTTTATGAGCCGTTTTTTACCATTGATGGCGGCTTGGGCATTTATTTTCACAACGATAAATTATTTGCAGGAATTTCGACTTTAAATATCTTTGAAAAACTGCTAAAAGATGAGCGAAAGATTGCTGGGCTCTTTTTAAAAAGAGAAAATCCATACTACTTATATACTGGTTTTATGCAGCAATTGACCGACCGATTTTCCTTGCGTCCCAATCTTTTACTGAAATTTGCGGATGGCTACGAATTGGCAGATGACATTCAAGAATCTATCTCACAAGAATTCGCTTATGATATTTCTGCCTCTCTCATTATTGAGCAGAATTATTGGGTGACGCTATTTTTCGGTAGCTCTTATTATGAAGAAATTGATAGCTTTGCCAATCCTAATACCTTACAAATCAATCGCTTTGGTCTATCTTTGCATTTTTTAGTGGGACAATTACGTCTCAAATATGGAATACATCGCTCAACCAATCCCGAGTTGGGTACAGAATATCCCGTGAGTCATTTGTTTGGGATAGGGTATGATTTTGGGGTAGATACGAATAATTTTTATCGGTATTTTTAAAAAATGATGAATGATGAACTATAAATGATGAATAATCAACCTTTTGCCAAAAATTCATCATTTATAATTCATCATTTATAATTCATCATTGGAAAAAAACTTTATGGAAAAATTAATATCAATTGGCTTCACCAAAAAAATGAGCGGCGTCAACGGTGATTTAAAAGTGTCAATCACTGACCAATACTTGGAAGATTACTTACAAGTCGGGGTCGTTTTTTTAAAAATACAAGGCAAAACTGCCCCGTTTTTTATCGAAAAACACAAGGTCTCTAATTCGCTAATGGTCAAATTTGAAGATGTCAACAATCGGAATGATGCATCGCCCTTGACTGGTAAGGAAATGTTTTTACGAGAAAAAGACTTAATTCCAGAGGAAGAACGAGAATATGAAGTCACCGATATTTTAGAATATAGAAAATATGAAGGCTATTTAATTACGGATAAAACGGTGGGAGATATTGGAAAAATTGAAGAAGTTGTCGAATTTCCGCAGCAAGAAATGGCAGTTGTGCTGTATAAAGAGAATGAAATTTATGTGCCGTTGCACGAAGATTTGATTTTGGAAATTGATGACGAGAAGCAGCGAATGCTGGTTGAATTGCCGGAAGGCTTGCTTAGCCTGTAACAGTACAGGATACTTTTCAGTACCCCGTACTTTTATTTTCAAACACAGAATTAAGCAAATTTACTCTGCATAAAAATGTAGCGGGTACTGGAAAAGTACCCGCTACTACTTATTCAAAATCCTCATCATCCCCTACCCCTAATTTCGCGCCTGCCAATTCATTAAACGCATGTTGGTCGCCTATTTTCTTGGCAATTTCCATCCCTTTTTTATAGGTAAAAAATGCGGTTTTAAAATCTTCGTTCGACTCATACAGTTTACCCAAATGGTAATAAGTTCCAACATAATTAGGGTCTAAATCTTTCAATCCGACGTAATACCCTAGAGCTTTTTCTTTATCACCCATTTTTTCATATTCTTTCGCAACCGCAAAAAGAATGAAAGAATCGGCGGGATTATCTTTTAAAAATCCGTATAATTGTTGCAGACGTGGAGTCATCATTTTATTTAAATTTTATTGTTCTTCTTGAAAAAACGCAAAAGTAAGCCTTACTTTTGAAAGTAAGGCTTACTTTAAACTCCAAACATCGCTTTCAAACTCTCCCACAATGCTTTTTTCAAATTTGCATCATCGTGAATCACCGCCAAATCATCCGCAAATAAGATGTTTTTTCCAGCGACAGCTAAATGTTGATATTTTTGAACATTTAAATTCAGTCCAACCTGCTTCTGCGTTTGCCCAAAGAAAATGACTTGCTTTATCGAATCATTTGCATGATTGTTTAAAGTCATTAAACTGAAAACAGTCTTATTTGTTATTTTTAAAACCTGCGCATCCTGATTCAAATCGTACTGCACAGCTTTCAATATTTTCTCCAAAAAAGGTAGTAATTCAGGTCGAGATTCATCGACAAAAACAACTAATAACAGACCTTTTGCATTTTCACCAATAGTTTGTTTTAGTAGAACATCAGGCTCGGTGTGGGGAAATATCTTCATATCCAAAAAACCAGAATTCGATATTTCGTTTGGTTTAATCATAAATTTTAAAATATTTATTTCTAAATTCTTACTTTTTTTTATAAAAATTGTTTTATTGAATAAAAGTAGCTATTTTTGTCGAGACTTTGAGAGAATTCTTTTAAAATTTTTCAAAAAAGATTAGAGGACTATTCTCGCTGACAACTACTTTTAATAACCATTCTAATCACCTCTAACGATGAAGTACCAAATTAATGTAAATCGTGTTAAAGAATCTCGACTTCCAGGTCTTGATTTCGATAATCTTCCATTTGGACGGACCTTTTCTGACCACATGTTTGTATGTGATTACCGAGACGGAGCGTGGCATAATCCTGAGATTGTTCCTTTTGAAAGTTTCCTGATGCACCCAGCGTCTATGGTTCTGCATTACGGACAAGCGATTTTTGAAGGAATGAAAGCAACCAAAAGCCACGATGGCAAACCGTTGTTTTTTCGACCAGAAATGCACAGCACGCGTATCAATGCAAGTGCGCGACGAATGTGTATGCCTGAATTTCCACCGGCGTTATTTCAACAAGCGATTCACGCTTTGGTTGATTTAGACCAAGGTTGGATTCCACCAGCAGAAGGCAGTGCGTTGTATATGCGACCGTATATGTTTGCGACAGACCAGTTCATTGGTGTGAAACCATCGGAAAGTTATAAATTTATTATTTTCACTGGACCAGTTGGCCCTTACTATCCAAAACCAGTGAGTCTATTGGCGGAAACAACCTATATCCGTGCAGCGATGGGCGGTACTGGTGAGGCAAAAGCAGCCGGTAATTATGCCGCTTCTTTACTTCCAGCAAAGTTGGCAAATGAAGCAGGATATGACCAAGTGATGTGGTTAGACGCGAAAGAATTCAAGTATATCCAGGAAGTTGGAACGATGAATATTTTCTTTGTGATTGATGGGACAGTGGTGACTCCAGCGACTGGCGGAACTATTTTGAAAGGTATCACACGAGATAGCATTTTGAAAATCTTAGCAGCAGAAGGCTATGCTATTGAAGAACGGCCAATAACCATTGATGAAGTTGTCGCAGCGTATAAAGCAGGAACTTTAGAAGAATGTTTTGGTGCAGGAACAGCGGCAGTAGTGTCACATGTTTCCAAAATAAAGTACCAAGATTTGATTATGGAATTGCAACCAGTTGAAGATAGAAAAGTTGGACCATATATTAAAAGTGTCATCAATGGCATTCGTTCACGGAAAATGGAAGATAAATTTGGCTGGATTGTACCAGTGAAAGGAACGACATCAAAGACCGCTTAGGTTTATCGAAGTTAGTATAAAAAGGGCTTGCAAAATCAATTTTGCAAGCCCTTTGTTTGTTAGATTAAAAGCTGTTTTCTACTTTTTCCAAAACATCCACTTCGGGTCGCCTCGCTTCGCTTTTGCCTTAGCTTTCTTCTTTTTTTTGCGCTTCTTTTTCATTTTTTTAAACACCTTATTTTTAACAATCACATAGCGCAAAGACACACCAGATTGCGTATAAAAACTTTTTTCTCCACCTTTCAAATTAAAGGCAGGCTTAAAATCATACGAAATATTCAGACGCCCTAAAGTCAATTCTCCACCCACAACCAAAGAAACTCCCATTGGATTATCCGTCTTTGCTGGAACATCAATTTGGTTGACATCTGGCTCTGACGTATTCCAGCCTTTGTGCATTCCCGCGCCCATATAGACATTTAACCCCTTGGTTATCAACGGATAATGTTGTTGCACCATACCAGTTATCATCACTTCTTCGCGCTGTAAACTTGATTGCATAATGCCTTCAATCGTCACCTTATCCAACACGCGTTGCTGCACCGTGAACCCCCAATCTGTCCCCATCCGAAGCCCTAAAGCCGTGGTGTACAGTTGAGCATATCCAGAAATAGAAAAGGCCAATAGAAAAAATAGGCTAGTTACTTGCTTATTCATGTTAGGTTTGGTTGTTTCAAAAAGAATGCTGTCAAAACGACGAAGATTTTCATTTTAGTATTCTTGGGTAATTTTAGTATTTTGAAATAGGTGTATAAGGAACGTGAAATAAATAACTATCGCTTCTTTACAGGATATTTTACCTATATTTTTCACCTTTGAAATACTCTTGTCATTTCGACCGAAGTGGAGAAATGACCAAACTAATTCTCAAAATCTGTTATAAGTAACCCGTACTAATTAACCTATGCTTTGCACGTTCCTAATTCTACTTTAAGACTCTTAAATCTGGTGCAAAAACAAAACCATTTTTCTTCCTCAAACCTCTCTCCCCATTGATAAAGAAGGAAACAAGAGTCTTAATGTAGAACTAAGTAACGGTGAAAGAATAACTCCGCCATCTGGCAACATTTATTTTGGTCTTAGTTTTTACTTTTTGAATAGGAGTTATCTATACATAATGACTGTTTAAAAAGTGGAAAATAAGAGCACAAGAAATACTTGATAGATGGCGGAGTTACTTTTTACCGTTACTAAGTAGCTATTCAAGTTAGTAGTGTCGGATAGCATTTGGACGAGTTTTGAATTTGTACAAGACAAAAAACGCAGACATAGCCTTTGCTATGGCGAGTATTTTTTAACGAAGTACAAATTTAAAAAGCGCCAAATCATCCGACAGGATTAACTTGAATAACTACTAAGTGACCCCAGATAATCATTAGCAAAAAAAACGTACCCGCCTAATGTTGAAAGGAAAGATTGTTTTGAAAAATACGTTTAAAATCGCCGCACACTTTCAATAATATACAGCGGTCGCTGCTTAATTTCATTATAAATATTGCTCAAATAAATCGACATGATATAGAGATTCAAGCAGGTAATGGCAAAGAAAATCGACATTAAAACAACAATAAAAGTCCAGCCAGGAACGGCTTCATAATAATCGCCAAATACATCGTAATTGCTAACTTTCACTTTAATTGCGTTAAAAATAACCATCCCCAAAAACACAATGGAGGTGAAAAAAATCCACAACATCATACTCCGCAAAAAAGTAGTAAAAGAAGTAATCGCAATCAGCGAAGTCCGAAATTTTTCGGAAAAAGAAAGGTTTGGGTCATGCCGCAACGGTTCATCAACCTCAATACTCGTCGTTTGATAGCCAACCAAGGAATACAAGGCTTTCATATAGCGCAAATTTTCGCGCATTCGAAGCAATGAATTCAGAGCACGACGAGAAATGATACGCGTATCGTGTGCTTTTTCGTCAATTTTCAGGTTAGAATAATTCTTTAAAATAGAGTAGAACAATTTGTAAAAAAAGCGTCCCCGAAGATTAGATTTACGATTCTTGGCCTGCAAATAAACAATGTCATTTCCTTCCCGCGATTTTTCAAAAAGGTCTAAAATAATGCTAGGCTTTTTGCAAAAATCAAACTCAAAAATGATGGTATAATCCCCATTTGCTCTATCCAATCCCGCTAAAATTGCGTGGTTTTTATTAACGGCGGAAGACAAGTTTATTTGAAAAATATTGTGTTTCAACCCATCTTCCAAGGATTCAATTAATTTTGAAAAATCCCGCCCATTGGTATTGTTGACTAGAATAATTTCAAAATCCGAGAAACTTTCCTTCAAGACTGGGTACAGATTTTCCAGTAATTCAGGCACTTGCTGAATTTCCTCGTGCGTCTGTACAACTGTGATGATTGAAAGAAAAATATTGTTCATTAGCGAGTTGCAAATTGCGTTCACTCAATTAAAGAGGTTAGGAAGTAGGAAAAAAATAACCTGTCATTCTGACCCGCCCTTTTTCTTTTAAAAAAACCTAAAAAAAGTCTCAAATAGCCAGTTATGCTCGCTTTTTTTAGGACTTTTAAAAGAAAAAATTACTTCGTCATAATTGGTAGATTATTTATTTTCCACTCCCTAACCTACTTAAGTACGTGACACTATTTATTGGGGTAATTTGAAAACATCTTTATTCCGCTATTTTCCTCTTAAAAATAGTTCCGTGATGTAGACCATGCAACGATTTTTAAAAGAAAACTATCGAAAAAATCTTGCTTTCAAATTTTACCCCAATAAATAATGTCACGTACTTAGTAACGGTAAAAAAATAACTCCGTCATCTATCAAGTATTTTTTTCCTTTATTTTCCACTTTTGAAACAGTCATTATATAGAGATAACTCCTATTTCAAAAGTAAAAACTAAAACCAAAATAAATGTTGCTAGATGTCGGACTTATTCTTTCACCGTTACTTAATTTGTTATTTAGGTTTATCCTCCTTTGGAATAATCTCCGTTTTCTCTCCAAAATACTGCGCAAAACGCTGCATATCAATCGCCATTTCCCGATTTTGCGTCGCCTTAAAATAGGTATCTGCCATCGCCTTTAAAGTTTGATAAAAGAAACGATCCATTTCGTTGACCTGCATTTTGGTTGTCCAAAGGTCAATTTTCATGGTATCTTTGGTATCCACATCGAATAGTGACAGCAACATTGCTTTGCATTCTTGCGGTACTTTTTGATTCGGATTGTCATCAGCTTTCCACTCCAAATGTCCAGGGACATTATTTTCGTCTAAGCCAATTTTTATATTGATGTTTGATGTTTTTTTTATCATAATTGTTGCAAGTGGCGCCCCCGACCCCTTAGGGGGAGTATATCCAAGTTATTATTTAGTACTGAATTAAGGGGTGTTGCTTCAAGTAACGCCCTTAATTTTCTCCGTGAAGATGTTAATTAAAAATCTGTAATGCCCCCTTTTAGGAATCGAGAGTACTCTCCACAAATTTCAGTCGGCAAAGGTAAAAAAGAATTCCAAGTGAAAAAATCATTCTCTATTTTACTAGTTGAATTTTCTTAGAAAGTAGCGTCGTCGGCGTTTTTAATTGAATAAAATAATTTCCTGACGGTAAGTTCTTCGTTTCCATTTTAAAAATATGCATCCCCTCCCCTTTTTCACCATCAAAAATAGTCGAAACTTGTTGTCCAACAGCATTCCAGATAGTTAATTTCATACTTTCATTTCCTTTGATGAACACCTGAATGTCTGCATTTTCTACAATTGGATTTGGGGAAACATTGACAATTTGAGTTCCATTTTCTTTCTTAAAAACTTCAACCGTTGGCACGATTTTGTTTAACGTAAAATCAGCAATAACAGGCAAATGGTCTGATGCAAATGGCGTATCATTTCCCTGCAAATTATAAGCATTCAAGGTATCTTGTGGCAACGCAGAAGTGAATAAGGAATACGCATTTATTTTTTCCATCACCGAACCTGAATAAATAATCACATCTAACTTTCCTGGAGAATACGAGCCAAATGGGTTGTTCCAAGTGAATGTCAGCGGCGTAAAAGTCGTCGTTGGTTCAACATCTTCAAAATCAGAACCGTCCCAATCGGGCGCAAAATCAGGTCCATAAGTTGAGTTAAAGATAATATCTCCCGTCAACATCGTCTCATAATTTTCACGGTCACCAACAATATTCATATCACCTACTATTACAATAGGCGTCTCGTTTTGCAATTGCAAATCGCCCTCTCCAGATTTGGAATCACGGATAAATGCCATCATATTATCAACTTCTTGCTGTCGTCCAAAACTATTGTCACAACAGGGGGTGTGCGCTACAACAAATAGCAATTCTGAGTCAAAATCTTCGCCTAGGTCCAGCAAAAATGCACCGTTATTTTGTCCTCCATTCGAACCTTCCAAAACAAAATCATCGACAATCGGAAAACGACTAACACAAATAATATCGGGATTGATTAATTTATGATACCATTGTTCCCCTGGTCCAGATGGCAAAAAACCTTCAATTTTATTCGCCACTTGCGCTGAGCTATGGTCATAAATCTCTTGAAAACCAATGATTTGTGGATTCGTTGCTTGAAAAATTCGCTGATACCGAGCCTGATTGTTGCTTTCAAATATTGCGTCTTGCAACACATTATAAGTCATTACTCGAAAAGCGTTGTCCTGTTGTTTTTCAATCGAAAACGGCGGGAATTCAGCGGGATTTTCATTTGTAAAAGTATATTCAACACCTCCTGATGCATCTGGTAAACGGTCACCTGTGTTGACATCATCTTCAAAAACGACGCTTATTTTGTTACCAGAAAACAGCTGTTGACCATTAAAAATTAAGTCTCGCCGAATCGCAATTTCAAAAACGCTACCCGTTACCGTTGGTGCAGAAAAGAGTCCAATGTCGTCATGATAAACGGTGAAAGTATTCGTTCCTACGCGCACAGAACCATCACGCTCCCCAAAGTCATAAATAATTTCCGAACCAATTCCATGTGCCGTAATTCCTGTATTTGGATTATTATCCGCATCAATAAATAATTCGATTTTATTAAAACTTTGTAGGTTCAACTCTGTACTAATATCAATTTTAAAAAAGATATATTCTGCATCATTCGCCACTTTGAGTTCTCTAAAATCAACGTTGGACAAGTTATTATCGTTAGCAGAATCATCCAACAATACTGGAACATCTGCCCAATCCTCAAAATGAGCATCGACGATAATCCGGTCAGTTTGACCGAAAATTAAGGTAGGAATAATTGATATAATAGAAAAAATAAGCAGTCTCATATTCGTTTTTTTTTCGTAAAAGTAGGCGAATTAAATGGGATATTTGGCCTTTCAGAAATTTGGAAATTTAGAAATTTAGATGTGTAAAGCTGCGGACTATTTCTTTTCACAATCCAAATATCTAAATGTCCAAAACGCTAAACAACTCAAATCTCCATCTCCATTTCAAATTGATTGAAGTTTCTTCTTAACCCAATTCTTTGATAAAAGTTCATTAGGTCCGTATCATTTCCATCTACATTGACGACTAATAAGGAAGGATAATATTGACAGACTTTTGAAATTAAAACCTCTTCATACCCTTTGCCTTTTTCATCAGGGTGCGTGTAAAATTGTTTGATTCGCCCATCTTTTTTTGCTAAAATCACATATGCTAAGAGTTCCTCATTTTTGGATAACGTGAAACATTCGTGAGCGTCCCATTTCAAATTAATGGCAGTAGAAAGATGTTCCCAAGAAGGTTGAAAATTGATAAAATAGTCCTGGTTTTCAAAATCAAACTGATTGCTTCTTTCAATTTCAATATCTTGATGAGCAATTACTTCCTTAAAACCTGGCTCCCCTTTAAAACACAATAATTTCCGCACGATATTGAAGCCAATTTTTTCATAGACCCTAACGGCCCACTCATTGCTTTGAATAACTTCCAATTGCATACTTTCAACTCCAATTGCCTTGAATTTTGGTATCAAATAATCATACGCCTTTCGGGTAAACGCATTCCCTCGGGCGTCAGGTACAACACAAGTCGCCGCATTGAATGCTGTTTTTTTACCTTTAAAAATATCAATTCCAGACATCAGTAAACCTGATAACTGTCCATTCAACCAACCGCCCACCGAATAATCCAACTGAACTCTTGCACCCGCCCAACGTTCTGTCAAATAGGACTCCTCCGCATTAAATTTGATAACATAATCCGAGAACCCACGATTGTAAACACTTGTGAGTTCCGAAATTGAGACATTTTCTAATGTTTTTATTTTCATCATTTTACCGAGTTTATTTTACTAATTTTGCAACCTTAATTGTGCGTATGTTTCAAAATATTTAGGACTTAGTAACGGTAAAAAATAACACTAGTGCAACAACCCTTAAATACCTACCTACTTAATTTGAGAAGTGAGAAAATCCTAAGATTTTCGAGCTTCCTAAAACATAGTGCCCCTCGCCTTCGGCGAGGGGGGTGAGGTTATTGAGAGGTGAAAATAGTTTTTACAAAACCATTTTCACCCCTCAAACTCCCTTTGTTTTAGAGTAGGTAGTTATTTTCGGGCTACACCACTAGGAAACATCGACACTTCAATTCATTCAACAATGGCTGAAACAGATATTATTAATACGACGCCCCCACAATTACAGACGCTCGATTCTCTAACGAAAACTTTAGACAACCGATTCACGATTCCTGGCACAAATATAAAATTTGGCTTGGATTTTTTGATTGGACTTGTACCGTATGCGGGCGATATGGTAAGTTTTTTGATGTCATCAGCCTTGGTTTTGGTAATGGTTCGACACGGGGCAAGCGGGATATTGGTGACTAAAATGTTGGGGAATATTTTCCTTGATACCACAGTAGGCAGTATTCCAATTTTGGGTGACCTTTTTGATTTAGGCTATAAATCAAACCGTCGAAATTATCATTTATTGGAGGAACATTATGAGGAAGGCAAGCACAATGGCAGCATTTGGCCAATACTGATTGGCGTTTTAATTGCTTTGATAGCGATGTTTGTGCTGTTGATTTGGATCATTTATAAAATCATCGCAGTAACGTGGGATTTGATATTTTAATACAAGGGTTCAAGTAACTCGGGTTAGCAAAACAATAAAATCTAACAGCTAAAGGTTGGAAAACCCAGAGACAGTTGCTCGGATTTAAAACCTGAGTTACTTGAATGACTTAAATTTAACTATGAATTTTAAAAATAAAACCGTCTGGATTACGGGCGCATCCTCTGGAATCGGCGAAGCATTGGCCTATGAATTTGCCAATCAAGGTGCCAATTTAGTACTATCCGCTCGCCGGGAAGAAGCTTTGAAAAAAGTAGCTGCCAACTGTAATTCCAAGGTGCAAGTTTGGATTGAAACCTTGGATGTTGCTGATTTTGCCTCTTTACCTGAAAAGGCAAAAAGCGCCGTTAAAAAAGCGGGACAAATTGATATTTTAGTCAATAATGCTGGTGTTTCACAGCGGTCATTGGCAAAAGATACCGATTTTTCAGTCGATGAACGGTTGATAAATATTAATCTTTTGGGAACGATTGCCCTGACAAAAGCGATTTTGCCACACCTGTTATCAAGAAAAACTGGACATTTTGTGGTCATGTCGAGTTTGATGGGAAAATTTTCGTCACCTTTGCGGTCGTCTTACGCTGCTGCGAAACATGGTCTGCATGGATTTTTTGATGCGTTGCGGATGGAAATTGAGCTAGAAGGATTGCAGGTGACGATGGTTTGTCCGGGGTTTATTAAGACGGATATTTCTAAAAATGCGTTGGTCGGCGATGGTGAAAAACAGGGGAAAATGGATGATGCGCAAAACGCTGGAATGTTGCCTTCTGAATTGGCTAAAAAAGTGGTGAATGCCGTTTTTAAAAAGAAAGATGAAGTGTATTTTGGAGGTAAAGAGATATTGGCAATTTATTTAAAACGGTTGTCACCAAAGCTATTAAAAAACGTAGTGATGAGTAGTAAAGTTACCTGAGTGTAATGCAAACTTCCAGTTTGCACTCCTCCATTTTTTTATATTTTACAGTCAGCATGTTAAACATGACGTGCGCAAACTGGAAGTTTGCGGTACACTAAAAACAAAGAAAACTTGTCAGAAAAAATAAAATTACACCCACGCAATGCGCATCGTAACGCTTACGATTTTAAGCAGTTATGCGCAGTTAATTCGGATTTGACGCCTTTTGTTCACGTTAATAAATACGGGACAGAGACGATTGATTTTTTCAATCCAACGGCGGTTAAAGCCTTGAATCAGGCATTATTGCAGCATCATTACGATATTGATTATTGGGCAATTCCTGACAATTATTTGTGTCCTCCGGTGCCTGGACGAGCGGATTATCTGCATTATATAGCAGATCTTTTGAAAGAATCCAATGGTGGAAAAATGCCAAAAGGTACGAAAGTGAAATGTCTGGATATTGGTATGGGTGCAAGTTGTATTTATCCAATTATTGGCGTCAAATCTTATGATTGGTCGTTTGTAGCGACGGATGTTAATCCAGTGGCGATTGAGACAGCACGTGATACTGTTAAGAAAAATCGGTCTTTGAGGGATAAAGTAAAAATTCGGCAGCAACGGAGGTCAGATAATATTTTTACCGGTGTTTTTAAGGAAGGAGAAAAGTATGATTTGTCAATCTGCAACCCGCCCTTTCATGCATCGAAAGCGGAAGCGGCGAAAGGGACTGCACGAAAGCTAAAAAATCTGGCTAAAGGTAAAAAAATAGAAATGCCAGCTTTGAACTTTGGTGGTCAAAAAACGGAATTATTTTATAAAGGTGGCGAACGAAGATTTGTGGAAATAATGATTCAAGAAAGCACGAATTTTGCAATGTCTTGCCTTTGGTTTTCGACCTTGATTTCTAAAGAATCGAATTTGAAACCAGTGGAAAAAATGTTGGAAAAAGCGAAGGCGGTGAAGATGAAAGTCATTCCGATGGAGCAAGGGAATAAGAAAAGTCGGATTGTGGCGTGGACATTTTTGTCGGAGAAGCAGCAGAAAATTTGGGCACAGACCAGATTTAGCTAAAAAACGTAGCAAAGTTTAAAAACAACAAGTCGGGGTTGGCGAAATCGACCAACTACAAGAGACGGTTTAGACAAGTAAACCAGAGGTTTTTTGATGTAAGGCACAATAACAACTAATAAATTAAACGTTTTATTAATTGTAATGTCCTAATTACTGTAACAAAGTTGCAATGGTTATCCATTTTTGGGCTATTCGCTTTATAACCTTTTCCTTTGGTGTACCCAAACCAAATTTTGCGACACAAACTGGGTGATTTTATGGAGCTAAATCCAAAGTACGAACAAGTCATTCACGATTTGTTAAAACACAATTACGCAGTTGCAGATGGCTTTTTTGACGCCAGTATATTGATTGGTTTAAAAAAGCAGTTATTAATGAAAATGAAAGCTGATATTTTGGAAAAATCAGGTGTCGGTAACAAAGCTCAACTCGTTAAAAATCAACAAATTAGAACCGATAAAATCAAGTGGATTGAGCAGGATTCTACTAATAAATTTGAGCAATTATTCAATCAACAAATCAACGATTTCTGCCAATATTTGAATCGAACTTGCTATACAGGCATTCAGAATTCAGAATTTCATTATGCTTGTTTTGAAAAAGGCGCATTTTACAAAAGGCACATTGACCGCTTTAAAAATGACAATGCACGGAAGTTTTCGATGGTAACTTATTTAAATGAAGATTGGATAGAGACGGATGGTGGAAAGTTGATGATTTATACCGAAGAAAGAGCTATTCCCGTGCTACCAATTTGGGCGAGAACCGTTATTTTTAAAAGTGATTTATTGGAACATGAAGTGATGATTGCGGAGAAAGATAGATTGAGTGTGACGGGTTGGTTAAAGTAGTTTTCCGTACCCTTGATGAAATCCAAAAAGTGACTTTCTCATCGGTTCTAAAAACAAGACAGGGTCATCCTAATTAAAGAATGACCCCGTTTTTTCCTATTTTTTTTAGGAAACTTTAAATGTCTTACGTTTTACAACGTAAACCCTATCCGTGCAAAGATAAATCGACCATTTGCACCAAACTGTTGCGATCGTCGAGAGTACAAAAACCGTCCGCTACTCTGATTCGCTTCGATTGCTGAATCTGGATAAACATCCAACAAGTTATTAGAACCAATGGTGACTCTAAATTTAGGTGTAAAATTATAGTAAACACTCAAATCTGTTACGATTTTTGCACCAAAATTTTGCTGATTATCCATGTTATTAGTCGCTTCCATTACTTCTCCAAAATAAACATTTCGAAGCATTATTCCCAAATCACCAGTTTTATAATTCAACGTCAAATTAACTTTAGTGTTTGGAACAGCATCCTCCAAAAATATTCGGCTTGTTTCGTCAAAGAAAGTGTCTTCTTTCCCCTGCAATGTTTCATTTGTTTTGACATCACTCAATTCTGTTTCGGAAAAAGTACCCGCCAAAGTTACATCTAAACGATTATTAGTATTGAAAGATTTAAACCAAGTTGCTACCACATCAATTCCTTTCGTTTCTGAATCCACTGCATTAGCAAAAAACGTAGCAGAAGTAGCATTTGCTTGTTGCAATAATTGGAAAATTTCTTGGTCTTGTTCCGTTGCATCTGGACCATTATCACCTTTAAACTGCCCCGTTAAAACGATTCTGTCCTCAATATTTACCAAATAACCATCAATACTCAATGTCATATTGGCATCAGGAATACGTGTAGTAAAACCGACACTCAAATTATTTGATTTTTCTTCTTTTAACTGATCAATACCTAATAATTGAGCCGGTCGGCTATCGTTAGAAAACGTTCCTACCTCACTTGGAATACCATCTACAAACAAGGTAGAAGTTGAGTTATAATTTAACTGATGCAAAGCAGGTGCTCGAAATCCTGTGCTATAAGCTCCCCGTAAAGAGGAGTTGCTAGTCACTTTATATCTAGCGGATGCCTTCCCATTAATGGTAGAACCGAAATCGCTATAATCTTCAAATCGAGCTGCAAGACCTACTAAAAACTTGTCAGTCAAGTCCAATTCTGCATCCACGTAAACACCAATAGCATTTCTGAAAGCATTTACTTCATTCCGTGGTGCAAACCCAGGGAAAACCTGCGAACCACCTGGTCGCGCTCGTCCTAATTCATCAAAAACAGTACTCACTGGTCCAGAAAAATCATTAACCAATGTAGAATCGCCATTATTACTAACCAAGTAACTAGCTAATCCATAATTGGTATATGATGCTTCTTCCCCTGCGTTGATTTGGTAGTTTTCCAGTCGGTATTCTGCACCAAATCCTATGTTAAATCCAGACATTACTTCCTCATAATAGCGGCTGATGTCTAAGTTAGAAGTGTTTTCTGAATAAGAAAATCCACCTGCATTAAAACTAGTTGGAGAAGCTGACCCCATAGAAGCATTCAAGGTATTGCTAATGAAATAGTTAAAACTATTTTTTCCGTAAGTATTGCTCAAATCTACATTCCAATCACTTACCTTACTCCGCATTCCAATAGAAAAAGATTGGTCTTGGATATTTGAATTAATTTCTGGTAAAAAGCCATTTGGATAAATATCAATCACCGTACGAGACTGATTCGGTAATCGGTAAAAACCTGTTGCCTGTCCTCTTCGGTAATTTAAACCACCAAAGGCATAAACTTCAGTGTTTTCAGCAACTGGTAGTGCGGCGTTTAACATAAATCCTCCGTTTCGCAAAGCAGATTGTCCTACGCGCATATTGAAATCGCTACGTTCCAAGCCACGTCGAATCAGTTCTTGGTCTGTAATATTATCATCAGCTGCACCCACATAATTAGGATCATTATAGCCGCTAAAAATACTACCTCGCCATTCTTTCATCCGATTGGTGTATTCACGATTGTCAAAACTTCCGGTCAAACTCATAAAACCACCTTCGTCTCCAAGAGGAATACCATAATTAGCAGTCAATACCACTTTTTGACCATCCATTGTTCCGTCTTGTTCTGGAATCTCGCCCGACATATAGCCACCAGCACTCGTCGTAAAACTTAAACCTGGTGTCTTTTTTAAGATAATATTGATAACCCCCGCTATGGCATCAGAACCATATTGAGCAGAAGCTCCATCTCGTAAGATTTCAATTTTCTCAATAGCAGCAACAGGAATAGTACTCATGTCTGTCCCCACATTTCCACGTCCAAAAGTACCATTTACATTAACCAAAGAGGTTTTGTGGCGGCGTTTGCCATTAATTAAAACCAACACTTGGTCAGGTCCCAAGCCACGCAAAGAGGCAGGAGCAATGTGGTCTGTACCATCAGAAATAGTTTGACTGTTGGACGTAAAAGAAGGAGCGACGTAATTCAAAATTTGATTAATATCCGTCTGTGCACCAGCAGCTACCAATGGACCTAAATCTATCACATCAACAGGAACGGCACTTTCCAATTTAGTACGACCTGCACTTCTAGACCCTGTGACCACAATCTCGTCCAATAAAGCCCCTTGAGCAAGGTTAACATTGACCTCATTAGAAGCCCCTAGTTCTATTTCTGTCGTAGCGTATCCAATGTACGAAATGACCAAAACTTTAACATTGTTTCCAACGATAAGCGAATATTTGCCATCAATATCTGTCACTGACCCAACACTAGAACCTTTTGCCTCGACGGATGCTCCAATTAAAGGTCCGTCAGGCGAGCTGACTATGCCCGTGATAGTTCGCTGTGCAAAAGAGGAACTAACACCAAATAATAATAGTAATGTAATTGATAAAAAAGATTTCATATAAGTATAATTTTAGTGAAAGAAAATAAACTAGGTAAAATAAATAAGCAATAGTAGACACGAAAGTATCAACCTAAAAACCCAGAATTAAGTTACCTATTTTGAAATAAATTTCTTGTTTGTGTATTTGTGTCTATTTAAAATATGGCTTGTATTGTTTGTATTTTTTATTGATTTTTTGCTCTAAAAAAATGGTTTTATTAATCCTTAACTGGTATAATTGGATTTTAACCAGCACTTCTTTTTTCAGTGAATATCAAATAAGAAGTTCTAAAAATAACTGCAAGTAGTTACTTCCATTTAGATTCGACTTCCTAACAATAAATTTTATTTTATGGGAAACCTAAAATCTATAATTCTTAAAAAAAACAATATTAAAACAATATTTCACCTACATACTAAAAGTCAATTTTATATTTCTTAAGCAAATGTAGCAAAATTTCAGTCACGAAGAAAAAAATAATACTTTAATTTTAAATTGACAATTAGTTAAGTAACGGTAAAATAATAAGTCCTTAAGAGAGTTGGAAATAAATGTGTGTGAAATAACCTCGAACTTTAGCTAAGTTTAGCTTATTTTTGCACTTCGAATGTTCGGTTTTTTTAGAAAAATAGTTAGCATACGATTTGAAAAAATGCGAATGCGGAGTAGGGAAAATAAGTAGATTTAATAGCCTTTATTCTGGTTTTTTTTCGCAGAGCACACCGACTGCTGTCAACCAAATGAAGCCTAATAGATATTCCCCGTTCTTATTATCCA
Organism: Saprospiraceae bacterium; assembly: GCA_047629355.1. Lineage (GTDB taxonomy): Bacteria > Bacteroidota > Bacteroidia > Chitinophagales > Saprospiraceae > CAYUNA01. The sequence goes on along the minus strand of JBLHWU010000003.1, from coordinate 24,635 downwards.
AAACTCACCTTAAACAATAATATAATGACCGACCTTTACACTTGCCTTTCCCAAATATACGAAGCCATGTACCAAACCTTCATCGACTACGAAGAAGAGTTTGTGTTCTATTCCCAAATTTTACGAAAATATCAATGCCAAAGTGTGGTCGAAATCGGCTGCGGCACAGGTAATTTAGCACACCGTTTTTCCAAGCAAAATTTCAATTATTTTGGACTAGATTTTAGTAAAAACATGTTGCAAATTGCGAAAGAAAAATTTCCAGAAGGACAATTTTTACAAGGTGATATGCGAGCATTTTCTTTGAAAAACCAAGTTCATAGCGCGTTGATAACTGCGCGATCATTGAGTTATATGGTTGAAAATTCAGAGGTGGAAGCGACCTTTGAGTCTGTTTATAAAAATTTAAAAACCGGTGGGATTTTTTGCTTTGATGTAGTGGATGCGAATCGGTTCATTCCAACTATTTATCACGGAAAGAAGCTACGGCATACGGCTATTTTTGGAGGTATTGAATATTTTAGAGATAGTGAATTATCCGTAGATAAGAATGCTCAAAGTTGGATATATAATTGGCTGTCAACTTTTTACAAAAAAGAAAATGGGAAAGATATTTTACTTGGAAAAGATGATTCATCCGTTCGGGCTTTTACCAGAAACGATATAGAAATTCTTTTAAAAATGACGGGTTTTGAGATTTTAGAAGTGATTGATAAGCCAGCGTATATGTTTGACACCTTGGTATTTGTGGCGATGAAAACGAATAATTTTGGAGAACAGAAATTGACTACTACTTGTGGTGTTTAAATGTATTGACGTAACACTTTCATTTTAGAACGGTGGACTGAAGTCCACCGTTCTAAAATGAAAAAATCTATACCCTACTTGAAATCTTTTCAATTTTGTGTATTCCTTTTTAACCTAACTTTGCATCATGGAAATTAAGTACTTTAAATTAATCAAAACAATTGTAGAAGAAGGTAGCTTGGTCAACTCGACTAAGAAGCTCTTTCTGACGCAATCCGCCTTGAGTCACCAATTAAAAGAATTGGAGGAAGGACTTGGGTTTAAAGTCTTTTTGAGAAAGCGGCAGCAATGGGAATTGACCGAAGAAGGGACTGAATTTTATAAATTGAGTATCGAAGTATTGGAACAGATGGAAAAGGGCTTGAAGAAAATTGAGAAGATTAGAACGGGTTCGGTGGGCGACATCAATGTGGGAACAGAATGCTACTCCTTTTATCAAGGACTTTCTGGCTTTGTGCAAAAAATGGGTGTTTTATATCCTAAAATCAAAGTAGACTTGCGGTTTGGGTCAACGTATAATCCAATTAAAAACTTGGTAGCAGAGGACATCGATATTGCCATCGTGACGACCAAACCCGAGGACGATTCTTTGACTTGTATTGAGATTTTCAACGATGAGATTTTCGCACTTATGCACCATGAAAATCCATTGAATCAACTGCCTTATTTAGAAGCGGAACATTTTGAAGATGCGCCCATCATTATTCATTCTTTTCCTTTGGAAACGGTATCAATTCACTGCCATTATTTGAGTCATCACAACATTACGCCTAAAAATATTTCGGCATTTCCTTTGACAGAAGTTGCCTTGGAAATGGTTAGTGCGAATATGGGAATTTTCTGTGTTCCGCGTTGGAAAATAAAGTCTTTTAAGTTATCGGAGAATATTGTTTTTAAACAAATTGGAAATCAAGGTGTGAAACGAACGCATTATCTAGTTATTCGAAAAGTGGATGCGCATAAAAAGTACATCAAAGATTTTATCTGCAATTTTAAGGAGGATTTTTCTGAAAAGAAATATTTGACCAATGCGGATTTTTTTGACAATAAAAAGGCGGAAAGTAGTTGGTCTGCTTTGGAAAATTAGGCGAAAGCCTCAGTTATTTGACCTTTTAATTTTGGAAACTGCTATTCAGTTTACTAAACTTTAAAAGTTTAGTAAACTTGACATAAGGAACGCGAATTAAATAAATGCAGATTCCTGACAGGATATTTGATCCTCATTTTTTACTTTAAAAATGCTCATTATATCAACATAAATCGCACTTTTAAAGCAAAAAAGGAGAACAAAACCTCACTCCCAGAAATCTGCATTTATTTATTCCGCGTTCCTAAGTAACTCGTAGCAATTAATTCGATAAAATTTTTAGACAAGATTTTACCGAAAAAATTACCTCGTGTTACTTAAAACTAAGATTTAAGGTTATTTTCTAAGCAAATTAACCCTTATTCAGCTAAAAAAACAGCTATAAATAAAACCTCAAACCAAATGGAGAACCGTATTCAATTATTCCAAAATAACAATCAAGGAATAAATCAAACCTGGAAAATAAAACAACAACGTCAGCACCAGTGAAATCCAAAAACGATTGGTCAAATCACCTTCGTATAAGTAAACGCCCAAAAAAGGTATCAAAACCGTGATGAGAACGAGTAGTAATAAACTTACATCCGACTTAATTTTCTTAAAAACATTTTTGATTTTTTGCTTAAAGCTCTTGCGTTCTGCCCGCTTAGCTTTTTTCATAGCTTTGCGCTCTTTTTTGCTAAGTGCGACTGAGCTGTCACTTGCATCGGTCACTACAGAGGTTGCAATAGTAGCTGTTTTTGCTACAGTAGGTGCTAAAGCAGCAAACGAAAGTTGTGGCATCATTGCCAACGTAAACAGTAAAAACAAACCTACAAATTTTTTCATATTCCTTAGTTTTTTATTAAAATGATAAACGGGAATAAACCCAAGTCAAATGATAACGACGGCAACTTAGTGTTTGTTCGATTTTATTAAAAAAATAAAAAAAACAGGGACACCCCCCAATAAAGGAATGCCCCTGTTTTTAAAAGCTTAGATTATGACTTTTGACGTTAAGGTAAATTATTTTCTACCTTTCTGTACGCCATAAGCCATCAATCATACGCCCTATCCTTAGAACTTATAGCTCAAAGAAGCTGCGAACAGAGTTCCCAACTGGCTAAAGTGGTAACCATCGTAAGTCATTTGAGAATAACGTTGGTTAAAAGTAATCGCATCAGAAATTACTTTAACAGCAGCAGCATCATTCAATGTTGCTTCACCGATAGCATTATCCGCTACGAATTCCCATTCTGGCAATACGTTCAACAAGTTGTTGATGTTCAAACCAATCGTGATGTGTTCGTTTGCGTTGAAAGTAATACCCAAATCAGTAACGATTTTAGTTTTAAATTCTGTGTGCATACCTTCAGTCAAACCGTCATTAAAGAAAGTAGTTGGACCAAAAACAGTATTATTCAAAGAAAAGATGAATTTACCCATTTCATATTCCAAACCCAAGATAATTTTGAACTCTGGACGAGACGTAAAGAACAAAGCTTCCTGAGTATTATTTACGATAGATTGACCAGCATCAGATACCAATTGAGGATCTTTCACTTTACCATCTCTTTCATTCTGAATAACATAGTTACCAGACAAGTTAGTATTTAATTTACCTGCACCTAATTCGATGTTGCGGTAACTCATTACCATATCAATACCAGAAGTCTTAGAATCTAAACCATTGGCAAAGAAAGACAAATCAACCAAGTTGTTCTCATTCAAAATCACATCTAATGCAGTATCTCCAGCCTCAGTTGGATTAATTTCTGAACTCAAAATGATACGATCTTCAACAGTAATGTTGTAGTAATCTAAAGTAACGCTAAACTGTGAAGTTGGACGCAAACCTAAACCGATAGTGATGTTAGTAGAATTTTCTGGATCTAATTGATCTAATCCCAAAAGACGTGCTTCCCGAGATACATTGCTAATCAATCCACCTACTTGAATACCTGCACCAGGTACGAAGCTATATTGTGCTTTTTGTGTATAAATCTGGTGCAAAGTTGGTGCTTTGAAACCAGTAGAGAACGAACCACGAATGGTTACTTTGTCGTCTGCCAATTTGTAACGAGAGCTCAATTTGTAAACAAATGCACCACCAAAGTCAGAATAGTTTTCTGCACGAATAGTACCATTAATCAAGAAATCATCGTTGATGTCATAAGCCAAATCCAAGTAACCACCGAAGTTGTAACGGTTAAATTTACCAGAATTACGTGGATCATTACCAGCAAATGAATCCGCACCACCATCTTCATAAGAAGACTCAATACCTTCAATAACGGTAAAATCTTCTGTACGGAACTCCCCACCAACTGCAAATGCAAAGTTGTCAGTGAATCGTTTAGTCACATCAACGTTACCAACATTGTGAGAAAAACGAGTTCCTCCTACATCAAAAGAAATTGGGCTGTTTTCACGGTACTTGTTAGAAGTTGTACCATCTGCATTCAATACTTGCGTACTATTACGATTGTGAGAGCTATTCACGATATACGTCTGCTCGTTTGCACCAGTGGTGAAAGAAACATCTGTAATCCAACCATTTCTCTCGTTTTTGAAACCAATTGTACCGTTATAGTCAATCAAGTCACCTTCAAAAGTAGGCACATAACCAATGTACTCACCATTTGGACCATCAGGGAAGAAATCAGCCAAGTAAGGGAAATCCTCTACTGTTCTCCAGTAAGGAACACGGTAGTTAGCAAAGCTATTTACTTTTTTGTAAATATAAGCTGCATTACCATAAACAGTACCTGCTTCACTTACTTTTTTGCCAGCGTTAACTGCAAATTTCATAGAAGCATTTTCTGGCGCACCGTTGATGTTGTTTGCATCTGGGTAAGCACCCAAAAATGATTCAACATCTGCAATGTCTGCACCAAAAGTTGCTGCTTCTCCTTCTGCACTTACCGTACCTGGACGGTTAGACACCAATGTTTTTTGTAATTCAATGCCGTAGTGGATAAAGCCACCTTTACCCAACTCTGCACCATTGTTCAAAGAAACACCAACCATTTCACCATCACCTTCAGCAGTGATACCAGTACGCAAAGTGATACGACCGTCATCAACACCATCTTTCAAAATGACGTTCATTACACCCGCAATGGCATCAGAACCATACTGAGCAGATGCACCATCACGCAAGATTTCTACTCGCTTGATCATGTCAGTTGGAATTGCAGAAATATCCGCACCCGTTTCACCACGACCTGGAGAAGTTTGTGTGTACAATAAAGCACTCATGTTTTTACGCTTACCATTAATCAAAATCAAGGTACGCGATGGTCCCATGTTTCGAATTTCGTAAGGGTCTAAAAGAGAAGTTGCATCATTTACTGGCGTTTGTACCGTATTAAAAGATGGCACTCGGTATTGCAATGCTTTGTCAAATGTCGCTTGTCCAGTGCTAATCAAATCAGATGCTTTGAAAACATCAACTGGCAAAGCAGAAGTCGTATTTGTTCGTGGCGCAGTACGTGTACCAACAACCACTACATCGCCTAAGCTAATAGCATCTATAGCTAAAACAATGTCCCAAGTTTTCTTTTCGTCAGCAGCGAAAGACCACTCCTGGTCTTGTGAAATGTAACCGGTGTAAGACACCGTTACTGCATAAGTGCCAGGCTTAATATTCAAAGAATATTTACCATCAATGTCAGTAACTGTACCAGTGCCAGCTGCCGCAATTGTTGCTCCAATTAATGGACCATCTGCGTCAGTAACTGTACCAGAAAGCGTCTGCGCAGTCATAATTGACGGCAAAGCCAATAATAGAAAAATTACCAGAGTTGAAAATTTTTTCATGTAAAAAAACATTTTAGTGAAAGAAAATAAATTAAATAAATAAAAGATTACCTATTGACAGGCACAGCAGATAAACTCTAAACTATGCGGGTCGTCTAGGTATGATTTTATAGTAAACATACTTATTCAATTTGGTTAAATCAGACTTTAATTTTTTGTGTTTTTAATGGGACTCTCTGTTCTCCGCTAATAATTATTAATCATTGAAAAGGCATCAATTGACTATTATTTACGGTACTGTGGTTTAAAAAAATGGTGTCTAATAACAATAGACGGAACAAAAAGTGGCTGTAAAGAATTTTCCCTAAAAGGTGTTTCCTGAAATAATATTCTACCAGAACATTAGGTATCAGACATCTCTTTTGATGAATAACTGTGGCAAATATAGAAAAAATTCGTACTGGAAGAACTAAAATGTATTTTTATTTTAAATTAAGTTAAATTTAATGTTTAATAATTGCAAACTATTTAGACTTACCGAACAATCTTCAACAAATCTCAGCCGTATTTTATTTTTTTTAAAAAAACATGGTGATTTCTAAAATCACCATGTTTTAAACAAAAAAAATAGCCGTAAGTAGGTGACCTACTCAAATCAAAAGAATTTAATAAATTTTATTCTTTATCCTCTTGCAAAATAATCGCATCCACCCCAATCTCCGCCACCAATTTATTAAATGCTGGCAGTTCCATATTTTTCACCGTTTCCATTTTTTTCAACTCCACGTCAATCAATCCAATCATTTCATCGCGCACTGCTACCGCAGCATCCGTCGGCGGGTAATCCCCAAAAGATAAGGAATTCAAATGCGCCAGTTTATTTGTCAATCGAATTGGAAAATTCAGCGGATCTTGTCGGCTTTTATTTTTAGTTTGATACAGCGTCGTTTCAATATCCGTCATTGTTGAATCCATCACCGCTGCTTTATCCTTCAGTGGCTGATATTTTTCCTCCTCACCCAATCGTTTGGTATAGTTTTTCAACTGCGCCCGAATCTCCCGGATGTCAATAATCGTTTGGTGCGCTTCACTAACTTTATCATTCACTGATTTGATAAAATTAAATTGTGTCACAAAATCTTTGCCTTCCGCCGGTGAACGCGGGTCTTTAACAACTTCAAAATCAGCCGTTTGAACTTGGTCATCAACTTGTAAATCTACCCGATACTTACCAGGCATCGCTTTGGGTCCATTCAAGGAACCCCACCACAAAATCATTCCATCAAATTTTTTCGCCTCTTCGTAACGCATATTCCAAACGAAACGGTTGCCGCCTTTTTCAATTTTCAACTGATTTTTTTTCTCTTTTGCTTTGGTAGAAAACTCGCGAATTTGGTCTCCTTTTTCATCATAAAAGGACAATTTTACCTCCGTCGAATCCGCAGGTTTGTCTTTTAAATAATAATGAACCGACACGCCACCAGGATGATTTTGACCCGCCATTTTTGGATTTTTTTGCTGATAACCGCCAGTCCGATAAGCCGCCATTGGAGCAAATAAATGAAAATCTTTATTCACCAATGATTTTTCCATTTGGTGCAAAATCGTCAAATCATCAATCAACCAGATTCCTCGACCTTGCGTTGCTGCGATCAAGTTATTGTCTTTAATCGTCAAATCTGTAATCGGCACAATCGGCAGATTCATCTGCAAAGGCTGCCAATTAAAACCATCATCATAAGAAATGTACATCCCCGTTTCCGTACCTGCATACAAGATGCCTTTTTTCACAGGGTCAATCGAAATCGCCCGCGTAAAATGTTCTGCATCAATACCATTTACGATTTTTGTCCAAGTCTGCCCAAAATCTTTTGTCTTGTACAAATACGGTTTAAAATCGCCATTTTTATAATTGGTTGCCGCCAAATAACAACCGCCGTCATTATACGGGTCAGGCTGAATGTCATTAATCATAATCCATTCTGGCATATTCGTCGGCGTGATATTTTGCCAATTTTTCCCACCATCTTTGGTCACATGCACCAGCCCATCGTCCGAACCGACCCAAATTAAATCCTTTACTCTTGGCGATTCTTCGGCTGCAAAAATGGTGCAATAATATTCCACAGAAGTATTATCTTGCGTAATTGGCCCACCTGAAGAGACTTGCTTCATCGGCTCATTTCTTGTCAAATCTGGGCTGATAATTTCCCAGGTCTGTCCTTCATTATAAGTGACATGCAAATGGTTGGATGCCGTGTACAATTTTTTATTATCATGCGGCGAAAAGAAAATAGGGAAGTTCCATTGAAACCGATATTTCATCCCCTCAGCCCCGTGTCCCATTGGGTTATCTGGCCAAACATTAATCCCGCGTGTCAAGTCATTTTTATGGTCTTTTCTAATCAAAAAACCATCGTAACTCCCACCATAAACAATATCATTGTCAGTTGGGTCAATGGCAATATGCCCAGATTCGCCGCCTGCCGTAGATTCCCAATCGCCCTCACCAATTGCACCGCCACCCGTTCGATGTGCTATCCGCAAAGTACTATTGTCTTGCTGTGCCACATAGATTCGATAAGGAAAATGATTGTCCGTCGTCACCCGATAAAATTGCGCAGTTGGTTGATTGTAATAAGTCGTCCACGTCTCGCCACCATCGTAACTTGCCTGTGCACCGCCATCATCCGCAATCACCATCCGCTGCGGGTTTTCAGGTGCAATCCACAAATCGTGGTGGTCACCATGCGGTGCATTTGCCGATTGAAACGTCTTGCCGCCATCCTTTGACTTATGGTAACTGACATTCATCACATAAACGACATCTTCGTCTTGTGGGTCTGCATAAATACGGGTATAATACCAAGCACGCTGTCGCAAACTGCGTGATTCGTTAATTTTCTCCCAAGTCTTGCCGCCATCTTCTGACCGAAAAAGCCCGCCGTCTTCATGTTCCATCAATGCCCAAATCCGCTGTGAATTGACAGGCGAAACGGTTACGCCAATGATGCCCAAGGCGCCTTCCTTTGGTAAACCTTCATTCTGTGAAATATTCTCCCAAGTATCGCCACCATCCGTACTTTTCCACAAGCCACTACCCTCTCCGCCGCTTGACATATTATAAGGTGTCCGTCGAATCCGCCAAGTCGAAGCAAATAAAATACGTGGATTGGCTGGGTCAAAAGTCAAATCAACCGCGCCTGCTGCGGAATTGACAAAAAGAATTTTTTCCCAAGTCTTGCCGCCATCTTTACTCCGAAAAACGCCTCGCTCCTCCGTATCTTTGTATAAATTGCCCATGACCGCCGCATAAACGATTTCCGAATTTCGCGGATGTACCCGAATGCGTGGGATGTGCCGCGAGTTGTTCAAGCCAATGTTTTTCCAAGTCCGCCCCGCATCTTCGCTTTTCCACATGCCGTAGCCACTCGAAACATTCCCCCGAACGGTCACTTCACCGCCGCCAACGTAAATGACATTGGGGTCATATTCACTTACCGTCACAGCACCGATTGAACCACCAAAAAAGCCATCAGAGATATTTTCCCAAGAGCGACCGCCGTCTTCGGTTTTCCAAACACCGCCACCTGCTGCGCCCATATAATAAAGGTTCGGCTTACCCAGCACACCACAAACAGCTGCGGAACGTCCTCCTCGAAATGGTCCGATATTTCGCCATTCAACAGTTTTCAATAATTCATTATCAAAATCGTTTGGAATGGAAATATCAGATTTGGATGTTTTGTTTTTCTTCTTTTTTTGTGCAAAAGCTTTATTTTGAAAAGCAAAAATTCCAATAAATATTAGAATGAATAGAAATAATTGTCGCATAGTTTTATTTGAAATTGAGTGAAACATACCGTTTTATAAAGATGTTATTCTAAAGGATAGCCGTAAGGTAAAGAGATGTGGTTTTTTATCAAAATTAAAATGGAAATAAAAGTAGAAATAAGGCAACCAATCACATTCATTAAACGTTTTTTGAAGACGTGCATTTGAAAATTGCTCGAATCCCATGTGTTTAGGAGCGCACCCTTGTGGTCGCCCAACGTCGCTATTTTACTAGTCATTGAGCAACCACAAGGGTACGCCCCCTACGGTATCGCTAATGAATGAACTTCAATTTCTCGAAGAATCAAAAGTAAATTTCTTATCATTGCTGATAATTGTAAGACTTATGGAAAAAACGAAACAAATCAAGGTCGAAAACGCACCACTGCTACTCTTCGGTGGCGTTTATAGCAATTTTGAGGCTCTGGAAACGCTACACGGTATAGCCAAAAAAGAAGGCATTTCAGCAACTAATGTCATCTGTACAGGCGACATTGTTGCTTATTGCGCTGACCCTGAACCTTGTGTAAAATTCGTTGAAAAATGGGGCATTCACACCATCGCAGGCAATGTAGAGATTCAATTGCGAAATGGTGATGAAGGCTGCGGTTGTGATTTCACAGCAGATTCCCGATGTGATTTATTTGCGAGACAATGGTATCCGTTTGCACAAAAAAAAGTGAGTGAATCCTCGGTTGAATTCATGCGGCACATTCCAGAATTCGTTCAATTTGATTATTGTGGCAAGCGTTGCACCGTTGTTCATGGTTCACATTTTCACACTTCTGAATACATTTTCAAATCTACTCCTTGGAACATCAAGGCTAAAAATTTAGAGGCAACCGAAAGCGAGGTTATTATTGCAGGGCACTGTGGTTTGCCGTTTAATGAGGTTCAAAATGGTCAATATTGGCTCAACCCAGGCGTTATCGGCATGCCAGCTAATGATGGAACGACGCGGGTTTGGTATATGATTTTGCAGCCTTCAGATGATGGATTTACCTTTGAACATCGGCATTTTGAGTTTGATTATGATGAAACTTTTGCCCGAATGTTGGAAGAAGAATTGCCCTTAGCTTACGCGAAAACCTTGTCTTCTGGTCTTTGGGACAATAATGATATTTTGCCCGCTGAAGAAACTGCGGCGCAGGGAACAGAACTTGTTTTTCCTGAAATTTAATACCGTGTAAAGCAAATTTGTTAAAATTTTCAAGTCGCATAGCGATGACTCCGTTTGTAGTAAAATGCGTTTGTATTTTCAAAGTGGCATCGCCACGACACCAAATAGAGTCCATTGTCCCGCCACGATGCGGCTTTAGAAACAGAAATCAACTGTTTCTACAAACGGGGTCGAGGTGATGTCTCTATTTTTCAAGAAAACTTACTTTACACTGTATTTAGTACCGTGTAAAGTAAGTTTATTTTAAATTTGAGAAGCGAGAAAATTGTAAAATTTTCGAACTTCATAAAATACAGTGCGCGTTGCCGCAGGCAACGCGGGCGGGATTATTGAGGATAAAAAATGATTCGCAAAAATCATTTTTTATCCTCAATAATCCTCTTGTTTAAATTCAAATAAACTTTTGTGGCACAGTATAAGTAACGCGTAAGTAACGCGTAGTAATTAATCAGGTAATTTTATAAACATCTTTTTCCTCTATTTTTCCCTTAAAAATTTCTTCAAGAACACTGGCTATTCAAGCCTTTTTTAAAGAAAAACTATCGAAAAAATCTTGTCTAAAATTTTCACCTGATTAATCACTACGTGTTACTTAGTGACGGTGAAACATTAGATAAATTTCCAAAATGCGTGATTAGCAGATAAAAACCTTCCCTTCATCTAAGTGTTTCTTTTATTGTCCTTGCCCTTTTTACATTTGCAGAGACAATTCTTAATTCTTCATTTTTAACTCTTCACTACAGACAAATGTTCAATTTTCTAAAAATTTTTAATGAAAGTATTCGTCAAGCCTTCCAGCAATTGACGGGCAATAAGTTACGCAGTTTCTTGTCGTTATTAGGCATTACGATTGGCATTTTTTGCATTATTGGAGTCCAATCAGCGGTTGATTCCTTGGAAAGTAATGTACGAGGCAGTTTGGAAGAATTAGGCGATGATATGATTTTTATCAATAAGATGCCGATGTTGGAAGACCCGCATGAGAATTATTGGAAATATCTGCGGCGTCCGAACCCTTCTTACAAAGATTATGAAAACCTAAAAAAGAAAGTAAAAACGGCAAAAGTGGTTGATTTTCATGTGGGAATTGGTAGCAAAACAGCGAAGTATCGTTCGAACACCGTGGAAGGCGCGTTCGTGTTAGCGGTGACGATTGAGTTTGATGAAATGTTTCAACCTGGATATGATAATGGTCGCTGGTACAATAATTTTGAATATCAAAAAGGACATAATAAAGTGGTGATTGGGTATGAAGTAGCACAGCAGTTATTCGGTGCGGGTATTGACCCGATTGGTCGGAAAATTAAATTGATGGGTCAGAAAGTAGAAGTAATTGGGGTATTTGAAAAAGCTGGGGAAAGCATGATAAATATCGTAAATTTTGATGAAGTAATTGTTATTTCTTATGAATTTGCTAAAAAAGTAGCCAACGTAAGCAATAGTGACCCGCGTGGTGGTTCCATTAATCTACAAGCTGCGGAGGGCGTTAGTTTTGAGCGATTGAAAGACGATATTACGGGGGTTTTGCGAAATTCTCGTGGCTTGCGACCGAAGGAAAGTAATAATTTTGCCATCAACGCTTTGTCGATGTTGGCAGGTGTTTTAGACTCCGTTTTTGGAGCATTAAATATGGCGGGTTGGATAATTGGTGGCTTCGCCATTTTTGTAGGTATTTTTAGTGTAGCGAATATCATGTTTGTCTCGGTAAAGGAACGAACAGGTATGATTGGTATTAAAAAAGCACTCGGGGCGAAGCGGAATGTAATCTTATTGGAGTTTTTGATTGAGTCGATTATTCTTTGTATTTTGGGCGGTATTCTGGGACTAATTTTAGTCAAATTACTACTATTAGGCGCGAATGAATCTATGCCGTTTCCAATTTATTTGAGTTGGAATAATGTAGTTTTTGGGATAAGCCTTTCAATTTTCATCGGGATTATTTCTGGGTTTATTCCGGCATTTCAAGCTTCAAAGATGGACCCTGTGGAAGCGATGCGGCATTGATTTTAGTAAAGGGTATTTTTCCAGTACGCTCTACTTTATCCGCTAAAATATAAGGTAGTGAAAACCGTTGGTAGAAAAGTAGGGGATACTGGAAAAATACCCCTACTTAAAAAATCAAGTTCACTCTCCAACCAAACAGACTATGATAAAATCCATTTCAGAAATCACAGGTACTGGTAAGTTTTTAAATTTTCAAAATGACCGAATTCCTATTGAAAAACGCTTGCCCAATTTTCAAAAATTCAACTTAATTTATGCCGAAAATGGCATGGGTAAGACCACCTTCTCTCTCCTTCTAAAATCACTGAAAGAACGTCCAGGATTGATGCTAAAAAAGCGGTCATTTGATAAAAAAGTAGCGCAAACAGCGACTCTTTTAATTGATAAGGAGTCTTATACTTTTGAAAATAACAATTGGAATCAGTATTTCACTAATCTCGAAGTTTTTGATGTTCATTTTATCAACGAAAATATTTATACTGGTCTGGAGATACAGGCCAGCCATAAGAAAAACCTATTTGAAATTATCCTCGGCGACGGTGGTATTGAATTAAAATTGTCGATTCAAACACTGAAACAACGGATTTTTAATGGTAAAAAAGTCGTTCGCGAAACCTCCAAATTTATTGAGCAGCAAATCGGAAATATTTACGCTGCATACGACTACGCCGCTCTCCTACCCGACCCCAATATTGAAGAAAAAGTTGAAGAAAAAAGACATGAATTGGAAACGGCAAACGGTTTTCAACTGATTTTGGAAACGGCTGTACTTTCGACTATTGCTACCTTATCGACACCTTATGAAAAAGATGTAGCAAAAGCCATTTTACAAAAATCAATCGACAATATTTCGGCGGAATATTTGGAAAAAATTAAGCAACATAAGGCGCATTTAAAAATGGAAGGCAATCCAGAAGATTGGTTAAAGGAGGGTTTTAAAAATGCGGGTAAAAATTGTCCGTTTTGCCAACAGCCACTGAAAGATGCGATGGAAATCATCGAAGCGTATCAACAATATTTTAATGAGGAATACAATGGTTTGTTGATTGATTTAGTACAAGTCAATCAATCGTTGCAAGCGTATAATTTGGCGGCCCACTTATTAGAAATTGAGCAACAAGTTTTGAAAAATATTGGACTGTCCAATTTTTGGAAAAAGTATTTGCCAACTGCGCTAGATTTCAGTGATTTTAAAATTGAAAAGGACAACCTTATCGCTTATTTTGAAAAGATTAAAGCTATTTTTAAAGAAAAAACAGCCAATCCAATTCAACCTATTTCCAGTAAAAGCTTGATTGATTTTGAAAATTTAACTCATGATTTGAATGAAAAAATTGTCCAAGCCAATGCGCAAATCACTAATTTTAACAGCAGCATTGCACTAATGAAAGCAGCCGACAACCCCAACTTATCCCAAATTGAATTGCAGTTGAAACAACTCGAAGCACAACGAATTCGCGGAAATACAACGATGATTGAAAACTGTGACAACCTCCTTGTCTATCAACAGGGTTTGAATAAATTAGAAATCCAGAAAACGAATAAACAAGCAGAGTTAACCCTATTCCAACGAAGCGTTTTCAAGGATTATTTAATTGAAATAAACCAATATTTACAAGCATTTGCGCCTTATTTAAAAATAGAAAAACTCAGTAGTGGCTATCAGGGCAGCAGTACGGAACCCGTGGTCAAATTCGCACTAAAAGTCCATCAAAATACCGTCACCCACAAAGAGTCTGCGACCAAACCGTCTATGAAATTTGCTTTGAGTGAAGGCGATAAATCAGCCTTGGCCTTGTCTTTTTTTATGGCTAAATTGGCGATGGATGAAAACTTATCTCAAAAAATAATTGTGTTTGACGATGCGATTTCAAGTTTTGATAGACATCGATTGTCGAAGTTGTTGGATTTCTTAATTTCGATAGGACAAAAGGCGGAACAGGTATTTTTTCTTACCCATAATTTTAGGTTCGGCAAAGAATTTTTAAAACGAACGGATGCGGCGGGTTTGCCGAATTTGAGTTGTAAAATTGAGGCTGTCGGTCCTACAAGTGGATTGGTAAAAAATTGATGCTTGGAAGTTTAGATATTTGGATTCTTAGACTCATCACGTTCAATTATCAGGTAACAAAACCTTTCTTAAACTTAGCAAATCCTGAAGAGGATTAAAGATGAATAACCATGGATGAAATCCATGGTAAAGAGAACGGTTAAGAAAAATCCTGAAGGGATTGAATGTGAATATTTTACATTCAATCCCTTCAGGATTTTTTTAATTTAAATCAACTTTTTCCCGAATTTCATTCGGGGTTATATTAATCCGCTTCACGGATATTAGATTGAAATTTAGACATTTGGCTATTTAGAACCGTCACGTTAAACAACCAAATATCTAAATATCCAAATCTCCAAAAGTCAATTCTAATACTCAAATCGACCATATTCGCTTTCAATCACTACTTTCTCCCCTACACATTCTTCCACATGACCGATAATTTGCGCATCAATATTAAAAGACTTCGCAATTGCCAAAACTTCCTCCGCATATTGCTCCGGCAAATAAACTTCCAGCCGCTGTCCCATATTAAATACCTGATACATTTCCTGCCAATCCGCACCAGATTCTTCTTGAATCATTTTGAACAATGGTGGCAATTCGAGCATGTTGTTTTTAACAATTTTCTTATTTTGAATAAAATGCTGCACTTTCGTTTGACCACCACCGGTATTGTGAATCATACCGTTGATGTGCGGTCGCAGGTTGTCCAATAATTGCTTTAAAACAGGTAAAAAAGTCCGAGTTGGCGACAAAATTAGCTTACCAATATGGATGTCTTTTCCATCAATATTAATCGTATCCGTCAGCTTTTTACTACCGACATAAACGACAGAATCAGGCGTATTTTTATCGTAAGAATCAGGATATTTAGTCGCATATTCGTGACTTAAAACATCATGTCGCGCAGAGGTTAAACCATTACTGCCCATGCCGCCGTTGTACTCCTTTTCGTAAGTTGCTTGACCATAAGAAGCTAGAGAAACGATGACGTCGCCCGCTTGTATATCGTTGACAACCAAATCTTTACGCGCCATCCGAGCAAAAGCAGTGTAACCTACATCGATTGTGCGGACTACATCGCCTACGTCTGCTGTTTCGCCACCAGCGAGGTGAACTTTGATGCCGTGTTTTTCCAATTCCGCCGCCAATTCCGTCGTTGCATTGATAAGAGTCGAAATGACGTCGCCCGTTATCAAATTTTTATTCCGACCAATGGTAGAAGACAAGATAATATCATCCACACAACCAACGCAACCCATATCATCCAAATTCATCACCATCGCATCTTGAGCAATGCCTTTCCAAACGCTCAAATCACCCGTTTCCTTCCAATACATATACGCCAAACTCGTCTTCGTTCCAGCCGTATCTGCGTGCATCAGATTACAAAAATCAGAATCACCGCCCGCTACATCTGGCAATATTTTGCAAAATGCATTCGGGAACAATCCCTTATCCAAACCTTTAATAGCTTCGTGAACTTCCGCTTTGGTCGCAGAGACGCCGCGTTGTTCGTATTTATAATTCTTAGACATGATTTTAATTTTGCGCAAAAATAGAAATTGGATAATAGATAATGGGTTTTTTGGCGTCTTTTTTTTAAGAAGTCAAAAGTCAGACCGTTTCACTGTCAGGTGTCAAACAGCTAAATCCTCTAAAAATACTGCTCTTTCAAATCTCTGACAGCCTAGCCATCTGACTTCTAACCTCTTTTCCAATAAAATTCATTTAATAAATAGTTGGACGCATTCACACAGTCGAAGGGCGCATTCAGGTATTTGTACTTTTTTTAGAAGAGGATAAGAAATAGGTTTACAACATAAATTCACGTTTTAAAAAGGAAAATTATGAAAAAATTTACGTTCTCACTGCTCTTACTTTGTTTCAATATGAGCCTTTTCGCTCAAACAGATTGCCCCACTCCCAGTGCCGTTCATTGGAAGGAACGCAATAATATCTACGCGCCAATCGACAATGCTGGGCATCCATTCTCTTATACCAGTAATAACGACAATGCCATATTTGTCAATACGGTCAATAACCCTACGGAAGCAGCGACCATATTTGTGACGGGTCTGTGGATTGGTGGCATTGATCCAGGCGGTAATTTGAAAGAAACTGTAGTTACTTACGATGAAGATACTGGTTTTCGTGCAGGTCCAGTTCAATTACTAAATGACTTTCCTGATTCGACGGTATGCAATAACTGGGATAAAATCTGGACAGTCAGCCGCGAAGAAATTGAAACGCACTTGGCAGATTTGGCGGACAACGGTTTTATTGATGCACCGATTATCAGTATATTTAGCTGGCCAGCAAATGGAAATACAGACTTTGAATCTATTGAAGGTTTTCCTTTGCCAGAAGGCAGTTTCGGTTTAGCTCCGTTTTTTGATAAAAATGGCGATGGCAACTACGAACCTGAAGAAGGCGATTTTCCACTGCCTATTGGTCTTTCAGAAAATGCGCTTCCTCAAGAAGTAACTTACTGCTTATTCAATGATGCAAGATTACCCACGGCTAGTTCTTCTTTTGATCCTTTACAATTCCAAATTGGTCAGACCACTTACGTCTATGATTGCGAAGCGAATAATGCGCTCAATAATACCGTTTTTGTAACTTATCAAATGACCAATATGGCAGCAGAAAGTATTGATTCTTTGCACATTGGCATGTTTGTCGATTTTGATTTGGGTTGCTATTATGATGATTACATTGGTAGCGATACCATTCGTAATGCCTTTTTTGCTTACAATGAGGACAATATTGATGGCATTTCAATGGGTGTTTGTGATGGAACGCCTACGTTTGGTGAGAATCCGCCAGTACAAGCGATTACTTTTTTGAATAAGCCCCTCAGCTATTTTACTTATCATAGTACCAGTGGACAAAGTATGGGTTCTGACCCAAACAGTCCTATTGAATATTATCGGTACTTGACAGGGTCTTGGCGCGATGGTTCTCCATTAGAATTCGGTGGTGATGGGTATCAAGAAGGTACTACACCGACCGCTCATGCTTTTCCAGATGACCCGAATAATCCAGATGGCTGGTCGATGAATACAACTAATTTGAATGCCTTAGACCGACGGGCAGTTGGTAGTTCAAAAGTTGGAATATTACAACCTGGTCAGTCCTTTTCAATAGATATGGCATTCACTTACGTCCGTGAGCAAAGTGCCTCTAACTTAGAAAATGTCACCGCGATGTACGACCACATCGACCAAGTTCAAGCGGCTTACGATAATGGCTTTTTTGGTGATTGTATGCCAACAGCGACGACCAACCTTGCAGCCGTTGACTATAATTTTGAAATATACCCCAATCCAGCTAGTGATATGTTGACGATAAAATTCCCTAATTTCACTCTAAAAACCATTCGATTAATGGATGTTACTGGACAAATTATTTTAGAAAAAAGCGGTCAATTTCAGTATGAAACCTCGCTTGATTTAAGCCAATTTTCCAAAGGGGTATACTTTTTACAAATGGAGAATGGGACGCAGCAGTTTTATGAAAAAATCAGTGTGCAGTAGAAGACATCGGCTAACGGTTAAGTTGGAATTATTGCTATGAAAACTGTTTTTACATTTTGAAATGTAGACACGCGCTTTTAAAAAAAGTAAGGAATGAGAACAAAACCTCACTCCCAAGAATCTACATTTATTTATTCCGCGTTCCTAAGACTGAAAACTGCCGAAAAGTAGTTTTCAGTCTGCTTTCATTTTTAAATCTTTAGAAAAAATTCACTTCAAAATATTACACGCCACAAAAAGTTGTTCTTAATTTTCCTTCGGATGTCCTGCTGCCCGTGCCGTATGCAGGGCATCCTTTTTTTGGTTATTTCTATTGGATAATTAGCTCGATTGAGTGGATTATTTCGATTATTTCGATTGACGTCAGCAATCGAAATAATCGAGAAAATCAAAAATAATCAAGAAAATCAAATAATTGCGCTATTTTTGGGTCAAAAACTTGCATGCTTTATAAGATTGCGAAGCCGTTGGCCCACATTGCTTTTTCTATTTACTTCCGAAAAATCTTCTTTTCTAATGTCCAAAATATCCCTGCTGGAAAGCCTGTCATTTTAGCGTTAAATCATCCAACAGCCTTTGTTGAACCTTGCATTGTTGCGAGTTTCCAAGACCGTCCATTGAATTTTTTAGCACGAGGTGATTTCTTCGCTAATTCCTTCTTAGCCAAAGTATTAGCAGGTTATCACATCATTCCAATTTATCGAATCCAAGATGGTGGCTATGGCAAATTGAAGGCAAATTTTGAAAGTTTTAAAGAATGCT
Source organism: Saprospiraceae bacterium (assembly GCA_047629355.1). GTDB lineage: Bacteria > Bacteroidota > Bacteroidia > Chitinophagales > Saprospiraceae > CAYUNA01. The sequence goes on along the minus strand of JBLHWU010000003.1, from coordinate 5,625 downwards.
ATCAGGCATTTGATGAAAATAAAGTAGTGCTCATAATGGCAGAGGGCGGCGCGGAACATGAAAAGCGATTGCGACCTTTAAAGAAGGGCACAGCACGCTTGGCATTTGGGGCTTTAGACCATCAGCCTGACTTGGATTTGTACATTGTGCCAGTGGGTGTCAATTATACAAAATCGGAAAAAATGGGACACATTGCGATGCTGAATTTTGCATCGCCAATTCGAATGCAAGACTATCGAAAAACACATGAAGAAAATTCCGCGAAAGCGATTCGAGAAGTGACGAGGGAATTAAAGGAAAAGCTAAGTGATAATGTGATTCAAATTGAAAAAGGGGAAGAAGATTGGGTTGATTTTTTATTAGAAATTCATCGAAACGAATGGGAAAATGCGCATTTGAAAGAGAAAAAAAACAGTTCAAAACTACTTGAATCAGAAGCTGGCTTGGCTAAAAAAATCAGAGAATTATCTTTAGAAAATAAAGAAAATCTAAAAACACAAACACTTGATTATCAATTATTTTTAGATAAAAATAACGTTCAAGACGCTGGTTTTACTTTTGAAAAAATGGACACTTTATTTAATGGCGTCAGGACATTTCTAATGTTTCCAATTGCACTGATTGGCTTTGTTTTAAATTGTCTACCAATGTGGCTTGCAGCTAAAACTGCTAAAATGCTAATCCCGAATGACTTGACCTTTGAAACTCCCGTAAAAATCACCCTTAGTATTGCTTTTTATGCAATTCAATTCACTGTATTTTTAATAGTTGGATTAGCGACTGGAAATTATCTTTGGCTTACTTTTTTATTTTTGATTCCATTTTCAGGTCTATTTTATTTAAAATCTCAACGTTATTTAAACTTGTTTTGGGAGAGAAGAAAAGTGAAGAATTTAGCACCACCGATTTTGAAAAATTTACAAAAGAAACGAAACGAATTGCTTTTAAAAAGTTAAGGCAGTTACTTAAAGTAACCGCCTTAACTAACAGCGCTAAAAAGCGAGGCCAAACCTTGATGCCTTCTTGTGTTTATACGTCAAATGAAAGTTGAACTTTAGGTGGTAATTGATGGCAGATTTGACCCCTAATCGTAAAGCTAGACAAATGTAAATATATTTTATTCATTTTTTATGTTTTCATTGCTCATTTTTACTTTTCCAACTCAAAAATTACGGGAATTGCACAAAATTGTAACCTTATTTGACCATTTGTGAATTTGGCCAAACCCTTTTCCGAAAAATTAAAGTCTGGCTGTTGCAAAAATTCTGCTTTTTTCACTTTTCGTCCACTTTTCAAAATATATTCAGATTTCAATTTTCGCTGCTTATAATCTGTCGGTCGCCAAGCAATAATAAATTCCTTCGATTCATCCATTGTTGTAAAAGCATACACCCACCCTTCCGAATTTTCTTGTAAAACTTCCAAAAAATGCAATTCCCCATATTTTTCAATCAAATTTTCCAGCACCTGAAAAACTTCCTTCTTTTGAAAACCATTTTTCTTAGAACTCGTCAATCCAGATCGCGTATAAAGCGAAGATTTCTCGTCACTATTCGCATAAAAATACCAAGTAGCCCGATGCATTCCCAAGCGCGCTGCGATCAACAAATTTCTCAAAGAATAATTGGCTGCCGCACCCTCCGAAATGCATTCGGAATGCGTGCAATCTTCCCCGCCACCTTCACCATCATACCCCCATTCTGACAAGTAAATCTTCTTACCAGGCATATTTTTATCCCGCCATTTTATCGCATTCAGTACCTCCCAAAAAGTGGAATTTTGATGCTCTGGATAAGTTGATTTTCGCTGCCCAAATTTATTCAAGATATAACTATACGCATGAATATTAATGCCGTCCAAGTAAGGCATCGCCGCCTTCGGAATGCGCGCGCCAATGTAATTTCTAAAGCCACCATTCGTCTCTGCATCGGGGTCAACGGCTTGTAAGGCACACGGAAAAACTTCTAAGTTGGGGTCTGCCATTTTCACGCCTTTTGCCATGCCATAAAGAATTTCTCGGTAAGTTGCAGCAGCATATTGCCAGGGTTCGTTGCCGACTTCTATGGCACAAATCAGCCCATTTCCTTGAGCGCCACCAAAATATTTCGCAAACGACTGACCATAATTGTACGCAGATTTATAGGCTGTTTTCCACTGTTTATCTCTAAACCGATAAAACTGAATGGATGCCTGAATATCCATCCCCGCATCTGCCCATGCTTTATATTCTCTGTCCCAATTTAGCCATTCTTTTACGGGCGTACCAGCAGTTTTCATTTTGGTAAAATCAATGGACTGGTCAGGTGTTTTTAAGTCCCAAGTAAGGTCATGATAGTTGCGTCCATGAGAAGAAATTGATTGATACAAAGCTGGTCCTTCTCCTGGTTTTAACATCGTCGAAAACGTATTATTACCCCAACTCCAATAGCCATTGACGCCCAACATCTCTTTCAAATTAGCAGGACTTTTTTGAGCAATTGGTTTTGCACCAAACTCCCCATTTTCATCATACACTTTCACTTCAAAAATAGATACCTTTTGCCAATCTTTGCCTGTCACTTCACATTCTAATTTCAAATATTGCGCTTCTTTTTCAACTGGAAAATTAACCGCATACGGAAAGGCAAATTCTCCTCGAAAAGTACGAACTTCTTCCCAGTTTTTTTTATCATTACTCACCGAAATCGTCGTTGATTTAATCGCTTGTCCGCCTGACCAATTTTTAAGAATCAACTTACCTAATTGTTTCTTTTCAAAAAAGTCGAAAACTAGCGCTTCTTTCGGTAATTCAGCTAAAGCCGCTATTTCAAAAACAGAGAATCCTTCATTTGACACAAATTCAATTTCTTCGACAACTTCTTGTATATCAAACCTTTCCAGCTTATAATTTTCAGCATAACCATAGATATCTAATCGCTTTTTAAGCCCGTTTTTCAATTTCACAAAAATCTCTACCTCTTCCTTGATTTGCATTTTAGTAGAAATAGAATATAAATATTTTGGGTCTGGAAACTTAATTTTCATTCTCGCTTTTTCTCCTCTTTTCCTGAATAATGTTGCATTATTTAAATTTCCATCAAAAATTTTCTCGCCTCCTTCATAAAGGAAAAAATCAAGTCCTTTTTTATAAAAACAATTCAACTCTTTTCGATTAATAAATCCCTGAGGCAAAGGTGCATCAGATTGCCAAAATGTGGAAGGGTCGCCATCCGTTATTTTAGGTAAATCTTTAACATTCGCGGCAGCAAGAATAATCGAATTTTGAGCCAGAGAAGTTATAAAACCTGCTGCGGGGTCAAAACTGTTCACCTCTTCCGAAACAGGATTGAAAGAAAAGAAAATTAGTCCAAAAAGCAGCAAAAAATAGCTTGGAAAATGTTGAGAAAATTTCATTGGGAAATAGATTGATACACTCTTTTTCGTTTTATAGCTTTCAGTTTAATATCGTTGAATTAAACGCTATTCATCTGAAATGTACAAACCGACAAATGAAAATTCGGGAAGATTTCCAAAAGTAAAACAAAAATTTAGGAATCCATTTTTTACCCTTAAATTTAAGCATTTTCACCCATCAATAATTGGCTTTTTCCGTACAAACCTGTAGTCAATTCTACTCCGTTGGCACTACTAAATTCGTGTAGCTTGCATTATAGCCACCCCAGACGCCCAAACCGCCTTCAACATTCGATTCGATACGCGTATAAGAAGAAAAAGGTCCAGAATTTGCAGCATTGAATTCTAACGTATTCCAAAAATCATAATGCGCTGCATCAACCGTCGTCCACTTCACCGTAACGGAATCACCTCGTAAATATAGACCCAGAATATTAAGGTCAATCTCTGAGAAATCTATCTCCCGCGACTCTGCTTTCGCTAAAGGAAACTGAAAAGTAAGTCCGTCAAAAACACGGTCATCAGTGGAAGATGGAAAGCCGGGAAGCAGTGGATTTTCTTCGACTTGGGTGAAATATCGGTAATAGTTTGAAACGCCCGCAGGGTCCGTAATAAAGGCAGTCAATTCCATTAAAGTATCGTTCGGTTCGCCTGGAGGTTCTTGAAAATATAGCGTATCAAGCGGCACTAATGCTGGAATTGTCGTGGAAGCAGTCAGCGTTTTGTCTTCTACATTTATCGTCAAATCATATTGTTTGCCCGTTTCGCCAAGCATAGAAAAAGTGAAGTCGGTATAAATGCAAAAGTTAACCGTTATCGCAGTCAAATCGACGCCAAAAAGGTCGGATGCCTGAATTTTTTGTTCCTCAGTCAAGTTTTCAATGCAGAGTTCTTGTAAGTTAACTTCATTTTCACCTTCTTTGACCGTAATCTCTGCATCGTGGACAAAAATATCATTCAAAGCGTCTAAACCAATTTCAGTAAAAAACGGCACACTCCGCGTCAAAATCACGTAAGGCGGAGTCGGTTGTTCACCCGCTTCAATCACGCCTTCAACCACGATTTCAGCTGGCGTTACAGGAATATTTGGGTCAAATTCTTCTTCACAAGAATAGATAAAAAGGCTCAAAAATATAAATAAGTAACTGCTATTTTTCATGGTCATTTTTGATACAAAAAAAGAAAATCGTTGAAAAAAGATACCTTTTAATTAACACGTACTAATTAACTTAAGCTATCCCCCAAGACAACATTCAAAATTTCAGTTTAGTTTTTAAAACTTTGCTTAGATAAACGCAATCCGCTGACCAATCGCTGTTTTGATTTAGAATAAAGTATTACTTTTGCCACTCCTTTAAACTAGTGCTTTACAAATCAAATTTAAGAGGCTTTTAAAGAGGAAAAATCAAGGAGTTTCTTTCTAAAAAAAATAGTGGGGGTTGTGTAAAAAGTCAATTTACTTTTAAAATTAGCTTTTCTATTTTATGTAATTCACGGATTTTAAGTTTAGTAAACTTGTCACTTAAACCGACTTTTCACACAACCCCCTCAAACTCCTTTTATTAAACATTAAAATCTAAAACCACTATGAAATTAAGACCATTTCACTTAGCTTTTCCCATTAAGGATATTGAAGAAACCCGCACTTTCTATGGCGATTTGCTGGGCTGTGAGATTGGACGAAGTACGGAACGCTGGATTGATTTTAATTTTTGGGGCAACCAACTGTCTGCCCATCTGGTCAATACACCAAATATAGAAGCCGCTTTCAATGAAGTGGATGGTAAAAAAGTGCCCGTCAAACATTTTGGGGCGATTTTGGAGATGACCGATTTTAAAAAATTGGCAAAAAAGCTAACGAAAAACAAAATTGACTTCATTATTGCACCTTATATTCGTTTTGAGGGGGAAACAGGGGAACAAGCGACGATGTTCTTCCTTGACCCTAGTGGTAATGCTATTGAATTTAAAGCATTCAAGGAGGAGTCGATGATTTTTGAAAAGTAGTTTTTTTTGAAATTTGAATGATATTCAATACCGTGTGGCAAAAGTCTCTTTAAATGCGTGGCGCAGTTTTACCACACCTCATGCCTTTTGTTCCAAAAAAAACTGAAGAGGTGGGCTGAGCCCAACACTTCGGGAGAAATTACACGGTATTCAATTATTCTACATTAATTTTTTTTATGAAAATTTACCATATAATATTAGTACTATACTTATTCGCTTTTTTTA
>JBLHWU010000002.1:0-65495 GCA_047629355.1 Saprospiraceae bacterium | reverse complement strand
GCTATTTCAAGCTAAATTTTAGCCAAAATATCGCAAGTCTTGACTTTTTGGTTCTTTTTTGTCAAGAAAAAAGAACACTAAGCAAGGAAGAACAACTTCCCATTTTAAAGTGACAAAGTAGTATTAAGTAACGCGTAGTAATTAATTTGGTAATTTTATAAACATCTTTTTCCGCTATTTTTTCTTTAAAAATATCTTCAATAACACAGGCTATTCAAGAACTTTTAAAGAAAAATTATCGAAAAAATCTTGTCTAAAAATTTCACCAAATTAATTACCACGCGTTACTTACCTAATTCCCATAAGGGTCTTCGTAAAAAGTATTTTCTTCAGTATTTTCAATCGGCGCAATCAACGCAGACTGTGGCGCAGCATATTGTTCCATCGCAGGCTGTAATTGTGGTTGAAACGCTTCTTCAAATTGCGGTCTAGCAACCATCGGCTTCGTTTTCAAATTTTCCAAATTATACTTTTCCAAATCATCAAAAGCACGTTGCAACAATTCCGTTCCAGCCTCGTGATTTCGGTTTTTATCCAAAATGGTATTGCAATTTTCGATAGCGGCGTAATAGTCATTTATGTCCAAAAGTGATTCCGCTTGTCCCAGTAAATACGCTACATTTTCTGGTTCAGCATCCAGCGCAATACTGAAACTTTCCTTCGCCAAATCAGGCATATTCAAATCCAATTCTGCCAAGCCAATGAGGTAATAAACTTCCGCATTATCGGGGTCATCATTCATCGCCAAAATACCGTATCTTCTTGCCAATTTCACTTCGCCCATTTCAAAATAGCAGTACGCCAAATTTAAAAACATACGGCAATTGGCATCTAACTGAATCGCACGATCGAAGTCGTACAATGCTGCTTCGTAATTTTCTAAATTCATGTTGGCAATGCCACGATTGCAGTAAGTATAAGCATCAATTTCATCCAAGTTCAATGCCTTGTCAAACCAGTGCAACGCAGACTGATACCGTCGCAATGCCAATAAAACATCACCTCTCGCAGCCATTGCCGCCGCGTTATTGGGACTGCTTTTTAGCAATTTATCAAAGTCTAAAAATGCATCTTCGTAGAAGCCCATTTTTGTCAAAGCAATGCCTCGCTGCAACAAAATATCTTCTTTGCCAGACAATCGAAATGCTTGATTGAAATCGCCGATTGCGTCCTCATATTTTTGATTGTAAAAACGAGACAAGCCGCGCATTTCAAAAGCTTCTGCATCCATATTATTTTGCTCAATAACATAACTAAATTCAGATTCTGCCAAGGCAAAACGACCCAATTCGTAGCACAAACGAGCGCGGTTGAAGCGAGCTTGTTGGTGCATTTCATTAACCATTAAAGTCTGAGAATAAAAGTCAATCGCGTTCTCGTAATCGCCCAAAACTTCTTGCTGATATGCTTTTTGATAAAGTTGGTGCGCACTTTCGTTTGTGATGCCACGGTGTCCGATGTAGTCAGCGACAGCCATAGCTTTGTATTGACTACTTTCATAATCGCCAGGTTGTGCCAATAAATTACAGGAAAACAAGACAGCTAACGCCATCAATAACCGAGATAAATTTTTCATGGGATAAGTATGTTCTAACGTAAAAAAATAAGTTTCTCTAATATTTTCTTTTGTGGTGTAGTTTCGATTCGATTCGAAGACGTGTAAGACGGGAATGTTCATTGCTTGGAATATTACAATTACTTTGCCAATTAGCTTTTAATCATTGTTTTACAAATAAAATATTTTTGTAATTTGATTTTTTAAAATTTATTTATTTATTTTTATTTTCTTAATTTAAGATAGCCAGTTTTTGTGAAAAAAGCTTTTAAAATCAGCCATTTATAATGAAAAATAAGTTTTCTTTCAACGAATTTTTCATTGTTAAGTAACGCGTAGTAATTAATCAGGTAAAATTTTTAGACAAGATTTTTTCGATAGTTTTTCTTTAAAAATTCTTGAATAGCCAGTGTTCTTGAAGAAATTTTTAAGGGAAAATAGTGGAAAAAGATGTTTATAAAATTACCTGATTAATTACTACGCGTTACTTATATAACATAGGCTACCAACGTTTCTTTTTTCAAAAAAAATAAGGCAATGGAAAATTTTGGTATTGTTATTGGTTTATGGTAAAATATCTTAATGTATAATAAATTAAAAAATGAAAAGGCATTAAGATATTTTGAGCACTTTTAATTTTACTATGAGACTATTTTAAAAAAGGAAATACCTGTCAGGCGAAAAAAAGATGTCAGAAGCGAGAAGTCAGGAGTCAGATTGACCCCGACGAAATTGAAACTTCTACAGCACTATTTTAATTTTTTTCTACTAAAAATCTGACAGGTTAATTTCTCTTTTACACACACACATACATTTTTAGAAGACTTTTTATTGAAATTTTTATATTCGAATCTACACAATTTTACATTCAGTCTACACATCCCGTTTTGAAACATTTATTCTAAAACGGAGGTTAACTATGAGAAAACGACGATGATTTTTCGCACAAAAAATCTCGCCATCCTTGTGTTCCTCTTATTAATATCCTTGAACATGAAATTCACAAACATCCTTATTTTACTCATTTTTAGTACTTTATCATTATCCATTCCTTTGTCCGCAACAAATCCTGCGGCAGAAGCTCGACAAAATTATATCGACCAATTTTCCAACGTTGCCATGGAAGAAATGCAACGAAGTGGTGTGCCTGCAAGCATCATTTTAGCGCAAGGCGTCATTGAATCCAACTCTGGAAATAGCCAATTGGCACTGGATTCAAAAAACCATTTTGGCATCAAATGCAAAGATTGGGAAGGTCGAAAAGTATATTATGAAGACGACGACTACAAAAACGGAAAGTTGATTAAGTCTTGTTTCCGTGCCTACGATGATGTCTTGGATTCTTACGCTGATCACTCCAAGTTTTTGTTACAGGGAGAGCGTTACCGATGGCTTTTTGACCTCAATCGTACCGACTATAAAGCATGGGCGCGTGGCTTAAAAAAAAGCGGTTATGCAACGAATCCAGAGTATGCTGATATCGTGATTAAAATTATTGACGACTACATGTTGTATATTTATGATACGCCAAATCCGCATTTTGTGAGCATGAATCCACCTGTTCCACAGCGATTGAATAACGAAATGATTCCTATGGCACAACCAATGCCACAGAATATTCAAAATACTGACAATCAATTTATTGCAATGAATGAGGCCGTTTTAGAAACACCGACTTATCAGTTGACGAATACACCCAAAAAAGAACCAAAACGACGAAAAAAGTTGTGTTTTAAATTTGCGAAAAAGCAAGTTCGTGCTGCTGACCGACCTATGCGACATGGTGTGAATGCGCGATAATTTATTCGATTGAGAGGTGTTTAAACAGCTTCATTTGTAAAATGATTTCGAATTAAAATAGAGAAGCCTTGATAAATCTATATTTATCAAGGCTTCTCTATTTTAAAAGTCGGCTTATGTATTGCACTTAATTAAACGATGTATTTACCGTTGCTTTAGTAATTTACTCTCCCCCTAATGTCGCACTAATTATAGTCCAAATGTGGCTATTTAAATTGGTAAATCGTTGTATGATTATGAAGTAGTGGCTACTTCAACGGACTCGATAGGGGCGTACCAATAGGGATTTTGAGGGACAAAAACGGTTTGCAAACCATTTTTGTCCCTCAAAATCCCTTCCCTAAAATATCAGTCAACTTTTGTAACTACTCAGGTAGCGGACACGTCAGTTTACAAGCGAATGAATCTTTCAAATACCCACGAAATTAAGTAAGAGCCGTATCTGTTACCTAACAGGAGAAATAGGTAGCGGACACGGCTCTTACTTAATTTTCGAGGTGATTTTTATCTAATCGTACTGAAGCAATCAACGTGTCCGCTACCGGAGTAGTTACCAACTTTTTAAACAGCCTCACTACTTTTTATTAAACTGATTCATCGTAAACTGCAACCCAATCGTCCCAAACGCCTTTATCGTCTCCGTCGCGTTTTTCAAAATATCAGGCAAGCCATCCGTCTCTTCCTTCGACCATTTTCCCAGCACAAAATCTACCTGTTGTCCTTTATCAAAATCACCACCAATACCGATGCGAAGTCGCGCATAATTGTTGCCGCCCGTCATTGCATCAATGTCTTTCAAGCCGTTGTGACCGCCGTCGTTGCCCTTCCCACGCAAGCGTTGTTTTCCAAAAGGTAGATTCAAATCATCCAAAATCACTAGAATATTTTGCTTCGGGATTTTATGTTTTTGCATCCAATACCGAGCTGCTTTTCCGCTCAAATTCATAAACGTCGTTGGCTTTATTAAAACAAAAGTGCGCCCTTTGTGCTTAATTTCCGCGATGTAGGCGAGGTTGTCATTCTTCCATTCCGTCTTAAATTCTTTGGCAAGGGAGTCCACGATTTCAAAGCCGACATTGTGGCGCGTGTCATCATATTTTGCGCCGGTATTGCCGAGACCGATAATTAAATACTTCATTGGGTCAGATTCGATTGCTTGGTTTTCTCCTTTCGGAAATAACCAGTTTGTTATTTTTTTAAAAAATTGGTTCATCGTTTACTAATGTTTTATTGGTCTTTGGTTTATAAGGAATGCGAAATAAATAAAGTTAGATTCTTGAGAGAGCGGTTTTGTGCTTCCTTTTTGCTTTGAAAGTGCGATTTATGTTGATATAATGAGCATTTTTAAAGTAAAAAATGAGGGCAAAATATCCTCTCAAGAGTCTGAGTTTATTTAATTCGCATTCCTAATGGCTAAAAACCAAAGATTAATTAGCCAAAGACCATCTTTAGAACGCAAAAGTAAAAAGAATCGTTCACCTGAGGTTTTTTCTATTAAATTTTTTATTTTTTGAAAAATAATCAGACATTGCATTCTTTAGCAGATATTAGAAGCCAGACCGATTTGCTGTCAGAAGTCATTGTGTTCTCTGATTTTTATCTTCTGGCAGCAAAGTAGTCTGATTTTTAAAGGATGGAAATTAAATCTAAATGAAGAAAACACTAACCAATATCTATTACTCTTTCCCCTGCCAATTGCTCGTGCTGCATTTGCGCAGCAACTCGATTTTGTTGGTTATTTGGATACTATTAGGTTTATTCGTCACGGGCGGATTGGCCTTAAAATACGGTTTGCGCTACCTTTTCCTCTCTCCCGAATACTTGCACGAAGTTGGATTTTGGAGCTTCTTTTATGTAGGCGTGGGCTTCGGTGCTTTTGCAATGAGTTGGAATTTGACGACTTATTTATTAGGTGCGCGCTACTTCCCATTTTTAGCATCTTTGGCGCGACCGTTCACTAAATTTTGTCTCAATAATATTTTGGTACCCGCCTTTTTTGTCACCTTATTTTTAGGTAATTTAATTCATTTTGAATCTCAATTTGAATTACTGCCAGCGGCGACAATTGCTGTTCATGCCTTTGGCTTTTTAGCGGGAATTTTATTGTTTGTTCTTCTTGTTTCTGCCTATTTTCAAATGACGAATAAGGACATTTTAAATTATATAAAATACGTTAAAAATCGACCGCCTAATCTTGTTCGAAACCGACCGGGGCAGCGCAACTTACCTGATTTTGAAAACATAAAAACCAATAAAAACCAGTGGCGAGTGGATACTTATTTAACCGAAAAATTTCAGCCGAGAATTGTTCGGAGTGTGGCACATTATGATAAAAGCATCCTGCTGCGTGTTTTCAAACAAAACCATACGAACGCTTTGGTGATGCAGCTTTTGAGCTTGATTGTCTTGGTTTTATTGGGCATTATGATTGACAATCCAGCATTTCGGATTCCGACGGGTGCGAGTATATTTTTATTGGGAAGCATCGTAGTTGGATTGACTGGGGCGGTGACGTATTGGTTTGGCAAATGGCGAATGATGGTGTTGCTGATGATAGCGATTGTGATAAATACAGTAACAAAATTTGACGCTTTTCACCATCACAATCAAGCGTATGGTCTGAATTATAATGTCGAAAAATCAGCCTATGCCTACGAGAATTTAGAAAATATCTGTAGCCGTGAAAATGTCGAAATGGACGTTGAAAAGACGACTCAAATTTTAAATAATTGGAAAGCCAAAGCCAGTGTTTCTAAAGATAAAAAACCGAAAATGGTATTGTATTGCGTCAGCGGCGGTGGACTGAAAGCAACGACTTGGTCCATGCACGTTTTGCAACAAACAGACAAGTTGACCAATGGAAAATTGATGCAAAATACCGTTTTAATGTCGGGCGCATCGGGCGGAATGATTGGGTCGGCATATTTTCGAGAATTGTATTTGCGGCAACAGCAGGGCGAGATTAAAAACTTGTATGATGAAAGGTATGTGGACAATGTTTCCAAAGATTTACTGAATCCTGTTTCGTTTACACTTGTCACGAATGACTTGTTTGTGCCCTGGGCAAAATTTCAAAAAAATGGCTATACTTATCGCAAAGACCGAGGTTATATTTTTGAAAAATCACTCAACGAAAATACCAATTTTGTTTTTGATAAAACCCTAAAAGATTACGCGGAAGTCGAGCAAAATGCAACCGTTCCGATGATGTTTGTGACCCCTTCGATTGTCAATGACGGTCGGCGCATGATTATTTCTTCGCAAGGCGTGAGTTATATGATGGCATCACCTTCGAGCCTTGATATTCCTGCTTCGGCAGAGGTGGATGCGATTGATTTTGGGCGACTATTTGCCGAGCAAGATGCCTATAATATGGCGTTCACCACGGCGATTCGGATGAATGCGACTTATCCGTATGTGCTCCCGAATGTATCCTTGCCGACGCAGCCGCAGATAGAGGTTTTGGATGCTGGTTTTCGTGATAATTATGGGCTGAAATCCGCGATTCGCTTCATCCATGTTTTTGAAGATTGGATTCAGGAAAATACGAGTGGGGTAGTGCTGGTCGTGGTGCGTGCATTTGACCGTGATAAAGAAATTAAGTCAAGTGAAAATGAAGGCGCAATCGAAGCTTTACTGAATCCGCTGGGCATTGCTGGAAAAATTCTGACGCTCCAAGATTTTGAACACGATACCAATCTGGGTTTTATTTATGATAAATTGGGAAAAGATAAGTTTGAGATCGTTCGGTTTACTTATCGACCGAGTAATGTGATGGAGGATGCGCCGATTTCGTTTTATATTACGGAACGGCAACGGAGGGATATTTTGCAGGCGGTGGAAGGGGAGGAAAATTTGAGGAGTATGGAAAGGTTGAGGGAATTGTTGGAGTGAAATATAATAAGGATATTCACCACAGGCTGTTCATTTTTTTAAATTATTTATTTTTAATATGCTATCTGCCTCAACCATATTTAAATTTTTTATCAGATTACCTATTTCTCCAGAAATATTTTCAATTTCAAAATAATGTAAATTCTCATTTTTTGTTTCGCTACGAAATAAATCCTGCGCCATTTTTTTTGATATTATTTTCATAACTGAATCTATTGTTCTCTTACTTTGTTCTGTTTCAGTCTTCAAAGAATCTAGCTTGATTATTTTTTTAGGAGATATAAATTCATGTAAGTTTATACCCCATGAATATTTGCCATTTCTTTCATCTTCAAGATTATAAATAAAACTTAGGATTACTATATCTTCTTCCAATTTTACTAAAAAATCATCTACTTCAGTTATTATTTTTACCCAATCTTCCGAATCACAATTTACTCTTTTTTCCAATGACGAGGTATGGTATCTTTCATATTTACCCAAAGTTGATATGCCATTGGGTGGTCTCCCCATTTTTTGTATTCCTTCCCAATTAATGGAATTCCTCTTTTTTTTATTTCATTAGACTTTATGAATGAGTAGCTTTTTTAGAATTGCAAATAATTGATAATCAATAGTTTGCGAATTATCCAGAGTCGCCATTCATAAAGTCTATTGTTAAAATTAATTTCATAAAGACTTCTTGGGTCAACTTTGGGTTTTGATTCAAAGAATTGGCATTGAATCAAAAATATTATAATGATTAGAATAAATGTATTTTTTATCATTTTGCTCTTTTCTTTTCTTGCCATAAGCGATTATGTATTGAGAAATCAAGCAGCCTCCTTCGCCTTCCTCCCCGCTATCAAATGCGCCTGCAACGAAAACCCAAAAACCGCCGCCGCCATAATCGCCACATACCCCAAAGCCATCGGCAATTGCCCAAAAATAGCCAAGATTAAAAATAACAAAGCAAACAAATCACGTTTACCAAATGCCGCCGCAACTTCCATCATTTTAGGATACCAACCCGTTTGATTTTGATACCCATATTCTACATTCAATAAGGTGCCGCCTTTACCAAAACGCAGCAAATACAAGTACAAACTTCCCAATGCTAGTACGGAGAAAATGACTGCGAAAATTCCCGCCCATTTTACCATAGGCATTTCAGTTAGTACGCCATTTAAATAAACGCCGACAATCAAGCCACCCAAACCAACGATATAAGATAAATTATCCACTACGGTATCAAGCCACTGACCGAAAGGCGAAGACTTAAATTTGAGTCGCGCCAACTCCCCATCCACGCCGTCCATGACCGAGGTCAAATGAAACAATCCCGCGGCAATCAACCAATTCCAATAGCCACCCATGACCATGAAATAGCCCGTCACCAAGGCGATAATTCCAGTAAAAACAGTAAATTGATTCGGTGTAATCAACGTATGCGCAAGGATGCGGCTAAAACTGGTAGAAATCGGACGATTCAGATTGCTAGCCACCCAGCCGTCGGTCGATTTGGTGAGGCTTTTAATGAGGGCTTTTTTGGTAGGTTTTAATTGAGCTTTGGTATGAATCGTTGTGCAAATTTCCTTAGACATATCAATGATTAAATCAAATTCTGTCCCACCAACATTCTGAGATTGTCGCTTTTTATCAGACTGCGACCACTCGCTTTTTGCAATATAAGCAACCGTTGCATTGTGCGTTGTCACGGAATGAATTTTCCCATCTTCCGTCGCCGCTTTTAGCTTTTTTAAAACATCAATCGAGACCACAATTGGCTCTGTAATCAGAAAAGCATCTTCTCGTTTAAAGGAAGTATCTGTTATATTTTGAAAATAATCAAGGGCAATAACTGGTGGCTTTTTCTTCGCCAAAAGCTGCTTCAACTGTGCTTCGTTTTCACCGCAAATCAGCACTGCTTTTTTTACGCCTGCCCGTTCGAGAGCATGCAACGTGCGCTCAATCACGGTCATTTGATAAACTTTAGTGAAGACAGGATGAAACTCCTGCGTTTTTGATTGGTTGGCAAAAATTAAAGCGGTGGTTGACATATTAATTGGATTTTACAAATGCAAAGCCCTAGTCCCTAAGAAGGGGGAGCAAATCCAAGTTAATGACGAAATCTAAATTATTAATTTCGGATTTGCTCCCCTTTAGGGGCTGGGGGTTCAATAAATTAGCAGCGCAAAAGTCGCCAATCCTTCACCGTAAAACCAAACTTGCTTAGTTTTTTTTCAGTAAATTCAGTAAATACTCGCCATAGCCGCTTTTAATATAGCGTTGACCGAGCATTTCGAGTTGTGCATCATCAATAAAACCCATCTCGTGCGCAATCTCTTCGATACATCCAATTTTCAAACCTTGCCGTTCTTCAATCACTTGAATGAACTGTCCTGCTTGAATCAACGATGTATGCGTTCCCGTATCCAACCAAGCCGTACCGCGTCCAAGCACCTCAACGCTGAGGTTATTTTGTTCGAGATAAACGCGGTTGACGTCCGTAATTTCGTATTCGCCACGAGCCGACGGTTTTAAGTTTTTCGCAATTTCTACCACATTATTATCGTAGAAATAAAGTCCAGGTACAGCGAAATTTGACTTTGGTTTTACTGGTTTTTCTTCGATAGAAACGGCGTTGAAATCATCATCAAATTCAACTACGCCATATCGTTCTGGGTCAGCTACTTGATAAGCGAAAATGATTCCTCCTTTTGGGTTAAAACTATTTTGTAAAGACTCTTTTAGCCCTTGTCCATAGAAAATATTATCGCCCAAAACCAATGCAGCACTATCGCCATCAATGAATTTTTCACCGAGTACGAAGGCTTGCGCCAAACCGTTGGGTTCATGCTGTGCGATGTACGAAAAGTTGACGCCAATATCGCTGCCATCTCTCAATAGCTTTTGAAAGTGCGGCAAATCATGCGGTGTCGAAATAATCAAAATATCTTTAATTCCGGCTTGCATCAAGGTACTCAATGGGTAATAAATCATTGGTTTGTCATAGACTGGCATCAGTTGCTTACTCACGGCAAGCGTCAGTGGATATAATCGAGTGCCGAGTCCTCCGGCGAGAATAATTCCTTTCATGTTTAGGTAGATTTATATGAGTATTCGGACATGTTTTTTTAGCTAAAAAACTAACTAATAAATATGTCCGAGTATTTTTTTTATTCGATGCTAAAATTAAATTTAGCATCGAATTTAATATAGAAGCGATTTTCTTTTAAAAAACCGTAAAATAAAGGTGTGCACAAAAGTACTTGTTTTTATATCAAAGTAAAAAACGTACAAATAAAACACCAAAAAATAACTGCATTGCATTGATTCTACCTTGGCACCTCAATTTTCTTCAAAATATTCTCAATCACCTCCTTCGATTCTACGCCTTCCATCTCTCGTTCTGGTGTCAAAATTATTCGATGATTTAACACCGGATATGCCACATATTGAATGTCATCTGGCGTCACAAAATCCCGTCCGTTCATCGCTGCAATCGCTTTACTCGCTTTCATAATCGACAAAGAAGCTCGTGGAGAAGCACCTAAAAATAAATCGCCATTGCTGCGTGTATCGTGGATAATACGAGCTATATAATCCAGCAATTCATCGCGAATAACCACTTGTTCCACCAATGCGCGACATTCCCTAATGCCTTCTGCAGAAAAAACAGATTTGACATCTTCCGTCACTTCTTTTTCAAAATCACTTTTGAATCGTCGCAAAATCGCTTTCTCTTCTTCTAAACTCGGATAGTCAATATTGATTTTAAAAATAAAACGGTCTAATTGCGCCTCTGGTAATTTATAAGTTCCCTCCTGTTCAATCGGATTCTGCGTGCCCATCACAAAAAACGGTTGCGACATCGGATACGTCTCCCCATCAACCGTCACCTGATATTCTTCCATTACTTCAAATAGTGCTGCTTGTGTTTTTGCTGGCGCACGATTAATTTCATCAATTAGAATGAGGTTAGAAAAAACGGGACCCTCACTAAAGGTGAATTCCGCCGTTTTCATATTATATACCGTCGTCCCAATGACATCACTCGGCATCAAATCGGGCGTAAACTGAATCCGCGAAAAGCCAACATCTAAGGTTCGTGCAAGCAATTTTGCCGTCAAGGTTTTGGCAACTCCTGGTACGCCTTCAATCAGCACATGTCCATTCGTAAAAATTGCCACGAGTAATAAATCCATCAGTTCCTCTTGCCCAATAATGACTTTCTTAAGTTCCGTTTTGACGCGCTTCGCAGCAGCAGTCACTTTGGATAAGTCCAAGCGATTGCGCCCCCAAACAGAATCTTCCACTGGCGTTTTTTGCTCAGGAACAAGCTCGGTTGGTTCAGGTTGTTCAGGTGTTGTTTTTTCAGATTTAGTGAGGTCGATTTCATTCATTTGTCGAATGATATCTTCAGGATTTTGGTTTTTATTAAATTCTTCCATATTGAGTTAATTGTTTCGTAATTCGTTGATTTTCTGAGCTCTGACAGTAAAACGGTCTGACCTTTGAATAGCTATTTGCAATTTTTATAAAACTGGTCTAACGCTTGGTGGAAATCAATCAGCATCTCTTCCGTGAAAAGTCCACCAGGTAGATTGATTTTCTGCTTTATTTCAACGATTTTTTTAATTAAATCAGGCGAAATTTCTGCTTTATTTGCCAAGGTTTGAATGAATGAATTATCTATCTTTTTCGTCTGTATTTTATAGTTGTCTCGAACATAAGCCAAGAACAATCTCGCCTTATCTTTCGCCAATTTTCGATGGTCGTTTTGCACAAAATACATCCGTCCAATGGTCGAAATAAATTCCAGTGAAGTATTCCGATTCGGCTCAGTAACTGGGATGACCCGCTGCTGTCGTTTAGCACGAAATAACAAGTACAATAAGCCCAAAGCCAAGGATAAATACCATGCCCAAGCTAAGGACGGCTGCGCCAAGATGTATTTCAATGGACCTTCACTTTCAAACGTTTTTTTACCTCTAAACCAATCATCTTGCGAATTTTCAGAATACCAAATACGACTGCGTTGGTCCCAATACGTCTCGCCTTCTTGTAAATGCGCAAAACTTCGGTGCGCATATTCAAAACCATCTTCTTGTTTTAAAACAGAATTGGTATATAAAATGGGATTGGTATGAAAATAAAAACTGCCTTTGCCGTAATTGACCTTTATAAAATTAATCGCCCAGCTATCAAAGGAACCCAGTGCCACTAAATGCTCATTTTCTTCACAAAAAAAATCTTCGGGAAAATGGTGCCAGTGATACGTTGTCGTATCAAACTCTTCTTCAAAAGCTACATGCAGTAAACTATCACCCAAAGACAAATCAGGGTGTTTTAAATTAAAATAGGCACTTGAATCTTGAACGACTGGATAGTAATCCCAATAAAATGTCCCACAATAATCTTCAAAAACAAGCTGCATCAAATCACTCGGCGGCGATTTGGAAGCAATGAGCGCCTTGTTTCCTCTTTCGACAAATTTCAATAAGGCACTTTCCCCTAAGGAATCCATGTACATATTGCCACCAACGAAAACGTAATTGGCTGGATTTTCTTCTTTTTCTAAAGTCTGTGCGATGCTATCTTTTAAAATAGTCACTCCATTATTAGGAAAATATTCCTCCAATAATTTCAAGGATAAAAAAGTCCCGAATGGTCCTTTATTGATTTCTTTATAGTCTTCTCGCCAATTGACCTGCTTTTTAGGATTGCCAAAGAAATAGGCGAAAAAGACGGTCATTAGTAAAATGGCGATGCCAAGAAGGATATATTTTTTATTGTCTTGCATTAAGAAAGCATGGTGTATTTCGGTGTTTTACCCAATTAGAACCGCAATATAGTAAAATAAATTGGCTCTCGAATTCCACTATTTTTATTTTTTTCAAAATCATTTTTCCTCAATACTTCAATATGTTTTTTCTTTTTTTATACCTTTGCGCATGGAAAGAGAAAAAATTACTACCACCAAGTTTTCAGGAGAAGGGTTGACCTTTGATGATGTCCTCTTACTCCCTGCCTATTCTGATGTACTTCCGCGAGAAGTCAACATTTCTTCACAATTAACAAAAGAAATACGAATAAATACGCCCATTGTTTCCGCAGCAATGGACACCGTGACCGACCACCGATTGGCAATTGCGATTGCCCGTCAAGGAGGAATGGGGTTTATTCACAAAAATATGACGATTGCACAGCAAGCCGATCAGGTTCGCAGTGTCAAGCGATCAGAAAGTGGGATGATTATTGACCCAATCACCTTGCGTGTAGATGCGACGGTAAAAGATGCACTGGACCTGATGCGTAGGTTTCGCATTGGGGGAATTCCGATTGTAGATGGCCACAATAAGTTGATTGGCATTCTAACGAATCGTGATTTGCGTTTTGAACGTGGACTCGACCGTCCTGTGAAAGATTTGATGACTACCAAGAACTTAGTCACTGCAGCTGTCGGTACGACTTTGGAACAAGCTGGAAAAATTCTACAACAAAGTAAAATTGAGAAACTTCCTGTCGTTGACGATGCTGGTTTTTTAGCGGGTCTGATTACTTATAAAGACATCATGAAGGTCAAGGATTATCCAAGTTCTTGCAAAGATTCCTACGGTCGCTTGGTCGTCGGTGCAGCGGTTGGCGTGACGGCTGATATGATGGAACGGATTGATGCACTTGTAAAAGTTGGTGTTGATGTTATTTGTATTGATACGGCGCATGGACATTCTCGCGGCGTATTGGAAGCGGTTAGAAATGCAAAAAGTCAGTACTCTGATTTACAAATTATTGGTGGAAATGTCGCGACTGGTGAAGGTGCAAAAGCTTTGGCAGATGCAGGTGCAGACGGTGTGAAAGTCGGTGTTGGACCGGGAAGTATCTGTACGACTCGTATCGTGGCAGGTGTCGGTGTGCCGCAACTTTCTGCCATTAACAATGCCTATAATGCGCTGAAAGGCACGGGCGTTCCCGTCATTGGTGACGGCGGTATTCGGTACACGGGCGACATCGTGAAAGCGTTGGCGGCAGGTGCGAGTACGATTATGGCAGGTGGTTTGTTTGCAGGTGTGGACGAAGCACCGGGAGAAACGGTAATTATGGCTGGGCGAAAATTCAAAATTTATCGGGGAATGGGCTCTTTGGGCGCGATGGAAATGGGTTCTAAAGACCGTTATTTCCAAGACGTAGAAGACGATATTAAAAAATTAGTTCCTGAAGGTATTGAAGGACGAGTGGCTTATAAAGGTACGGTTGCCGAAGTAATGGTACAATATATCGGTGGCTTGCGTGCGGGGATGGGTTATTGTGGTGCTGCAACGGTGGAGGAATTGCAAAATGCACGATTTGTTCAAATTACGGGTTCTGGTATGCAGGAAAGTCATCCGCACGATGTTACAATTACGAAAGAAGCACCGAATTACAGTCGAGGCTAATTTTTGTAATGAAGAATTAAAAAATGTAGAATTAAGAATAAAAATGCTCACGATTAGTAAATAGTCGAGGGCGTTTTTATTAAATTTCCTTTCTGATTTTTCCAATATTTAAAATAATATTTAAAAAAATACTCATCTGAAAAAGAAAAACCCGTTCCTTTGCGTTCTTTTCTGTAGCGGCGACTTTAGTCGCCAAGCTGCTTTCATATTTTAAAAAAAGCTTGGGAATTAAAGTCGCCGCTACAAAAAATTGCTAAATAAAATTCATTCTATGAAATTGATTCAAGGAATAATCGCCATTCTATTTATTTTCTGCCAAACCATCTTATTTGCTCAAATAACCGATGGGATAAATCCTCAAAATACGCATTCTAAAGGCATCGAAGAAATCGGTATCAGCAACGATGCTTTGATTGAGGAATTGATGCCATTGATGCCAGGTTTGGGGAGCAGTTCGCGTGAAATGTTGACCGAACAAAGCATTAAATCGTACATGATGCCACCTCGAAAAGTAAGCGAGCGGAGTTCGATGGAAAGTTACGCGTTGGCAACGTTACTGGAATTTTATGTTAATTTTGACAATAATTATAAAGTCAATTTAAGTCCGGATTACATTGCGCTGAACTTAGCACAAAAGGAAAAATACGACCTAAAAAGTGCTTTTGAATTTTTAATCAGCGAAGGGACCGTTAGCGCAGCGATTATGGCATATGATGCTATGTCGATTCCGAGGAGTGTATATGCGACGGAAAAGTTTACAATTGCCAATTATTTACGCGTCGTACGTCCAGAAATGAGGGCACAGCAACGGATTTTTGAAACCAAAAAAGCCTTGATGCGGGGTAATCCAATGTTGGCAATTATTAATGTTCCAGAAGACTTTGAAGACTTATCAGATACCCGATATTGGGTGTCAGGAAAATCGAAAAACACCAAATTACAGCCGTTTATTGTCGTGGGCTATGACCAAGATTTAGAGGCTTTTGAAGTGGCCGGTTTTTGGGGGAATGGATGGGCGGACAATGGCTATTTGTGGATTGAATATGATGATTTTGGCAAATTGGTAGAAAATGGATATGTGATGATGCCGAATAAAGAATGAACAATTAGTAATGAACAATTAAAATGCTCACGATTAGGAACTAGTCGTGGGCATTTTTTTTAGAAATGAAGATTTAAAAACCTTAATTATCATTAAAAATGCCCGTTTCAACATTCTTAAGGAACACGAAATAAATAAATTCAGATTCTTGGGAGTGAGGTTTTGTTTTCTCTTTTTGCTTTGAAACTGTGATTTATGTTGACATAATGAGCATTTTTAAAGTAAAAAATGAGGACAAAATATCCTGTCAAGAATCTGAATCTATTTATTTCGCGGTACTAATTCTCCATTCTTAATTTTTCATTAAAATAAAACGCTATTTTTGCAAAAAAAAAACAAAAAAGGTTGACGATGAATAGGCTACACATATTTTTATTATTTATTAGTGTAACAGTTTTTACACAATGCATCCCACCGACGGAAGAGGTCATTACGGATATTAATGTTGATTTTAAAGTAAAGAAATTGCAGCGGCTTTATTTATTTCAAGACCAACAGAAATCGGACAGCTTGTTTCAATTTTTGCGGGATAAAGATCCTACATTTCGTCATATGTCAGCGATGGCTTTTGGTTCCTTGCAAGACCCGCGAGCGTTGGATAGCTTAGAAGTTTTATTACAAGACCCGTCTGATGATGTGAAAGTTGCGGCGGCCTATGCGATTGGTCAGATTGGAGAAACAGCGTCAGAAGAAAAGTTGTTGGCAGCGTTTGACCAAATGGATTCTTCGGGTGTACACCGGCGTTCCAATGCGGCGATTTTGGAAGCCATAGGGAAGAGTAGTTCCAAAAAATATCTAAATCCATTGAGTTCTGTGAGTACTTATCAGCCAACAGATACCTTACTTTTGGAAGGACAGGCATGGGCGATTTACCGATATGCACTGCGAGATATAACTTCTCCGCAAGGCACAGAGCGCATGGTTGCACTGGCAACGACGAGTGGATATCCAGCTTCAGTGCGCACGATTGCTGCTAATTATTTATACCGTGCGAAGAAAATTAAATTGAACGACTACGATAAAATTATTGCGGAAGCATTTGCTAAAGATGACGACCCGCGAGTGCGCATGACGCTTGCAATTGCGCTTGGGAAAACGAAATCTGAAGCGGCTGAAGCGGCACTGATAAAACAAACTAGCCTCGAACGCGACCCAGGGGTGAAAGCGAATATCATTCGAGCATTGGGTAATTTTGATTATGCGAAAGTTGAACCGACTATTATAAAAGCGTTGAAAGATGAAAATCCACAGGTCGCAACGAGTGCCTCTGCTTTCTTTATTAAAAATGGGGTTTCACAATCGGCTACCGCTTATTGGCGAATGGCAAAAGATACTTCTTTGAATTGGCAAACACAAATTAATTTATACACGGCTGCCAATAAACACTTGCCCATTTATTTTGGAGAAAATAAAAAATTCATCAATTGGGAATTGAAACGCCGTTTTGAAACCTCTGAGAATAATTATGAAAGAGCAGAAATTGTGCGCTCCTTGGGCAATTATGGTTGGAATTATGCGTGGATAAAACGTATGGCATTTCCGTCGGATGTTCCTGTGATTCGGACGGCAAGTATTGAGGCTTTGTCTCAGATTTTACGAGATAGTAATTTTGATAGGACTTTTGGATTGAGTGCCCGACGAATTCGAGCTGAATTGACCTTCTATATTGTAGAAGCAGTCGAAAATGGTGACCCAGGAATGGTTGCAGTCGCTGCGGGCTTACTGCGGGATAAACTGCAAGGGTTTAAAGTTGGTTTAGATAGTCTAAGTTTTTTAGAAAATGCGTTGACTAAAATGGACTTGCCACGCGAAATCGAAACTTATAACGAAGTTATAAAAACGCTGAATTATTTGAAAAGTGGTAAAGATTTGGAGGAAATAAAACCTAAATTTAACCATCCAATCGACTGGATTACTTTCAATACCATTAAAAAAGATGGAACGGCAACTTTAAAAACGAATCAAGGTGAAATTGTGATTGATTTGATGCCTGACCTCGCGCCTGGAACGGTTGTAAATTTTGTGCGTTTGGTCAAAAATGGCTTTTATAAAAATAAACCTTTTCATCGAGTTGTGCCTAATTTTGTTATTCAAACCGGCTGCCCGCGTGGAGATGGTTACGGAAGTTTGGACTATACGATTCGGTCGGAATTGCCGTATTTGCATTATGATGAAGGTGGCTATGTCGGCATGGCTTCCGCTGGAAATAATACGGAAGGAACGCAGTTTTTTATTACGCACTCACCAGCACCGCATTTGGATGGAAAATATACGATTTTTGGAAAAGTGTCGAAAGGAATGGAGGTCGTGCAGAATATTTCGGTGGGGGATGTGATAGAAGAGGTGACCTTGGATTAAGGACCGATTGACCGATTATTAGTTGATTGGTTGTTTGGAGATGAAGAACAATTTTTGATAAATAAGAATCAAATTATAAATTTAAGAAAGTAATGAAAACCACTCCACTTACAGAAAAACACCTCGCTCTCGGTGCAAAAATGGCAGAATTCGCAGGCTACAACATGCCGATTTCTTACAAGGGAATTAATGAAGAACACGCTGCCGTTCGACAAAATGTTGGCGTTTTTGATGTTTCCCATATGGGTGAATTCATCATTAAAGGAAAGGGGGCATTGGATTTAATTCAAAAAGTAACTTCCAATAATGCGTCAAAATTAGAAATTGGAGATGCACAATATTCGTGTTTGCCAAACCATGAAGGCGGGGTCGTTGATGACCTTTTAGTCTATCGTTTGCCCGAAGATAAATGTTCAGAAGGCGAGAAAGCATTCATGTTGGTTGTTAACGCATCGAACATCGAAAAAGACTGGAATTGGATTAGTCAACACAACGATTTTGAGGCGGAAATGACGAACATTTCTGATTTCACAGGCTTATTGGCGGTACAAGGACCGAATGCCGTGAAGGTTTTACAAAAATTGACAGATGTTGATTTGTCTGCCATCAAATATTATAAATTTACAAAAGGAAGCATCGCAGGTTTAGAAAATATCATCCTATCCGCAACGGGCTACACAGGTGCAGGTGGATTTGAATTGTATGTCGGTTCCAAGGATTTGGCTGCCTTATGGGACGCTATTTTTGAAGCTGGAAAAGAAGAAGGCATCGAACCTGTTGGATTAGGCGCGCGTGATACGTTGCGTTTGGAAATGGGGTTTGCGTTGTACGGCAATGACATTAGCGATACGACTTCGCCAATTGAAGCGGGTTTGGGTTGGATTACCAAAACGAAAAAAGGGGACTTTAACTCGGTCGAAATTTTTCAAAAACAACGAGCAGAAGGTGTCAAACGAAAGTTGGTTGGCTTTGAAGTAACGGACCGCCGAGTACCGCGTCACGATTATCCAATCGAAGATATGTACGGCAACGAAATCGGAATTGTCACTTCTGGAACGATGTCTCCGTCCTTGGAGAAACCAATTGGTATGGGTTACGTACCGGTAGAATTTGCGACAGAAGGAACAGAAATACAGATAGTTGCGCGGAAGAAGCTATTGGCTGCCAAGGTAGTGAAACCACCCTTTTATAAAGGGTAGGTGGATTGCCTGTTTAGCATTCCTTAGCGTTCATTAATAGAGGATTGGCGCATTTCGCGGCGTAAAAATTTAGTTTTTATATAAAATACAAGTCGCCGCTATGGAATTTAAAAGGGGGAATAAATTTAAAAAAAAATTTATTCCCCCTTTTAAATTCCATAGGAACACAGCAGAATTTTAATAAAAAAAATCAGCATGAAGTAGTAAATGGCAACAAGAGGTTGCTAAAAAATTAAGCAGCGAGAAAATCGCAAGATTTTCGAGCTTTAAAAAATACAATGCGCGCTGCCTGCGGCATCGCGAGTGGGGTTTTGAGGGATAAAAGCGGTTTTGTAAACCACTTTTATCCCTCAAACTCCCTTTAGTCACAATCAATCTGAAAAATCTATTGAGTTTGCAGTAAAAAATTGAACTTAATTGTTCCGAATTTCTACAGTTTAAAATTCGGGATGATTCGTATTTACTTTCTAAAACTGGAATTTATTGTCCTTGTCCTTGTCCTTGCGCCTGCTGCATACTTTTAACGGCATTCATAATATTTTGCTGCAAATATTTTATCCCTGCTTCTGTCATTTGATTGGCATAGGTCTTTTTACCATTGTCATAAAAAACGAAATAAGAACACTGTTCTGGCGCATTGAAAACAATTTCCGCTTCTGCAACATTCTCCCCTTTTAATTGATAAAAAATACGTCCAAGCGATTTACAATTGGCGTTAATTGGTGCTTGTTCCGCCGAAACATGGCTAATGGAATATTGGATACTTGCTTTTTCACTCAAACTCATACTCATCGGCAATTCGTAGAAAACATAATCTATGTAATCAGAATTTTCAAATAAATACTGGAGTTTTTCTACAGGATAAGCAGGATAAATCGCTTCCAATTTTGCCGCTGGAACAGGTGCTGGATTGGTAGCTGGAGTCGTTTCTGTTGTAGGTTCTTGATTAGTTGAATCCGTACAAGACCACAAAAAGGTCAGCAACAACAAAGGTAAAAAACGCATATTGTGTAAAGTTAGATGGGTTGCGAGTTGTGGGTTACGAGTTGCGAGTTGCCAACAGAAGTATACCTACTTCTATTAGCAACCCGCAGCTCGTAACCCGCAACCCGTAACTCGCACGTTAAAAGAGATAATTCGTTCGGAAAGATAAGAAATGTCCGCGCAATCCATTGATATTTGGATTGTGTTTTTCATTATCGTATAATAAATTAATAGAGGTAGCCCATCGACCACTGATGCTAAATTTTGGAGTGATAAAATACTCTGCCCCAACCACAAAACTAAAATCATCGTCGTTGAAGTTTTCTATTTCATTTTCGTGTTCATTTGTAAAACCCGCCGCTGCCGCACTGATTAGGCGCGAATATGCAAAGCCAATACTGGCTTGAACATGGTAAAAATTATCTTCTTCATTGAGCCAATCTTTGTAGTTAAACAAGACCGGCACTTCGATATAATTGAGGTCAATCTCAACATCTCGAAAGAGATTTTCCTCGGCTTTATTCGTGCGACTACCACGTTGGCTATACAATAGTTCAAGGCTCACATCCATTTTTTCTTGCAAAATGGTAATGGCTCGAATTCCAGCAACAAGGCCAGCTTTATTAAAACCGCCCGTGTCGTCACCGCGAATCTGAGCGACATTAATGCCTGCCACTACACCAGCTTTAAATCGGTTTTGGGCACTTAAGTCAGTTGTGAAAATGACACAAAACATTATAATAATGTAAATGCCGCTGTTTTTTTTAAACGTTTTTTTAAACATAGTTTTAAATTTTTAAAAGAGCATGATGATAAGTAACGCGTAGTAACTACAAAACTAATCACAAAGATTAGGCACATAAATCAATTGTAAAAAATATTATAGCAATTTGACCTTTTTAAAACATAAAACACAGGAGGTTATTGCTTTAAAATGGGTGCAAATTTAATAAAAATAACTGTTTTTGTCAGTAGAAAATCATTTAGACTTCTGTAAAATTATCTAGCAACAACGTCCAATCATACTCATTAAGTTTCATTTTCGGTTTTGTCCCTTTTGGGATTGCGCCATGCTTCACTAGAAATTTCCTTTTTCCACTTTTGAACCAACCAAAATCTGCACTAAACCACTGCAAAAAACGAGGAATATAGACTACATTTTTGGTTTCATTATAAGTCGAATAATTATTTAAATACTGCTCAGAAATCAAGTCCAACTGCTTATTCATTCGCCGATAATCGTAGGCAGCGAGGGGTGGACAAGATTTTGCGCCACAATTCAAGGCAAAATGTACGCGACCGTCTGCTTTGCTGGCACGCATTTTTCGTTCGTACTTCCCAGGAAACCATGCAGGCAAATAACCCAATCCTAACGGTGCTTTCGTGTGCCGAATAATGCCGTGTTCGACATCTTCAAAACTAAGCTGTTGGCAAGCAATATAAAACTGAGGGATTTTAAAAAACGTACCTCGGTCATCAAATTTCTCAGGATTTTTAACTAAAATAATCTGAATGTGCGCATTGTAAACATTTATCCAAAATGCGAGTTTCGCTTCATCGTTATCTAATTCTTTAGCTAAAATATCGGGTTGGACATTTTGCAAACTGTCCAATATTTTAGAAACATCTTTTTCGTCGCGAATGTCTTGAACGAGTCGATAAGATAGATTGGCGTAAGTTTTTACTTGTCCAAAAAGAGATTTTCCGTTTATTAGAAAAAGAGCTATAAGGATGGAAAATGTTTGAATTTTCATAAATTTTAATTGATTTAACTTTTCCTAATAAACACTTGAAATTCATATTTGCTCAACAATAAAGGTCTTTTCAGAGACTTCTTCTCAAATTTTTAAATCAAACCTATAACAAATTTTTAAATTTTATACTTCCTTGTTCTCGCTTCTCTTGAATTTTTAGACCTTTATGATACCTAAAATATGCTCTTCACCGTATCTAATATAAAAAGAATATCCAAGAATAATTATTGCATGAAAATTAGCATCATCATTCCGACGCTGAACGAAGAGAAAAATATTGGTCGTTTAGTCAATCATTTAAAGGTATTGTCTCATCAAAATTACTTGGAAGAAATTATTGTTTGTGATGCGGGTAGTCAAGATACTACGCAAAAATTGGCGCGGGAAGCAGGCGCGACCGTGCTGCAATCACCGGAGTGTGGGCGTGCGGTACAAATGAATTATGCGGTGAAGAATTCGACGGGCGAGGTGCTGTATTTTGTTCATGCGGATGTGCTGCCACCGGTGAGTTGCTTGGCGGATATTGTGCAATCGTTGGAGGCGGGGCATAAATTTGGTTGTTTCTGCTACAATTTTGACTCAGAAAAAAAGTCCTTAAAGTTTAATGCGCTGCTGAATAAGTTCGATTGGATGGTTGCTGGAGGTGGTGACCAAACAATGTTTATCGGACGGGATACTTTTTATGAATTGAATCGATTTAAAGAAGATTTACCCATTATGGAAGACTTCGATTTCGTATGGCGCGCCAAGAAAAAGTACAAAATGCACGTGGTTAAAAAGAACGCGACGGTGTCGGCACGGAAGTTTAAAAACAATAGTTATTTGCGGGTACAAGTGGCGAATGTTTTGGTATTTTTTCTTTTTCGAATTGGCATTTCGCCTAATTTTTTGTCAAAACTTTACAAGGGTATGTTGAATTAATTACCGCGCGTTACTTAAAAAAATGCTTTTAGACTGACTTGGCTTCCTTTTTGCAATTATTAGATTAGCTCCCTTGTTTTACCTAAAATTATAATTCATGCAAGAGGTTATTATCAACCACCAAATGAAGGTGGCATTGAACACGATGTTCGACAAATTTTATAGTATTTCTGCTTTGACCGACCGCCCAGATTTTGTAAATCCCAGTGAAGAATTGTATAAAATGAACAATCTCAGCGTGCAAATGAAACATTGGGCAACTTTTTTGGCAATTGCTAATGAAGAGGCAGGTTTTACCATTCAACCCGAAGATTATGGCGAATTGTTGCGGGGTTTCTTGACCTCTTTAGAAGAGAGTGGGGAAGAGTTGATTAATATTTTAGATGCGGGTTATGTGGTTTTGATGGAACGAGTGGTGACGCAGAATTAGACTTTATCGTCCTCCTCCAGTATTCCAATTTCTAAAATTATACGTGAATTTTAGCATAAAATAACGCTGTAAAACGGTCGTTTGTACATCTTCAATCGCTATTTCGGTTACATTTCGAGTGATTGACTGATTTTCTGAGAGCAAATCAAAAGCCGTTAGCGCAATTTCTCCTCTTTCATTGTTAAATAATTTTTTACCAATCGCAGCATTCCAAAGTGTATAATTTTGGTTGAAACCATCGGATAAACCATTGTAAAATTGATGCGTCAAATCCGTCCGAATGATAATGCCTTTTGGCAAAATCCAACCTAATTTTAGTCTTGATTTTTGCTGCCAATATTTAGAATTACCATTGGCTTGTACGGTATTCTCAACCACATTATAAGTCGTTCGAGTCGAAAAGGTAAAATCTATTTTTTCATTAATATTGCTACTGAAAGTAATGCCCAATCCTGCCGTTGCATTTTTAGAATAATTTAAAACATCGTTTATCAAACCTGGCGTGCGGGTATAGTTGGCATTTGCGTCCAAATTGAGGTTGGTTTTAAGTTTCCCCAAGGGCATTCCATAAGTAAAATAAGTACGGAAATTCCAGTATTTATCTAAATTGACGGGCTGTGATAATTGCGTGCCAGGTTGCAACATAATTTGATTAAAAACAGCGGCATTCGTATTTTCTAAATAGGTTGCATTTGAAATAAAATCATCGGTATAAGTTGCGCCAATCATCGCATATAAAATGGTCGCCTTATCGGTATTGGTTTTAGAATATCGAGCATTCAATTGATGCGAATAAGTTTGGTCAAGTGCTGGGTTTCCAATCGATAATTGTAGCGGATTGCTGTTGTCCAGTACGTTTTGGACTTGTTCGATACTTGGTGATTGTGTATTGGAACGATAGAAGAAACGAAGGTTTTCTTGTTTGGAAAAACTTCGTTTAATCATGAAAAATGGGAGTACATTATAGTATGTTCGACTAAGGTTGTTTATGGTTGGAAAGGTTTCCTTACTCTCTAATTTTGACCATTGCAAATTGGCACGTGCGAGAATAAAAAGGTCGCGTCCTTCCCGGAAATTATAACCACCACCAATCTGCTGCTTATAGTAATAATTATCAAAATCGCTACTCAATTCTTCGTTGAAAAGTACGTATTCATCTGATTGGTTTTCGAGGTCAAAAGTTGATTTTTCGGATTGGTCCTGCTGCATACTTGTCCGATAATTGAATAGCAAACTACTCTTTTCACTCAACGGTTCGGTGTAAGATAAATTGGTGGATAAATTACCACCAGTAACGTTCAAATTAGCGAATTGGTCAAGCGTATCTAAAGATTCAGGTGGCGTAAAAAAGGCAGTTTTTGAATTTAAAAAACTTTCGCCTGATTGGTCTTTATAGCCCGTCTTTAAATTGATGGAAAAAGTCCGTCCTCGCTTCTTGAATTTATGTCGAAATAAAAGACTATTGCTAAAATCCAAACCCGTCAAATCTGACCGAAAATCACTATTTGCTTGGCTTAAAATATCTGTTCCCAAAAGACCTTGATTGTCAGTTAATGCGAAACCATCATTCAGCTGCCAAGTAATGCGCGGGCGTATGGAAATCGAATTGGTCGAATCAATTTGATACTCCAAACGTAGATTGATTCGATGATTGGTATTTTGACTTTCAGACGTACTATTTTCTGTATAAAATTCGCTGACGGATTCACTATCAACGTATTCAGTATTGGCAAACCCATCTGATTCATTGTCAGAATAATTGAAGAAATAGCTACCAGAAACATTGAATTTCTCGCCCCATTTATCTGAATAATTCAATCCAAAAGCATGCGTTTGCGTGATGCCGCCTGATTGTTGCACTAAGAAATCATTGACGTTGCCGCCCGAACTACCGCCTCGTCTGCCGCGACCACGTCCACTTCTATCTCCGCGCCTGTTT
Source organism: Saprospiraceae bacterium (assembly GCA_047629355.1). Taxonomy (GTDB): domain Bacteria; phylum Bacteroidota; class Bacteroidia; order Chitinophagales; family Saprospiraceae; genus CAYUNA01. Next base: position 40,141 of record JBLHWU010000002.1, on the reverse strand, counting down.
TTGCCCCCCGAACCAACGACGCCTAATAAGTCTTCCGTAGAAAAATTTTGTTGATTGATATTGTTGCTTTGTCCGATGATAGAAATGCGTCGATTGCCATCAAACAAACTGGCATTGCCGCCTATCTGATAGCGGTCGTCCGTGCCGTAACCTGCGTAAACTTTACCGAATTGCCCATTCCTTCGATTGGTTTTGGTGATGATATTGATGGTTTTAGAAGTCTCGCCGTCATCGAAACCACTGAATTGCGCTTGTTCACTTTTTTGGTCAAATACTTGGATTTTATCAATCACCTCGGCGGGTAAATTACGCAAAGCCGCCGTTGGGTCATTGCCAAAAAATGGCTTGCCATCCACTAAAACTTCCGTAATATCTTCGCCTTGTGCTTGTACTTTTCCATCTTTGATGACTACGCCCGGCATTTTTTCAATCAAATCTTCGGCACTCGCATCTGCCAGCGTTTTGTAGGCGTCTGCATTATAAGAAGTGGTGTCGCCGTCTATGGTTGCGAGGGGAATTTTTGCGGTAACTTCGACGCCTTCCAGTTCTAAAGCGTTTTCAATTAATTCAATCTGACCCAGCGTAATATTTTCATTAGAAATAGTCACCTCTTGCTGGAAATCTTGATAACCGAGGAACGATATTTTCAATAAATAGCCACCCATTCCAATGTCTGTTAATTCAAAATTGCCATTAGCTTTTGCCACATCTGATTTAAAAACTTCGCCCCAAGGATGCGCTAAAGCAATGAGGGCAACGGACATTGGGACTTGTGTTTTTTTAGCAACAACTTTTCCAGAAATGGAGAAGTTTTGCGCGAAAGCAGCAGTTGAAGAAAATAGAAACAGAATGAGGTAAATATTTTTCATGAATATTTTTTATTGAAAAGGGCAATGCAAAATTTGTGAGACGAATGATTTGTGAATTAGTTTATCAAAGGTGGTCAAAAATATTTTGGTACTGTAGCAAATGTGCACCATCATTTATTGAAAAAGTGATTGATTACCGTGTAAACGAAGGTTCTTTTAAGTTTGAGAAGCGAGAAAACTGCAAGGCTTTCGAGCTTCAAAAAACACCGTGCGCGTTGCCTGCGGCAACGCGGGAGGGGTATTAAGGGATAAAATCGTTTTTATCCCTTAAAAACCCCTTTGATAAACAAAAGCACCTAAACTGTAAAAGTGCACATTTGTGGCACTACCAATATTTTAAGTACCTCAACCATAGCCGTCAGGCTAAGAATATCAAAAGTAGTAAATTTGTATAAAAACGCTATGCAAATAGAAAAATTTGAACAAAGAACATTAATGAGAGAATTAAGAAGCTGCTTTGATGAGGAAAGTCTTGAGAAACTTGCTCGTCAAACTAATTTTATTCAAAGGAGTTAGGTCTGGGTTAACTGGGCAGTCATTTTTGATGATGAACGTTTTTGATTCTGCTGATGGTCAAGAAAGAAGCCTAAATGACTGCTGTGATTGGTTAGTAGACCACTTTGATATAGATATGACTAAGCAGTCTTTAGATGAGAGATACAATACAGATGCAGTTAAATTTATGCAAAGTTGTTTCAATAGAATTTTGCAAATCGTTAATGAAGGAGTAATTGATAGAGATTTGAAATTACCGTTTAGTAGAATACAATTAACGGATTCAACCTCTTTTCAAATTCCTGCCTCGTTATCTGCTTTTATACAGGCTATACTGGCAATGGAGGTGCGGCAATTATAAAAATGCACTTTAATTATAATTTACTCAACGGAGAAGTGGTTGATTTAGCACTAACCGACGGAGTAGCTCATGACAATTTATATAAATTAGGTAAAACAGAGACGATACAAGCCAATGGTTTTTATATCAGAGATTTAGGTTACTTAGATTTGAATTATTTAAATAGCGTAGCAGAGAATAATGCATACTTTTTAAGTAGAAGTAAAACTAATGCTGTTTATAGTCAATTAAATGAAAAAGGAGAATTTGTTCGTTTAGATATATCCGAACATCTTCCAAAAAAGGGGCAAACCAAAGAATTAACCGACGTTTATATTGGATGGGGACGAACAAAGGTTAAAACTCGGCTTATTATGCAAGCCGTACCAGAAGAAGTAGCAATAAAAAGGCTAAAGAAGCTGGAACAATATGCTAGTAAACACAAGAATTTAACCATCAGTGAGCAAAGAAAAGCAATGTGCTTTTTCAATATGTATATCACTAATGCCACTCAGGAAATGCTTCCCGCATCAATGGTAAGAATCGTCTATACTTTGCGTTGGCAAATAGAATTAATTTTCAAAATATGGAAATCAGTATTTGAAATAGACAAGGTAAAAAAGATGAGCATTTTTAGATTTGAATGCTATATCTATTACAAATTAATTGCGATTTTGTTGTCTTTACATATTCACAATAAATTTGGACAGTTTTGTGGGATGAAAGTGAGTTTGAATTAAGTCCAATGAAAGTGGCAAAAATCGTTAAGAATAAACTTTCTGAATTAGCAGATGCTCTTTTGCAAAAAGGGAATAAATTAATGCGGTGGGTAGATAGAATAGCTAATTCTTTGATAAAAAGAGCTAAAAAGGATGTCCGAAAACTTAAAGGACAACCGCCAGAATTATCATCGTGGCAAATTATTAAGCTGTTAGCCTGACGGCTATGGTACCTCAACATAAACTATCGAAAAAATCTTGACTAAAGATTTTACCTGATTAATCATTACGTGTCAGTTATCAACTGACATTCGCAGTAATCTCGGAGAGATTGAATAGGAATAACCGCAGATGCAATCTGCGGAAAATGGCACAGCATGCAATAACTCTGAAGGAGTTGAATATCTACTTGTTACATTCAACGCCTTCAGAGTTGTTACGCCTTTTTTCGCTATCTCTCGGATTTCATCCGAGGTTATTCATATTTAACTACTTCGTAGTTGTTTAATGTGTAGCATCATTGTAATTGTAAGTAAGACGTTAACTCAAAAGTATTCCTGTGTCAAATACCCGCAATTTTCTAATTCAAATTGTTAAAATCCTTTAATTCAATCGAATTTTCTTCTAAATTTGCAATTCAAAATTTGAAAACGATTAAAATTTTCAACCTATGCCATTGCAACTGATAGACGGCGTTGACCGTGTGGACGGAATTACGCGTGAAGAATTTCAGGAAAAATATATGAAGCCGCAGCGTCCGGTGATTGTTAAGCATTTTTATGGAGAAGATGCGCCGCTTTATAAAAAGTGGAATTTCGACTATTTTAAAGATGAATTGGGCGATATTGAAGTGGGGATTTACGATGCGGAAGGGACGAAGCGACAAGATGACCGTTCTTATAAAGGTGCGCCAGATACCATGAAATTTGGCGATTATTTGGATATGGTGCAAGCGGGTCCGACAAGTCGGCGCTTGTTTCTATTCAATGTTTTTAAGTATAAGCCAGAGTTGTTTAAGGATTTTGCTTTTCCCAAAGTGGCGGATAGAGTATTGAAAAAATTGCCTTTTGCGTTTTTTGGAGGGGAAGGTGCTGTTACTCGAATTCACCGAGATATGGACAATAGCAATGTTTATTTGACGGAATTGCATGGCAATAAGCGAGTGGTTTTATTTGACCCAAAATACTCTGATATGTTGTATCGTTACCCATACGGCACGCATACGTCGATTGATATTAACAATCCAGATTATGAAAAATACCCAGCATTGGATAAAGTAGTTGGCTACGATTGCACGATTGAAGCGGGGGACACGATTTTTATGCCGTCAGGTTGGTGGCATCATGTTGAATACCGCACGGCAGGTATTGGTTTTTCGATGCGGTCGGTTAGTCCTAAAACAAGTATTTTGTTGCGAGGTTTGTATCAGGTTGGCTTTTTGACGCATGTGGATGAAGTGGCGCGGTTCTTTTTGAAAGATAAGTGGTTTGATTATAAGAAGAATTTAGCGGATGAACGGGCTAACAAGGCGTTGGTTAGTGCTTGATTTTGAAATTATTCGGATAAAAAGAAAGGCGATTTTATAGTAAAAATCGCCTTTTTTTTTGTCTGAAAATTGTTTTGAACTTAGGTCTCAAACAAAATTTTATACAATTCCTCCACTTTCCCAACTGTCGTAATCTCCATTGTATACCGCGACGTATCCAAACCTTTAATATTGTATTTTGAAATAAAAATTCGTTTAAAACCCAGTCTATCCGCTTCCGCAATTCGTTGGTCAACTCGATTCACTGACCGAATCTCTCCCGATAAACCAACCTCGCCCGCAAAGCAAACATCATTTGGAATCGACACATCCATCAAGGAAGAAATCAGGGCACTTACAATCGCTAAATCAATCGCAGGGTCATCCACTTTGATACCACCTGCAATATTCAAAAAGACATCATTTTGTGCAAATGGAAAACCCACTCGCTTCTCCAAAACTGCCAATAACATACTCAATCTCCGCAAGTCAAAACCCGTTGCCGACCGCTGAGGCGTACCATAAACGGCAGTACTCACTAATGCTTGCGACTCAATCAACATTGGACGCATACCTTCCATCGTGGCTGCCACTGCCGAACCACTGAGGTCTTCTTCCGTCTGGGATAACATTAATTCTGAAGGATTGGAAACTTCGCGCAAACCATCGGCTTGCATTTCATAAATCCCTAATTCATCAGTTGAGCCAAACCGATTTTTGATAGTCCGTAAAATCCGATAGGTATAATTTCTATCGCCCTCAAATTGCAAAACAGCATCAACAATATGCTCTAATAATTTCGGACCAGCAATTGACCCTTCCTTATTAATATGCCCAATAATAAACACTGGAATATTCGTCTCTTTTGCAAATCGCTGCAACTCTCCAGCCGTCTCCCGCACCTGTGAAATGCTTCCAGGCGTCGAATCAATATGCGGCGATGACAAGGTCTGAATCGAATCAATAATCATCAAATCAGGCATCATGGATTGTGCGTGATTCAATATTTTTCCAGAATTGGTTTCTGTTAAAATGTAGCAATCCGACTTATGATTACCGAGGCGGTCGGCGCGCATTTTAATCTGTTCTTCACTTTCTTCACCAGAAACGTAAAGGATTTTGGCGTCAATACCTAAAGCTAATTGTAGCAGCAAAGTTGATTTTCCAATCCCAGGTTGACCACCAATTAAAACTAGGGAACCTGCTACGATTCCACCTCCTAAAACACGATTTAGTTCTGCATCAGGCGTCACCAATCGGCGGGTATTTCCTGCTTTGATATCTGGTAGAGCGACAGGCGCCGTATTCTTGGTGGGCATCCCACTTTTCCATGCTTTATCGCGAGCTTCACGACCCGTTTCTTTGACGACGACTTCTTCTTGATAGGTATTCCATTCGCCACAGCCGTTGCATTTCCCCATCCATTTGGGAGAGGTTTGTCCGCATTTGGTGCAGGCGAATACTGTTCTTATTTTTGCCAAGGTTGATAGGTTTTCTCTGTTGGTTTAAAAATTAATTGATTATTTTTTTACTGTTGCTTAGCTGATTTTTTCTTTTTAAATTTTGGTAGAAATTCGTTGAGCAGTTTCTCAATTTCAGCTACCTCCAATTCTGTCAATGCTCCAAAATCTTTAAATTTTCCAGAAATAAACTGCCGTGTTTTTTCAAGGTCATTTCTTTCAAAACTCTTTTGAATGGCTTTAATATCTGTTGCTGTTTGTCCCGTAATCAATTTGATTGTTGGAATATCTAAATTCGGATTTTGCGTTAAACCTTTCAGAATGAGTTCTATTTGTACGATTCTTTTGGTGAAAAGCATACCTCGCTTTTTGCCAATTTTCTCATCTATTTTTTTACCTCTTTTCTCTTCTCGTTGTTCTAAAATTGCTGATGTCGTCATAATATTCGATTTAATTTGAGCATCAAAACCTTCTGTTTCTTGTTGAAGTTCCTTAGGCAATCGTTCGTAAAGTCCTAAAATATAATAGCCCAAGGTAATTAACATATCCTCATCCGTCCCGTCAACATCAAAAAAATAATGGGAAAATTCTGTTTTAGCAACTCCCAACTGTGTTTATTTCCCATTGCCACCATCGCACTTCTAAAATAAGCATTCCGAATGTTGACCAATTCCCGCATGGGTAGTGCCACAAATGTGCACTTTTACAGTTTAGGTGCTTTTGTTTATCAAAGGGGTTTTTAAGGGACAAAAACGACTTTGCAAAAATCGTTTTTGTCCCTTAATACCTCTCCCGCGTTGCCGCAGGCAACGCGCACTGTGTTTTTTGAAGCTCGAAAGCCTTACGGTTTTCGAGCTTCTCAAACTTAAAAGAACCTTTGTTTACACGGTAATAAATCACTTTTTCAATAAATGGTGGTGCACATTTGTTACACTACCCCCGCATGATAGACAAAGGTAAGTAAAATTTCTCACAAATAAATTAATTGTTTTAAGTACATATATTTATAAAAATATTGTTGTTATTTTGTGTGCCGAACAGTTTGACCAATAACCAACTAAACAAAATGAGCAAAAAAAAACTCACCATCCACACAATAATTTTTTTGAAAAGACCTTCTCAATGTTGGAGGTTACACACGACTTTTTGTCACAAATACCGCCAAAAGAAATTAGGGATTACTTAGATTTAAGTGAATTAGCTATCCTCGAAAAATCGCATATCAACGAAGCTTTGCGGAAAACGGAATCTGATTTGATTTTTTCTGCTCATTTAAAAACTGATATTCCAATCCAGATTGCCATTTTATTGGAGCATAAAAGTAATCCTTCTGTTCATCCTCATGCACAGATACAGCACTATATTTCGAGTATTCATCAACAAAACATCATCAATAGTCAACCGTTAATTCCAGTGTTGCCAATTTTGTTTTATCATGGAAGTAAGCGTTGGACGAAGCGCCCTTTTACAGATAGTTTTACTAATCTGCCAAAGATTTTTCACCAATACATTTCCACGAGTGAATATATTTTAGTAAATTTGGCTGACTATATCAGATGAATTCATTCTCAACATGGACGCAGGTTTTTTAAAAAATGTGCTGCTTATTTTTAAACATTCAGATGATGAAGATTATTTAAAAACAGATGCAGGGCAGATATTCGTGGGAATAGACAAAGAAGAAAATAAAGAAAAGAGAGACATTCTTAACGAAATAGTTGGTCAGCTATTTTATGTATTTATTAAAATTAAATCAAGAAGATATGAATCAAGGGTAGTGCCACAAATGTGCACCACTTTACAGTTTAGGTGCTTTTGTCCCTTAATACCCCTCCCGCGTTGCCGTAGGCAACGCGCACTGTGTTTTTGGAAGCTCGATAATCTTACGATTTTCTCGCTGCTCAAACTTAAAAGAACCTTTGTTTACACGGTAATAAATCACTTTTTCAATAAATGGTGGTGCACATTTGTAGCACTACCGAATCAAGTAACCACGCAATTGCCAGAAGAAGTAGCAGAAAGATTTGTTTCAGGCTATGACTATATCAAATCACAGGGTAAGATAGAAGGCAAAGAAATTGAATCTTTGATTAAAAGTATCAATTTTTCACTCACGCTAATGACCCAACTTCCTGAATGGTCTATTGAAAAAATAGCAGAATTAGCATCTGTTGAAATAGATTTTCTTAAAAAATTGCAAAAAGGATTTCAAGGAGGAAGTGCCAAAAAAGCAAAGAAAACTGCTTATTTTGACAAATTTGACAAATTAGCCGATTTTGAAACGAAGGAAATTGAGGCGATTTTGACTAAGTTTGTTCCGCTTTTTAAGTAAAGAATCCAGAAGTTTTAAGAATGCTTTTTTTGTAAAAACGCGATTTCCCGTGTTCCGTGCGCCGTCACAGCATCTCCTTACAAGCCCGATACAAATCCGCCCACTCCTTCCGTTCCTTCACCACTGTCTCCAAATATTCTTGCCAAACGACCTTATCCTGCACTGGGTCTTTCACAATTGCACCCGTAATTCCCGCTGCCAAATCATCCGCTTTTATCGTTCCATCCCCAAAATGCGTCGCCAATGCCTGACCACTATTAATTACAGAAATCGCTTCGGCAGTACTCAAAGTACTACTTGGCGATTTCAATTTAGTCCGCCCATCATCCGTCTTCCCATTGCGCAATTCTCGAAAAATCGTCACCAATCGCTGAATCTCTTTAATCGGTGCAGCTTCGGGCGGCAATTCTAAGGACTGTCCCAATTTATCGACCCGTGTCTTGACAATTTTCACCTCTTCCTCAATAGACTTTGGTAAGGGCATCACTACCGTATTAAAACGACGGCGCAAGGCACTAGACAATTCATTCACGCCTTTATCCCGATTATTTGCCGTTGCAATGATATTGAAACCTCGTTGCGCCTGAATTTCTGTACTCAATTCCGGCACTGGCAATATTTTTTCCGACAAAATGGTAATCAACGTATCTTGTACATCTGATGGAATTCGTGTGAGTTCCTCGACTCGTGCAATCTGCCCTTTTTGCATCGCATTCATGATAGGGCTGGCGACCATCGCACTGGCAGTTGGGCCTTCGGCGAGTAACTTGGCATAATTCCAACTGTAGCGAAGCGAATCTTCATTCATACCCGCTGTACCTTGAACGAGTAGGGTAGACGTGCCCGAAATTGCAGCAGATAAATGTTCTGAAACCCACGTTTTTGCCGTACCAGGAATGCCCAAAAGTAGCAGCGCACGGTCGGTTGCCAAAGTCGCTACTGCTACTTCAATCAAGCGACGATTGCCAAAATACTTAGCTTCTATTTCTGTTCCATCTTCTAATGTACCGCCTAAAATATAAGTGACAACTGCCCATGGGGACAACTTCCAATTCGTAGGTCGTGGTTTCGTGTCGATTTTTGCGAGGATTTTTAATTCCTTTGCAAAAAGGTCTTCAGCGTGGGGACGGAGAATTTGATTTTTCTTAGCCATAAGAATATAAGTAACTCGGTTTTGCAAACCGAGCAAGTGTCTATCGGATTTCCAATCCGATGCTGTAATGCTTTTTGAATATTTTGATACTATGTTGTTTGCTTCGAGCTGGAAACTCGAAGGACGGGCTACTCGGTTTACAAAACCGAGTTACTTTTTGACTGTTACTTAGTTGCCAAATCGCCGATGCGCTTTTAACAGTCGTTCTGGCATTTCTTCTTCACACGCCTTCTGATAATCCGCATACGAACAAGGAATCAACCGGTGCCGCCGTTTATTTTTATCTGTTTTTACAGGAATTTGCATCCACCAACGATTGCTTTTGGAGCTATTCCAAAATGTAATTTGATAATTATACGATTTAAAATCAACAATGTATTCCGTCAATCCTTGTGTCGAAACTGGGAAGTCGCTTTTTCGATTAAATACCCCATCCAAAAAGTACCAAATCAATTGCGCCGTCACTTTTGCGGAAGCATTATCACGGTCTAAATCTGGATTGACACCATAAAAACCAATAGATTTTAGTTTGTCACTCAAGCCTGCATAACGGGCAATTTGCGCTGCTTCTTCCGTAAAAAAGCCACTTGGAGTCGCACCGTCTACACCAGGAACTTCCAACCGTTTTAAAGCTGCCAAGTTAAAGCTCATCAAATCAGCATCTCTAATAATCGGTTCTAATTCTGGCAAATCCGTTCGTGCTTTTCCCAATCGGACACACTCAAAATGTCGTTCTTCTAATGCATCAAAAACATTGTCATCCACAAAATGCGACTGACAACCAATGATGCTCAGATTAAACAAATCGGAAGTTGCTTTTTTCAAAATTGGATTTAAAAACAACGTATCATCTTCGTTTTCAACCCGAGGGTGATAATGAATTTTCTCATCCACAATCGTCATATTTAACGATTTTTGAAAGGACTGATGCGCCTGATATTGAGCTTGCGTCAAAGAATTGCTGTGACCGATGATGATGGGTAAAATTTTTCCATCGACCAATTCCTTAATCAATGGAATGATAAAGGAATGGTCTTGTTTGCGAATATTTCCTAAATCTGCAATTTTTAATCGCCGAAATGAGCAACTCATTTGATACAATTCTTCTCTAACGGCATTCGCCGCTGCTTCGCCAATGCCAATTATTGCTACTTTTACATTTTTTACATCAGGCAACTCATTTTCAAATCGTTTGATTCTACTGCCTAATTGATATTTATTTAGCGAAAGCGCATCGAACTTTTCCGTATTGATAGGTCTTAACCAGTTCTCTAACATAGTAAATGAATGTTTAATGATTAGGGATTAATGGTTAATATAGATTACCATTTTTAGAAATCCTTAATTGCAGCAAATTTAAACATTAAAATTTCCCACGAAAGGATGTAAATAAGAATTTTAGAAATATTAATTTCGCACCACCAAATTGATTGACACGATTAAATGGATTAATTCGATTATTTCGATTGTCCAAACTAATCGAGTTAATCGAATTAATCGAATTAATCGAATTAATCGAATTATGGAAGATCTATTAAACAAGTATAAAGAAAAAAGACCAGAAATCGTATTCGAATGGAGCGATTCTGAAACAGATGCTCGTGGTTGGGTGGTCATCAATTCCTTACGCGGAGGCGCAGCAGGTGGCGGAACACGGATGCGAAAAGGCTTGACCAAAGACGAAGTCGTATCATTGGCGAAAGTGATGGAAATTAAATTTTCCGTCTGTGGTCCAGATATCGGTGGTGCAAAATCAGGTATTGACTTCGACCCGCGTGACCCACGCCGTGAAGAAGTATTGAAACGTTGGTACAAAGCAGTTATTCCATTGTTGAAAAATTACTATGGAACGGGTGGCGATTTAAATGTTGACGAATTAAAAGATGTCATTCCAATCACGGAAGACCTTGGCTTGTGGCATCCACAAGAAGGTATCGTGCGCGGACACCTTAAATCAGATAGTGGGGCCGCGGTTCGGATATTGGGGCAATTGCGATATGGTTGTGCGAAGATTGTGGAAGACCCAAAATACGTTCCAGATGGTGAACATAAAATGGCAGTTGCGGATTTGATTACAGGCTATGGTGTATCGGAATCGGTGAAGCATTTTTATGATATTTATCGAAAGGAATCAATGGAAGGAAAGAAAATTATCATTCAAGGTTGGGGAAATGTAGCTTCGGCGGCAGCTTCTTATTTGACTTTATTCGGTGCAAAAGTAATAGGAATTATTGACAGAGAAGGTGGCATTATTTCAGAAGAAGGTTTGGGAGTAGAAGAAGTTAAGGCTTTGTTTGTCAATAAGAAAGGCAATAAATTGGCATTTGAAAATATGCTATCTTTTGAAGAAGTTAACGAAAAAATCTGGAGCTTAGGTGCAGATATTTTTATTCCTGGTGCTGCTTCTAAGTTGGTGACGCGTGGACAAGTCGATGCGATGATTGCAGGCGGTATGGAGGTGATTTCTTGTGGTGCTAACGTTCCGTTTGTGGGCGATAAAATATTTTTTGGACCGACAGCAAAATTTGCGGATGCGCAGATGAGTATCGTACCAGATTTTATTGCCAATTGTGGAATGGCGCGGGTATTTGCTTATTTGATGAAGCCGGATGCGAAGATGACGGACGAAGCGATTTTTGGCGATGTATCGGAAACGATTAGAGAAGCATTGCAAAAAGTATACGATTATAGCCCAAATTTGACAAACATTTCAACGGCGGCCTTGGAGTTGTCCTTGAATAAGTTGATGGGGGCTTAATTAAAATGGAGGATAGGAATCAAAATTTAAATTGAAAAAGAACTTGTTTTTTTGATTTAAATTTTGTTTTCTTTTTTAATGAAAAGTCAAAAGAGTGTTACAAATCGTAAATGTGGTGATTTTTTCGATAAAAATTCCTTTAAAAAGCCGTACTTTCGCCACTTCCATTTTCAAAATATGAATAATAAGACATTATGATAAACCTGATTTTATTCGGCCCTCCAGGTTCTGGCAAAGGTACGCAGGCAGAAAAGTTGGTCAACAAATACGATTTGTTGCACATTTCCACAGGTGATTTGTTTCGATTTAATTTGAAAAACAGCACGCCATTGGGTTTAGAAGCACGGAAATATATTGACAAAGGCGAACTCGTACCAGATACCGTAACGATTAGCATGTTGCGCACAAAAGTCGAAGAGAACCCTAATGTCAAAGGTTATATTTTTGATGGATTTCCACGTACGATTCCACAATGTGAAGCCTTAGATGCCTTGTTGGCAGAGCGAAAGGACGAGGTTTCTAAATTGGTCCTGTTAGATGTACCCGAAGAAGAATTGGTTGGTAGATTGTTGGAACGCGGGAAGTCTTCAGGACGGGCAGATGATGCCAACGATGACGTTATTCGCAAACGAATTAAGGTCTATGAAAATGAAACATCGCCTGTTTTTGATTATTATTTCATTTCCAGTAAGTCCGTCAAAGTTTGGGGCGTTGGAGAGTTGGAAATGATTTTTCAACGGTTGAGTTTAGAGGTTGATGTGATTGAATTTTAAGAACAAAGATTTGAATAGCTGACTCTTGTATAAAGTTTGGTGAAGATTAAATTCAAAATTCGTTTAAAAATAGTTGGGATTTTAAATAAATCGCATTACTTTTGCAGCCGCTTAGCGCAAACCCTGCGTTTTGCACCACAAATTGATAAACTAAGGTGTCCGGAGCGAGGAGTCAGGAGTCAGAAAAACGGTATAAATTAATTTTTATAGCTTATCTGACTCCTGACTTCTGACCTCTGGCTTCTAAAAATAAGCATAATGAAAAGGACTTTTCAACCATCGAAACGAAAAAGAGCAAACAAGCATGGATTCCGTACTCGTATGAGTAGCAAAAACGGTCGTCGAACAATAGCGAAGCGTCGTGCTAAAGGTCGTAAGAAATTGACTGTTTCTGATGAGCGTTACTCTAAGTAGTATCGTGATTAGGTTTTAGTGGAGAGTGATGGGGTGGTCACAAAAAAGCACCAGTTTCTATGTTGAAGTAGAGACTGGTGCTTTTGTGGTTTTATAAATCTATTTTTTGAAACAGGTTGTTCTACATTGATTTGATACCATATTTTTTCAGCAATCCAGTCTTCATCTTCTGCTGACTTTATTTTTTCAAATTTTATCCGTTCTTCTGAAATCCCAAATTCTTGCATAAATTTTAAAAAGGGCTGACTTAAACGGTCGCGTTCTTTTCCTTTAGCTTCGATACCGATGGTCATGGTGTTGAAATTATCAATTCTTGAGATATTCCCTAAAATATAAATTAAGCTGATTTTTGTTGAGCCGCCGAGTTCACTAAGTAGGTGACCTTAAATAATCGACACTTTTGACAGAGGATATTTTTTTTTTAAACGGAAAATAGTCCTGTCGAAAAGTGTCGATTATTTAGGGGCACTTATCTTATTGTCAAAATCAACGGTCATATTATTCAAAAAGACTTTTACAGACTCAGGCATTTCAGCATTAGAATGCCAATCATAGTCGGAAGGGTCTCGTTTTTTTGGTTTTCCTTTTTTGCAACGGGTTGAGTTAGTATCATTTGAAAAAGTAGAATTTTTTATCGTTACTAAGGATGAAAGCAAAATTATTTTTCGCGGTGCTATTGCTTTATTCAATAATTGGCTATAAATTTGCACCAAACGTATTTAATGAAAAAATATTCAAATATTGTGATTTGTTGCTGTTGTTGTGAACCCACCGTTCCTAACGAACAGCCTATCTGATATTTTTTTTATTTTAAATATCAAAAAAAGAGCCTATTCGTTGCGAATAGGCTCTTTTTTTTTGCTTTTTTTAGACTTTATAAACGTAAAACAATGAAAAAAATTTATGTCATTCACGAGAATGAAGACTGGGTATTGCCCCTGCGCGCTGCTTTTAATCAATTGAATTTACCTTACGAAGAATGGTTTGTGGATAATCTGACATTGGATTTGAATTCCATTCCGCCCGAAGGTATTTTCTACAATCGAATGAGTGCTTCCGCTCACATACGTGACCATCGTTTTGCCCCTGAGTTTACCGCCAATATTTTAGCGTGGTTAGAACGACACGGGCGCATCGTCATCAATGGACGGCGAGCTTTGCAATTGGAATTGCGAAAATCCGAGCAGTATCTTGCTTTACAAGAACTCAACATTGCATATCCTAAAACCATCATCGCTAATAACATCGAATTGCTACCGAAAGCGGCCGGTCAGCTGAATGAATTTCCGTTTATATTAAAGCCCAATCGGGGTGGAAAAGGCGCTGGAGTTCAACTATTTCACAGTTTGAAAAGTTTACAACAGACTATTGATAACCAGCAAATTGGCGAATCGCTGGATGGCATTTGGTTGGTTCAATCTTACGTTAAACCAGCCACCGGACGCATTGTCCGCGCGGAATTTGTGGGTGGTAAATTTTTATATGCCGTCAGCATTGATGCAAGTAAAGGGTTTGAATTGTGTCCAGCGGATGCTTGCCAAATTTCAGATGCACATTGCCCCGTAGGTCACTCAGAAAATACGTCCAAATTTGTTATTTTGGACGATTACGAAAATGAAGACTTAGAAAAATATGCCCAATTTTTAACTGCAAACCACATTGGTATAGGCGCATTGGAATATGCAGAAGATGAGGCAGGCAATCGCTTTGTTTATGATGTGAATACCAATACTAATTATAATAGCGGTGCAGAAACTGTCTTCGGTAATCATCGGCAGGGAATGCTGGAAATTGCTCGCTTTTTGGGAGGAGAATTGAAGGCGGAGGTTGTGCGAGAATTTGAAGTTTTGCAAGTAGCATTCTAAAAAAAAGGCTGTATCAAAAGATGATTTGATACAGCCTTTTAGTTATCTCTTTTATGAAAACAAAGTAGCGTTTCGCAAATTAGTATTTTCAAATTGAAAAATAGGAATTATTCTTTTGACCGTAGTGGAGAAATTTAGGAAGAAAAATAGTTCTTTTTTATTAAAAATAAGAGCAGCTCAATGAATTGCTCTTGTGGTCTGGCGAAAATAAATAGTATTATTTTCAGTAATTTATGGTTAATATTGATTGAAAAGTTAGCGTTTAATAGAAAAACTAAAACGGCGACCGATACTCCTCATTCCCCAAAAACGTCTCATCCGTGAGCGTCTTTAAAAAATTAACCAAATCCACTTTATCGGCATCCGTCAAAAATAATCCTGAATCCTTAGTATTTAAAATAGCAGGGTCAACCGTAGAAGATTCTTGAATACCTTCGTTATAATGGTCAACAACCTCCTCTAATGTTTGAAAACGCCCATCGTGCATATATGGAGCAGTAACCGCTATATTTCTCAAAGTAGGGACTTTAAATTTTGCACGGTCTGCCGCCGCTTCTGTAGCATTTTCGCGCCCCATATCCATGAAATTGGCATCGGTATCTAAGCCATTATTCATATATTGGTCATTTTCAAAATTAGCTCCACCGTGACAATGAGCACAGTCTGCTCCCGAAAATTCTGGAAAGAAAGGATTGTATTCTGTCTCAAATAAGGCCAACCCTCGCGCTTCACTTTCCGTCAATTCTGCTGCTCCAGCCAAATACTGATCGTATTTAGAATCATAAGAAACGATGCTCAACATGAATTGCTCCATTGCCAAAGACATCTTTACTGACGTTATTTCTTCTGACCCAAAAACACGTGTAAACTGATTACGGTACATTTTTTCATTCGCCAATTTGGCAATTACGTTTTCTAAAGTTTCGTTCATTTCTAAGGGGTCTTGTATCGGCATCAAACTTTGGTCACGCAGCAATTCAGCCCGTCCGTCCCAGAAAAATTCATTCGAATGATAAGCCATGTTGAAAATCGGCATCGCCTGTCGTTTGCCTGGCAATCCTTCTATGCCAATTGAAAAACGAGTGCTATCTGAAAAACCATCGGGTTGACGGTGACAATCCGCACAAGCCTGTGTACCATCTTTAGACATTAGTTTTTCAAAAAATAACATTTTGCCCAATTGTACCCCTTGTATTGTTAAAGGATTATCGGCAGGAAGGGTAGGAGCAGGCAATGCGCCATATTCCAAATTATAAGGCGTTTCGTCAATGAGAATAACTTCCTCGGACGTATCATCGTCACTACAAGCAATAAAAAACAGGGTGCTCAATAGGAAAATGAATAAGTATTTTAGTTTACACATATAGGTATATTTAAAAGCTAATTTTGAAAAATTGGATTGCTAACAAATGCCTCGTCGGTTAGCGTTTTTAAAAAATTTACAAGGTCATTCTTATCTGAATCAGTTAAATTTAGAGGACGAATCAAATTGCTTTTTTGTGGGTTGTTTTTACCGCCGGAATTATAATGGTCAACAATTTCCTCCAAAGAAACCATTGAACCATCGTGCATATACGGCGCAGTCAATTCAATATTTCGCAAACTTGGGACTTTGAATAAAGCCCGGTCTGCTTCCAATCCCGTTAGCCGAAATCGTCCGACATCTTCATAGCTTTCGTACAAACCATTGTTTTGAAAATCATAATTGGTGAAGTTAGAATCACCGTGACAGTTCGCACAATCCGTTTTTTTGCTAAAAAATAAATCGCGTCCTCGAAGCTCAGAAGCGGTCAAGATTTTATCTAAATCATAGTTAAAATGCTGGTCATATCGGCTATATCCACTTAGCAAACTTCTTTCAAAATTCGCTAAGGCACGGGTAATTACAAAAGCATCCGGTTCGCGGTCATACGCCAATTGTGCCATCGTTTGGTAGGTGCTATCTTGTGCCAACCGTTCGGCAATTAGGACAATGTTGAAATCAAATTCGTTGTGTTCTTGGATAGGGACTAAAATCTGCATTTCCAAGGTTGGTACGCCTCCTTCTCTGGTAAAATAAGGATGATATGCCAAGTTGAATAGTGGTGAAGCATTGCGTGTTCCTGGTCGATTTTCTACGCCTGGACTAAATGCCTGATTGTCACTAAATGCCAATTCGGGAAGGTGACAAGTGGCGCAACTAATCGAACTATTTGCTGACATTACGGGGTCAAAAAATAGTTTCTTTCCCAATGCCCAACGGGTTTCTGAAAACGCATTCCCTTCAGGAAAATCAATTGATGGAAACCCTTGCGGAATTTCCATCAATGAAGGTACATACGAGGGGATTACCTTCTTTTCATTTTGACAGGACAGCGCCAGTAAAATGAGTAGCCAAAAGCAAAACCGTCGTATGTAATTTAATAAAGCCATAATTTTTGAATGATAAATGTTGAATGATAAATTTCAGATGAATAACGATGCTTTCAAATATTCAACATTTATCATTCATCATTATTAAAAGTTGACCATCAATTTTTTAGTAATCACCGCTTTGCCTTCTTTAATCAAACTTACGATAAACAAGCCTGTGTTTTCCAAATTCATCACTACCGAAGTATTACTTTGAACTGCTGGAAAATACTGAATATTTCGCCCTAAAACGTCGGTTACGGCTACTTCATAAGTCAAATTTTCTGTACTGTTGACCAAGAAATTTGCTTGTCCGTTAGCGGTTGGATTTGGGAAAATTTGGAAGTCATTCACCTCGCTGAAATCAACGGTTGAAGTAACACCCGATGCGCTAAAAACGTGGTCGCGGAAATTTTCAAGAGCTGTTTTCGCTTCCGCAGTGCTACCGTGAACAATCACCCCACCATCTACATCAATATTTTCTAAAGCTCTTTCATAATCTGCATCTAAAGTAATGGTAATTGCTCCATTTTCAGATGTAGCAGTTAAGTCTATCTCGGTCTGAAAATAGTTGATGTCTTCTAAACCGTGTAACTGAAAAGTCTGCCCTAAATTCGAACCACCTTTGCCTTCAATGGCAATAAAACGGTAGCCTGCATTCCAACCCCAATGCATTGACGGGAAACTTGGAGCTAATGGATGCCCATTTGCCCAAGAAGCAGGGTCACTGTGATTAACTGCTTCCTCGACACCAATAGAAAATTTGATGCCTTCGACTGCATCAATACTGTGGTCGCCTAAGTCCACTTGGGTGGCATTGGCAGCATTGACTAAAATGTAAGTATTTTCCATCAAGGTTTCTGTACCGCCATCGTGAACGATAGAAATTTGAGAAATGTAATATTGCAAACGCGAGTAATAGTAATTGTTTTCCATGTTGTTGGTAGCAGTCTGATTCATGGCGAAATCGTCTGTGCCTAACTTATGATTGATTTCCAGTTGAATGTTATTTTGTGCGGTTGAACCAACGCTAAAGCAAATAATTGCTACAAAAGTTAGTAAAAAATTCTTCATTTGTATAATATTTAAAAGTTAAAAAAAGAAAAGGAAGCAGTCTTGAAAATTACTTAACAAAACTGCTTCTGAATTAATATTTAGTGGTTAATTAATACCTTTTTTATCCCAAAAAAGTCATCTCCCTGCACATTCAGCAGATAAATACCATTTGGTAGATTTTCCAAATTCAAGTCTTGTACACCATTCAATGCAGTTTTGACCAACACCGTTTGTCCAATCGAATTATTAACTTGGAGGTTAAATAATTTACCCGTTTCTAATTGAGGAATATTTAAAGAAACAATACCATTCGTCGGGTTTGGATAAATCGTTACTGGCAATTGTTGCAAATCGGTCGTGCTACTTGGGTCACCAGGTTCAGCCGTCATCAAAGTATTATTCAGTCGATTGGTGTACCAAATATTACCATCTGGCCCAACCTTAATCCCAGTTAAACCAGTTTCTAAAGTTGCAATTCGTCCGAGTTCTAAAAAATCATCTTCCATATCATAAATCACGATATCACCATTGTCATAATC
The DNA here is from genome assembly GCA_047629355.1 of Saprospiraceae bacterium. Lineage (GTDB taxonomy): Bacteria > Bacteroidota > Bacteroidia > Chitinophagales > Saprospiraceae > CAYUNA01. The sequence goes on along the minus strand of JBLHWU010000002.1, from coordinate 21,452 downwards.
ACCGACCAAGAGATAATTTTCAAAAATTTCGATACCACAAGGTCGCTCCAAATCTGTTTCAATAATGACTTCATAATTGAATCCTGTCATACTTGAATGCTCTGCCAAAGGCTCGTTGATTCCAGGTAATGCATTACTGCCTGTCGCTGAATTAATATCCAATCGCAGCACTCGGTCATTCCCATTATCTACGAAATACAACCAACCTGTTGCTTTGTCAACAATCATGTGATTTGGAATGTCTGCATCTGCATTGATACCAATATTTTCATATCGACGAACCATACCATCTGCGTGGTCATCATTTCCTGGTCCGTGGTCTTCCACAAAATCGTAGCGTACAATGTCTTTATTCCAATCGTCGTATACCCAAAATACATTGTCCACTTCGTGCGCAATCCCCATACTAAAAGGGCTACCGTGCAACATGTCTAAATGGCTACCATTCCCACCCGAAGGTTGCGCATAAATATCAAGGTCACTTGACCATAACGTTGGACCAGTGAATGTTCCGCCATTGTGATTGGCATCTTGTACGCCCGGAGAAGTTCCGAAATTGTAATTATCGTCGCTAAAAGCAATTGCTGTAGGCAAAGACATAAAATGCCAAGCATTGCCATCTACTAAACTGGTGTAATCCGATGGGTCAGCCGTGGCATCCGCAATAGTCAAAGTGCTACCACCATCACCTTCTGTTCGCTGGTTGACTACCCACAATTCATCTTTTCCCAATACGGGAAAGAAATCTAAATCTGTTGGTTTGTTTAAAAACGGTCCAGCTGCGGTTAATTCAGTAATAACTGGTTCAGCAACCAAAAATTCCTCAATTTTATTAGGTACAGTCACTTGCGCGAAAATTTCTGTTTCAAAGGAATCGGAATTGTTAGTTGGATTTTCATCCATACCTCCATTGACAGCAGTAATTTCCATATCCACCGTGTATTCTCCCGCCATGTTCGGTGTCCAGGCATTCGATAAATCAAAAGTATAATAATCAAACGCCTCAATGTTTACGCCTGTCAATTGAGTAACCACAGGTGTTCCTCCATTTAAGATGTAAGTCACTTCTAAATCAGTGATAGTAGTTGCACCGTCATTCAAAATAATGCCGCCCAATGGAAATGATAAATCCGTTTCACCAAACGCTCGTTGATTGATTTCTACCAAATTGGCATCCAGTCCTAGAGGAACTTCTACCGAAATATTATCAATGGCAAAACCGTATAACCAACCGCCGCCATCGTCGTAGCGAAAGCCAATTTGCACGCTGGATTCCCCCGCATAATCACTTAAATTAATGATGTGCGTGTCCCACGAACCATGTCCGTGTAGGTCTTCCAAAACCGTCCAGTTAATACCGTCTAAAGAAATTTCAATAGTTACATCTTCATCAATTCCCTGATAAGTATTGTCTAAGTAAAAGGCATCGAATTTTAAAACAACGACAGTTTGGTCGGTTAAATCAATATTTGGAGTAATAAAGTATTCCTCACTTTTATCACAGTTACAAGCATCATCATTGGTTGCTGCTACATTGGTCGAACCATTATTGACAATAGGAAATGCCTGACTGGAAAGGCTTGCAGCAGTACCAACATTCCAACCTGCATCAGTTGCGTTGGTGGTTATTGTCCAGTCTGTGGGAACGGCACCATTTTCAAAATCTTCCTGAAAAATGATTTGTGCTTGTAGCAATGAGCAACAATACAAAAAGGAGAAAATGGTAAATAAAATTTTCATATTTTAGCTATTTTAAGTTGGACTATTTACCTGTATTTAGTAAGCTTTACGCTGACTATAATGGGTGAATAATTCGATTAATTTTTAATGATTAGTGCTTGTGTCCATCTGGTTGATGGTCGTTATTCTTCTCGTAGTTCATTCCACAAACCGGACATTTGCCTGGTTCTTCGCTTCCGCTACTGTCGCAGTGCATCGGGCAAACATAATTTGCTGTGTATTCTTTGCCTTTTTGCTCGGTTTTATCCGTGGCAGAATCGCCACAAGCGGAAAAGGAGAGCCCTATAAATGAGAGGGCTAAGAGTAAAAAAGCAGTTCTAATATTTTTCATTTTTTAATGTTTTAGAAAATGCTAAAAGCTAGGCTTTAATAAAAAGCGGACTCACCTCGCTACTGTTTGTAGAAAAGGTAGCTTCCAACGGTACAAGTCGCCTCGCAGCGGCTCACATCATTTTAAAATAATAGGAAACATTTTTAGCTACTACGATGCCTGATTACATCGAGTAGAAAAAAGAAGGAAGGCAATAATTCACAAACGAAAAACTTGGAAAAGAACCGAAATATCCGAGCGGATAATGGGTGGTTTATAATTAGTATAATTTTTAATTGCGGTGATATGCGTTAAATCAACCTCAAAAACAGCCGTGAAAATTGCCGCAATTTTAATTTGGTCAAGCGAAAAAGCATTTACTTTTTGAACTTGAAAGTCTTGGTCAAGGTGAATGTATTCTAATTCGTTGCTGCAACATCCTTTCTTACAATCAGTATCGGATTTTTTGCAGGCGTGATGTTTGGCTGTTTTGCAACAGCTCGAAGTTGGTAAAAAAGAGACATTCTCCAGTTTGTTTTGGCAGTAGTGTTTTTTTACCGTAATACCTATGGAACTAAGCAGCACCAGAAAGGCAAATAGGATATGTAAAATTTTTGCTATCAAAGTATTGTCGTTAGGACAAAAATAGTTAATTTTTATAAAAATATTGTGATTGTGTAAGGCTTTTGTCAGTCAATGTATAAAAAAAAGAGAAATTCACTAAAAAAAGGAGTTCGCACCTTTTAATTTTCAAAATAACCCAACCGTTTTGGGATGAAAGGTAGTCTGACTTTAATAAGTAGGCTACCTTAATTATTCTGATAATAGGAACAAAGGGAGTTTGATGGATAAAAGTGGTTTGTAAAAACCGCTCTTATCCATCAAGAATTCCACTCGCGCTGCCGCAGTCAGCGCGCAGTTGTTTTTTATGAAGCTCGAAAATCTTAGGATTTTTGATATTCTCAAATATCAAAAAAAATAAGCCAACCTACTTAGTAACGGTAAAAAAATAACTCCGCCAACTAACAAGTATTTATTTTGTCCTTATTTTTCACTTTTGAAACAGTCATTATGTAGAGACAACTCCTGTTTCAAAAGTGAAAACTAAGAACAAAATAAACGTTGTTAGTTGGCGGACTTATTATTTTACCGTTACTTAGTTTTATGTCAAAATAAAAATTCGGTGTTTATGAAAAAAGTTTTATGCTCGCTGGTATTCCTGTTTTTTTCAACCGCTATCCTTTTTGGGCAAGGGAAAATAGCCGAAAAAGCATATCAGCATTTTGAGCCAGATAATGGCGGTTGGGTAAGCGATTCCAGAGAAAACTGGGCATATGATGCAGCAGACCGCGAGGTGGCGCATACGACTTGGAGTAGTTACCAAGGTGCTTTTGCGCCTTATAATAATACGCGAATTGAATCGGTTTATCGTCCAAATGGGCAATTGGTCTTTCAGGAAAATCGAAGTTGGGGAGATACGATTTGGACAGCAACGGAAACGACTTATCAATACGATGTTGGCGATGAATTAAGGGAAGTCATTTATAAAAATGAAGATTCAGAGTACGAAATTATTAGTTATCAAAAGTTAGTTTATGAAACTGATTTGGATGCTAAACGGCGAACCCAGCAATTTTATTATAGCTTAGATGCGCCCGAAAACTGGCTGATTCAGTATCAACGAGACAACCTTTTTAATGAAAATGATTGTTTGGTCAAAGAAGTTATCCTCAATTATGATGAACTTGGTGAACAAACAAACGAACGATGGACCGTCAGTGATGTCAACGAAAATTGTCAAATACAAACCAGTAGTTATTGGTTAGACAATGCTTCGACAGATTCGATATTTCTATATACCCGACACAATTATTCCTACTCCAATGACGATAAAACCCAAACTGATATTTATGAAAGAAGAATACAACAAAGTGAGGAGTGGCAAACGCAACATTTGGTTGAAAAAACAGTAAATGAGGCAGGGCAAGAGGTTCGTTATTTTTATGAGAATTACAAAACTAACTATACCGATACCGTTTTAAAATTAAGTACTTACACTTTGCAAGGAGAACTGGAAACTTTTAGAGAATTTAAAACCGCTTATCAAGTCAATGACAATCCATTATACATCGTTCGATTGGACAGCCTTACTTATCAATATGATGACGAAGGAAAATTGTTGAGAAAAGACCAATTTATACAAAGTTATTCCAATCCAATTCGACACTTTACTACCCGTTATGATTATTATTGTAATGGACAATTGAAAACGGAAACGACAGAGAATTTACCGAATATAAGTCGCATTCATTACGAATATTATGGAAATCCAGACTGCCTTTTATTGAAAAATGAAAGTTCTACTTTGGTCGTTTTTCCCAATCCATCGGATGGAAATTTTACAATTCAATCTAATTTATTGGCTACGGCAGAAGCAAAATTAGAACTATATTCTGTGGTTGGTCAACTCATATTTACCAAAAAAATAGATAGAATTGCTCCTGCTTTTAATCTGGAATTTCCCGAATTATCAAAAGGACAATATATTTTGACACTTCGGAATGCAAAAGAAACGGTTAGTGAAAAGGTGCTGATTCAGTAAAATTACACCGTTAGTAACGATAAAATAATAAGTCCGACAAGTTAGACAGTGGATAATTTTTCTCAGTTTTTACTTGAAAGAAGGATAATTGTTGATACTTTGACTGATTTCAAGTGAAAATGATGGAAATTTGCCCTGTCTAAATGGCGGAGTTATTTTTTTATCGTTCCTTAGTGGTGGAACAACCCTCAAATAACTATCTACTTAATTTGATATTTGATATTTGATATTTGATATTTGATATTTGAGAAGCGAGAAAACCCTAAGATTTTAGAGCTTCAAAAGAGCACAGTGCGCCTAGCTGAAGGCGAGGAGGGTTATTGGGGAGCAAAAATGGTTTTTATAAAACCGTTTTTGCTCCTCAAACTCCCTTTGTTATGGATGGATGGATGGATGGATAGTTCTAGTTTTTACTTATTGTGCAATCAATTTTTGCATTTCAACAAATTTTCCTTGCTGAATTTTTACCACATAAATCCCAGCATCTAATGCTGATATTTCGATAGAATTAGAAGTCGTGTCCTCTTTTTTAAGAAGTTGTCCATTAATATCCCATAAACTAATGACTGTTTTTTCATTAGTAGAATTTTCAAAATAAACCTTGGTTTTTTCTGAAAACGGGTTGGGCTGAATTTTTGCGTTAATTGATTCAAGATTTATTTGTGTAGCATCCACCGATGGGTCAAAACCTACCATTTTATACAGAACTTGTCCTGTATTTTGGTCTTCATAAACAATGTGAAATCGTCCATTTTTGAAAACCATATCCGGTTGTCTTTCCGAAAGCAAATCATCTGTAATCACCATTGTATTATTCAATAAATCTGCTGCACCCGTAGTCGTCCACGCCATCATAATATCCAAACCCAATTGCCCGCTTTCTTGCCAAATGACTGCTAAGGTATCGCCGTTTCCAGCAATGGCAGGATAGTTCTGGTTTTTATTTTCCACGATGGGCGGTATGTGAAAATGTTGTTCCAATTCCATGGTGTTTTTATTCACAGAACTAAAATAGACTTTTGAGCCATCCGCCCCATTAAAAAAAGTAGCCGCTAATTGGTCGCCACTTATCATCATATCTGGGCCACTTTGGGGACAAGACTGAATTTCCCAATCCGTTTCATCAATATCTGCTGCTTCCGTAAAACTCGCACCCGCATCTGATGATTTGGCAACCCAAATATCTCGCAAATTATTGTCGTTATTTCTAAATGTCAAAAACACTTCATCTTCATCAGTAACACCCATGGATGCAGGGCAACATTCACAAACTTCGCTACCAGATGCCGCAACATTGGCTACTACTGGTAATTCAAATGTATCTCCACCATCCAATGATTTAACCGTTTCATATTGGGCTTCTTGCTCGCTGGAGTTGGTGGTTACAAAGCTAATAATTGGATTTCCGTTAGGGTCAATTACCAAACTCGGCAAGGTGGCTACCCGTCCTGGAGGAGCGATAAATACATCAACTGGTTCGCCAAAATTATCCCCACCATCTATAGATTTAAGGCAATAGATACCTTCCCCATAATTTTCAAAAACCAGAAAAACTGTATTGCCATGTGCCGCAATACTTGGACCCAATCCACCACCCCATAAATCTGGTTCGATTCCATCGGTATCAACAATCATTGATTGTCCAAAACTAACATTGTTCCATTGAGCGGTATAGAGTAATGGATTTGACCCTGTTTTTCCCCAATATACAACGGGACGGTCATCTTCCAATAGTGCAATTCGAGGAGCACGTTTACCTGTACCTTCCTCTGAAACAACGATTGGGTCTGAAACGAATAACTGAGCATTTGTCATTTGAAAAGACAAGCAAAAGAATAGGATAAAGGATATTTTGTACATAATTTGGTGTTTTAAATAATTGACATTTGAAATCAATAGACTTGTTAGGAATAATAGACTTTATGAATGAGTAGCTTTTTTAGAATTGCAAGTAATTGATAGTCAATAGTTTGCGAATTATCCAGAGTCGCCATTCATAAAGTCTAATGATTTATTTATTGCTCATTCCATAGTGATTAATCAGGTAAAATTTTCAGACAAGATTTTTTCGATAGTTTTCTTTAAAAAAGGTTTGAATAATCCTTTTATTGAAGTCTTTTTTAAAGGAAAATAGCGGAAAAAGATGTTTAAAAATTACCTGATTAATTAGTACGTATTACTTAACTACTTATCGACTGGTCGCTCATACTGACAACAACCCGGCAAGTTTTCATAGACGGAATCCTTCGCCCGATGTGAATCCGTATCATATCCTACATCCGCAATTTTCTGTTTGATGTTGTCCAATTGAATTTTGTGTGGATTGTAAGTTACCGTCATTTCATCGGTTTCCACGTTCCATTCGGCAGATTTTATGCCCTTCACTTCTTTTAATGCACCTTCGATAGTACGTTTGCACATCCCACAATTTCCATAAACGGTAAATTTCGCAGTCTCGTTATGGTCTATTTTGTTGGAAACCAACATGGCAGACGCTGTTGTTTGAGCAGATGCTTCTGTCGTTGTTGCTGCTTTTTTTGCACAACAAGCCTTCGCTGTTTTTTTAGATGCACAACAACTTTGTGCGGAAGCTGAAAATCCAAAAATTGCCATTGCTATTAAAATAATAGGCTTTTTCATTGTTTGAAATTTTAAAATGTTATTAAAATAAAAATATACGGTTTATTGAGCATTAAATGATTTGGGGTCACCTACTTAAGTACGCTGTAAAGTAAGTTTGTTTAAAGTTTAAGAAGCGAGAAAATCCTAAGATTTTCGAACTTCATCAAACAGAACTGTGCGCCGCCTGCGGTCTTGAGGGTGAAAAATGGGTTTAAGGGAATTTGTAATAAATAACCTAATCATATTACGATGCCTCTAATTTGTAACACCCTCAAATGATTTTTTTTGAGCATAAATTTCAGGCGACACTTTACCAAGTTAAAATACCTGTTTTTATCTTAGTCATAGTGGTCACACTATCTATTGCTGTCCATGAATACACCATTTGGTCAGGCATTTTTACCATTGTTGGAAAACCACTTTGGCGCGAAGGGTCAGTTTCTGTAAGTAAAATGTTTTCTTCTGTTTCTCCATTTCGAGCTATTTTTTTTGCAAAAATAGCAGCGCCATTGTCAGTTTCTTCTAACCAACTAACGATAGCCTCTTTTTTAGAAAGTAATTCAACATCCACTCGCCCAAGCGGAGTATGATTAGAGACGATAATTGGGGACTCGAAAGTTTTTCCACTATCCTGAGAAAAAGATATTTTAACCGTCGGTTTGGCATTTGCCGCAGTAAACCAAGCTACGGCGACGGTTCTTTCAATTGCCGAAACAGCTGGGCCATTCACTGGACAACCTGCAATTTCCCAATTGTCGGCATGAACTAAATGTGGAGTAGTCCATTGCCCCTTTTCTTTTCTGACAATTGCAATGTCCCGAATTTCCTGTTCACTTCGGTCTCTATAGACCACAATTGCTCCGTCCGCAGTAAGGGCAGCATCGGTTTGGCAACAATCGCAAATTCTATTGTCCAATTCCGCCTCCTCGAAAACATGATCACCGATGTCAAATTCTGCGGTTCGCAAAGTCATCGCACCGCCATGACTATGTCCATGATTTTCAACGGGATCTTCTTGGTCAGTTTTGGTGTTTCGACCATCGAGCCAAGTCGCAAAAATTCGGTCATTCGATAAAGGAACCATCGTCATAAATCCATGTTCTGCCGCAATGCTGTCTCGATGAATGATAAATTCATTCCCCCAATTGTTTCCGCTGTCTTGCGATTGAATAATATGAATATCATAATCATAAGTGCCATTTGCACTTTTTTCCAACCAGTATGCCGCAAGATTTTTGCCTCCGGTTTTATAGGTAACCAAGGAAGGGAAATCTGCCCAATTGACAAACCAATCCTTGCCGCGTGTGATTTCTTTTGGGGTTGACCATTGTTCATTTTTCAATTTTGAAAAATACAAAATATCCATAGTGTCCCCTAAATATTCCACCCACGAAAGATACACTTCTCCCGTTTCCGAAACGAAAAGGTTGGATTCACCACCATTTTCTGAAGCCGTTTTTACAGTTTTGAAAATAGGTTGAGTGTCTGATTTTTGCTGACAAGCAACTAAAAAAAGTGAAAGTCCAATAATGAAACAGATGATTCTATTCATAATAAGTTTTTATTTGTAAATAAGTCTTAGTAGTTATTGAATCGTTTTTTCTAGATGAATTAATCCAACGTCACTCCTCGCAATCTCAAAGAATTAGCAATGACCGAAACTGAACTAAAACTCATCGCTGCTGCCGCCAACATCGGTGACAACAACAATCCAAAAAATGGATACAATACACCGGCAGCCACTGGAATGCCCAATACATTATAGGCAAAAGCAAAGAATAAATTTTGCTTGATATTGCGCATGACTTGATGACTCAGTGCTTTAGCTTTAACGATGCCTTGTAAATCTCCTTTTAGCAGCGTAATTTTTGCACTTTCAATAGCAACGTCTGTACCGGTGCCCATCGCAATTCCAACATCTGCTTGTGCCAAGGCTGGTGCATCGTTAATGCCATCTCCTGCCATCGCAACGACTTTCCCTTCCGCTTGCAATTTTTTTATTTCTTCTAATTTATCTTGTGGCAAACATTCTGCCTTGAAATGAGTAAGGTTTAATTCTTTGGCAACTGCTTTCGCGGTATTGTGGTTATCACCAGTAAGCATATAGACCATCACCCCTTCTTTCATCAACTGTTGAATGGCTGCTTTACTGGTCTTTTTAATCGCATCGGTTATGACGACAAACCCAGCTAATTTTCCATCTATCGCCATATAAGACACTGTTTTACCTTGTTCTTGTTGCTTCGAAACTTGTTCTTTTTGCGTAGGATTAACGTTGATGTTATTGGCTTGTAATAGCTTGTCATTTCCAATAATGACCTTCTTACCTTCCACTATTCCGGTTACTCCTTTTCCAGAAACGGCTTCAAAATTTGAAACTTTATATAAAGTAATATTCTCCAATTTAGCATTGGCAACAATCGCCTCTGCCAATGGGTGTTCGCTTTGTACATTGATAGAAGCTGCCAATTGAAGCAATTCTTTTTCTTCAAAAGCATCAAATGCGTGAACCTTTTCTAAGGAAGGCTTCCCTTCCGTAATTGTTCCTGTTTTATCCGTAATCAAAGCATCAACTTTATCCATCTTTTCTAAAGCTTCTGCATTTTTTATCAATATCCCATTTTGTGCGCCTTTGCCAACCCCAACCATGACAGACATCGGTGTAGCCAAACCCAATGCGCAAGGGCAAGCAATAATCAATACCGCCAAGGCATTGACAAAAGCATATACATAAGCGGGTTCTGGACCAAACACTTTCCATACGATAAAAGTAAGGACTGCAATACCTATTACTATCGGTACAAAATACTTGGAAATGGTATCCGCTAATTTTTGAATAGGTGCTCGGGAACGGCTGGCATCATTGACCATTTGAATGATTTGAGACAGTAAAGTTTCGTTTCCTACTTTCTCGGCTTTCATGATAAAAGAACCATTTTTGTTGATTGTGCCAGAACTCACTGCATCGCTCTTTCGTTTCTCTACTGGAATTGGTTCTCCGGTTATCATAGATTCGTCAACGCTACTATTGCCTTCTTGAATGATGCCATCTACCGGAATTTTATCTCCAGGTTTTACCCGCAATAAATCACCGACTTTTATATCGTGTATGGAGATGACTCTTTCGGCTTGCCCTTCTACCAAAGTGGCTTCTTTTGGGGATAAATCAATCAACGCTTTAATCGCTCCACTCGTTTGACTATGCGCTCTGGCTTCTAATAACTGTCCCAGTAAAACCAAGGTTAAAATAACCGTCACTGCTTCAAAATAGACAAAGATATTGCCTTCTGCTGTTTTAAATTGGGCGGGAAAAATAGAGGGAAATAACATGGCCACGATACTAAAAATAAACGCTGCTCCCGCTCCCAATCCAATCAAACTAAACATATTCAAATTCATGTTTTTGAAAGATTTCCATGCTCTTTCAAAAAATATCCAGCAAGCATAAAAAACGACTGGCAGAGTCAACACCAGCTGAAGCCAATTCCTGACTTGAACGTCTAAATATTCATTAATGGGATTACCAGGAATCATTTCACCCATTGCCAAAATAAAAACCGGAATCGTAAACAATACAGCAACTTTAAACTTTTTTAGTAGCTTCTGGTAAGTTTTATTTTCTTCATCCGTTGGAACTACTGGCACTAAATCCATTCCACACTTCGGACAATTATCTGGTTGGTCGCTAATGACCTCTGGATGCATTGGGCAAGTATATTCGGAAGTTGGAGCAGCATTGCTAACTTCCTTGACCAAGTCCATACCGCAGACTGGACAATCTTCTGATTGCTTGTATGTTTTGTCACCTTCACAATGCATTGGACAATAATACACTCCTTTTTCATTGGAGGAATGCGCCGTAGCTTTGATAGGATATTCCATTTGTTTATGGTGCTTACCATTCGATAATCCAATACTGTAATGCAAGCCTGCTTTAGTAAGTGCCTCCTGCAATTTATCCACCGAGATGTGAGCAGACATTTTTATGACGGCTTCCTTTTCTTTTAAATCGACCGTAACTTGTTGTACTTCGGCTAAATTACTTAAAGCACTTTCAACGCTGTTTTTACAGCCCATACAGCTCATTCCTTCTACTTGATATTTATGTATCATGTCTAATTATTTTTTAAAAATGTACGGATCAAAACCACCCAGCCCGCTGCCTGCGGCGGCAGGGGAGGAGGCTTAGGGGAGAGAAAAATTCAATTTTCTATAAAAATTCAATTTTTCTCTCTCCTAAAACCCCTTTGATAAACAAATAAACAGCCCTTTTCGATGTACAGAATTCTGATTGAATTGTATAGGATTATGATTTTCTAATCTTCCAATTGTCTCAATTTATAAGCAGTTGGTGTCATGCCCGTCACTTTCTTAAATTGAGTAGACAAATGTTGCGGACTGCTGTATTGCATTTCTAAACTAATTTCAGATAAGTTTTTTTCGCCAGTTTTCATTAACTCTTTCACTCGTTCAATTTTCTGTATAATGATAAATTGTTCAATCGTCATCCTCGTTGTCGTAGAAAATAAGCGACTTAATTGCCCGTAATTAACATTGGTTTTTTGCATCAAATAATCAGAGAAGTTAAGTGAGTTTGCTTTTGGGGTCTGCCCGAATAGATATTCCGTTATCAACTTTTTAATTTCTTCAACCAAGGCATCTTCCCGATTTTCAATAATTTCAAAACCACTGGCTTCCAGAACTTCTTGCATGGCTTGTGCTTGCTTTGTGGTTAATTCCTTTTTCATCCAAACAATACCCATTTCTACTCTTTCCAAAGGCAGTTGCAACGCCGTTAAATCATCATTGACTACCCGAATACATCTTGGGCAAACCATGTTTTTTATTAATATTTTTACATTTTTCATTATTCTGCTTTTTTCAAAATGCTATTGCTTTGGATGCATCCCTGATTTCAATTCATACGCTCCATTCTCTTTCGGTTCAATTTCAAAATAAAAAGCTGTGGGTGCTTTGTAGTCACCGTAAGTTCTTACGCCCTGCATATCACACTGCATATTATAAATCCGAATCTTGCCATCTTTTTCAGCGACCGTGTAGAAATCCTGCGCAAACCATTTCATTCTATCTACCAAAATGGGGTCTAAACCTGCTAACAATTGGTCATTAATTGGAAAGGAGTCCAATTCAATTTCATTGCGTTCTAACTCCGAGTATTTTCCAATGTACAAATGTGTTTCGTCTTTTGCCACACCATACCAATTCACATTTCCAATGCCAACAGGAACGGTCAACAATCGAAAAGAAGGGATATTCTTTGCTTCTAATTGAGCATTGAAAACCTGCTCAATATGCTGCTTATTGGCAAGCGTGAAAAGAAGGTATAAAGAACTAATCATTAAGCCGATATTGTTGGGCATCGCTCTTTTAGTAGCTGTTTTTTTAAAATAAAAAACACTCATCAAAACACCAACCAATAAGGGTATCGTATAAACAGGGTCAACAATATTGATGCTATCAAAACTAACTCGCCAATCTGTAAAAGGTAGAAATAATTGTGTTCCATAAGTAGTAAAAGCATCGAGCAAAACATGAGTAAACAAAGCCAGAAAACTTAACAAAAATAATCGAGGAAAACGCACCGACTTTGTCCATTTTATCTTACTCAAAATATAGGCAAATAATAACCCACCTAGCAAGCAAAATAAAATGGAATGGCTATACCCACGATGTACGCTAATCTTTTCAAAAGCAGAAAAAAATGGTGTAAGTAATACATCCAAGTCAGGAATAGTTGCTAAGACAGCACCTATTATGGCAGCTTTATTCCCAATATTTTTACCTAAAATTGCCTCTCCAACGGCTGCACCTAAAGCGGCTTGAGTTAAACTATCCATAGTTCTCTGGTATTTATTTCTACTTTAAGACTCTTAAATCTGATGCAAACCGCCAAAGGCGACGGGGCGGGTGTTTTGAGGAAAAAAATCGGGATTAATGCCCAATTTTTTCCCTCAAACTCCTCATTGATAAATAATGAAACAAGAGTCTTAAGTAACGATAAAAAAATAACTCCGCCATTTAGACAGGGCAAATTTCCCTCATTTTTCACTTGAAATTAGTCAAAGTATCAACAATTATCCTTCTTTCAAGTAAAAACTGAGAAAAATTATCCACTGTCTAACTTGTCAGACTTATTATTTTATCGTTACTAAGGTAGAATTATAAACAAGTTTATTCGTTCGAAAATGTCTTCTTTACCAAACCACACTTCATCATTTTATCTCCAAAATAAGGATTTTGAATCGCTTCTTCCACCGCCAACCAATCCGCTCCTTCATTGCCAAATGCCATGGGACAATGTTGTACATAAAAGGCATTACCTATTGTTCCAAAGGCTTCAATTGAATTGATTAACGCGGTAGAAAGGAACCCAAATTGCTTGCGTTGCTCCTCGATATCTTCTATTTTGGTTATTTTTTGACTGTGTGCTTGCAGGGCGTCCAATTGCTCCATCCAATAAATATGGGCATCACCTTTTAGCAATTTCATATCCACCATGTCGATTCTCGCCACTACTATTTCAGCAGTAGGAATGGCTTTTCTTCCATCCGTTGCAACTAAAGCATCCTTCAGTTGGATGTAGGCGTTGGTAACTTCATTCAACTGTTTTTTGAATACATCAGGTGTTTCCTTTTGAAAATTAGGAATGCCTACTTTCTCCTTCTTTATGGTCACATTTCGGTTCATCATACTTGCCTGATTGTTGAGTTGTGCCGCCGCATCAATGGTGAAACTTCCATTGGTAACCACTTGTTCGCCTGCTTCCAAACCACTCATTATTGGATATCCATTACCCGTTCCTTCGCCCAATTGCACTTCCCGAAATTGGTAAGAAGGAATCTCTGTATCCGGTACTTTAACATAAACCACCGAGCGTTTACCCGTCCACAAAACGGCAGATTTTGGCACGGTCAAGGTTTTATTTTGCAGCCCTTTATTTTTTAAAATGCCATACACCAACATTTCAGGTTTTAGTAAACGACTGGAATTTCTGACTTCCGTTCTCAACGAAACGACTCGCGTCATTGGGTCAATAATTGGGTCAATAAAAGTGATGCTTGTCGTAAACGTTTTATTAGAGATGGAAGGGGTCGTAAATTCAATTTTATCGCCTTTTTTTATGTGCCCTAATGCTTCCTCATAAGCATCAAACAGTACCCAAACTTGAGACAGATTCATCAGGTGAAATAACGGTTCGCCTTTAGCTATATAGTCACCAACGGAAACTTTACGGTCACTCACAATGCCCGATGCATCCGCATAAAGGGTAAAGGTTTCTTGAATACTTCCTTTATCTTCGATGTTTTGGATGGTGGAATTACTGATTTTTAAATACCGCAATTTTTTCCTTGTGGCTTCTACTAAGTCAGGGTTTAAGTCTTGCAATTTCAAGGCTTCTAACAATTCTCTTTGTGCTGAAATCAAATCTGGTGAGTAAATTTCTGCCAGCTTTTGACCTTTATTTACTTGTTCGCTGGTGAACGTAACATAGAGTTTTTCAATGCGCCCTGCTACATGCGCAACTTGGGAAGACGCCCGTCGTTCATCGGCTTGTACCTTGCCAGATAGTCGCATCGTTGAGCCAGTTTCTATCGTTGATTTACCGACCGTTGTGGTTTGAATATTTGCTAATTTTACGGCAGATTTAGTCATTTGCAAAACTAAGGGGTCGTCAGAGGTATTTTCCTCCAACAAAATTAAATCCATTCCGCAAATCGCACAATCCCCAGATTCTGGTTGTCGGATTTGGGGGTGCATGGAACAAGTCCAAATTTCTTCAGCATTTGGTATTGGCGAGGCTTCTTTTTCCATCCCATGTTGATGGTTTTCAGTAAGTGGTTTTCTGGTGTTTTGATTGCCAAAAATCAAATATCCTAATCCCAAGCCAATGATAACCGCAACGATAGCTGTCCCAATGATTTTTTTATTTATTTGCATCTTCTTGAATTTCAAATTTGTTAAAATTTTTGTCTTTTTCCGTTCCTTCAAAACCTTTAAAAAAAAGAAAGGAAGTCAATAGGCCAATAATTGTCAAAATGGCAATAACTAAAATGACAATCCATTCTGTCCGTTTATCTTGCGGATTGGTTTTCTTTTGAGGTGGTTGCTTTTTCTTTTTTCGCTTGTACCTCATGGTTAAAGTGTTATAAATTGTTCAATTTTATATTTCGCTAAATGACTATGAACAATCGCTTTTAGCGTTTTTAAATCATAGTCAATTAATTCTTTTTCCAATCGTAGCAATTCATCAAAATTATTACCGTCAGCACTATATTTGGATTCCAAGATATTCAAGACTGCCTTGGTAGTTTCCACTTGTTGCTGATATAAATTTACGCTCAATTGAGCAGATTTATAATCTGAATACGCCTTTTCAATTTCTGCTAAATAAGTTCCTATTACGTTTTCTTTTTGGTCATCCAAAGCAGCTATCTTTAGCTGTTCTTCCCGTTCTTTAGCTTCATATTTTTGACGATATAGCGGTATTTTCACCATTCCTCGAAGTTGTACAATGTCCCGCCCATTTCCTGATGGATTTGCATCGCTTCTTTCATTGACCATGATGTAATCAAGTCCTACGCCGAAAGTCGGTTTGTTATTCAAAGTATTCACTTTAATGGCTTCTTCTGATATTTTTTGCTGCAATTCAAACATTTTAATCATCGGATGATTGGCTTGAATATTCGCCATCAAGGTATCTTTTTGAAAAGGAATGATGGCAAAATCAAGGCTGTCTTTTATGAAAATGGGTGTATCAATCGGACGGTTTAAGAGTTGGTTGATACTTGCAATCGGTTTACTTTTTGCCGTTTCCAAAATAGCTAATTCTTGTTCTAATTCCGTGGTTTTTAGCTGAACCCGTAGGACATCAGCAGCACTTGCTTTTCCACTTTCTACTTTGGCTAAAGCCAGCTTATCCAGTGCATCTAACAAGATTAAATTGCGCTCAATAATGGCTTTGCTTTTTTCCAATTCGTACAGTTTCAACCAGGCTTTTTTTACTTGAAAATGTAGCGTTAACTGCCGTACTGCTATCTTTTCATAAATGGCTTTGGCTTTCGCTAATTCTAAATTATTTTTACCCTCCAAAACCCCTTTCCATGGAAACATCTGCGTGGCACTTGCCCGAAAAATTTGCGCTCCCAACCGTGTTTCGACCGGCAAAGGGAAAGCACCAAGACCAATTTCGGGGTCAGGTAGTTGACTGACTTGCGGCGCTTTTTCTAAAGCAGCACGGTAGTTGGATTCAAGGATTTTTAGGTCTAAATTATTGGTGTTGGCGATTGTCAATAATTCATTTAAAGATTGAGCGGATAATCCGTTAATCTTAATTAGTACGAAAATTGACATTATAAAAACCCTATTAATTTTTCCAATATTTCTGTCAATAAAAGAGGCATCGCCTCGATACTGTTTGTAGAAACATTTACGGAATAGCTCAAAGAAGCGTAGCTTCGGCACTAAATCACTCAATATTTTATTAATTTTTATTTTTTTTTGTCCAAACATTTTTATTTTATTTTTACAAAAACTACATGAAAATGGCAAACACCTACACCCAATTGTATATTCAAATTGTGTTCTTTGTAACTGGTCGTGAACATTTAATTCCAAAAGCTCACAAATCGGAAGTTCAACGCTATATGACAGGCGTAGTCCAAGAGCGAAAACATAAGGTTTTAGCAATTAATTGTATGCCTGACCACACCCATCTTTTTATTGGTCTTCATCCTGCTCAAAGTCTTTCCGAATTGGTACAAGAGACCAAAAGTGCCACTACTAAATTCATTAAAAAGCAAGATTGGATGCCTTTTCTTATTTTCGTTCTCATATTGACGCAGTTGTTAAATATGTTTTGAATCAAGAGGAACACGACTGTAAGCGCACATTTCGAGAAGAATATCTCGATATGTTGAATAAATTTGATGTTGATTTTGATGACCAGTATTTGTTCGATTTTTTTGATGATGTTTATGATATTGATTGATATAAATGGTGTTATTTCAAAGTGGCATCGCCACGATACCGTTTGTAGGAATGGGGGTTAAAACGTTAAATTAGTAGCATCGCTACGGCACATTTACATCACTTTTTCATTTAAAGACGATTTATAAATTAGCGGTCAAGTATGCAAAGTGCCGTGGCTAGGCCACTTTTGCAATCGATATTCATTTGTTGTTACAAACGGTATCGTGGCTACGCCACTTTTGGAATTGCCATTGACCATTTCTACAAATGGTGTCAAGGCTACGCCTTTTTGTAATCTGCTAATATTCATCGTTACAAATTGGGATGAGGCGATGCCTCTTTTTTATTTCGATTTCTCCACCGCCATGTCCATTCCTTCCAAAGTGAATACAAAACCGGCACCGTAAACATCGTTATCATCTGCAAGGTCATTCCCCCAAAAGACGGAATTGCCATTGGCAACATAATATCCGAACCACGTCCCGTCGATGCCAACACGGGCAACAATGCCAAAATCGTTGTCGCCGTTGTCATCATGGCAGGGCGCACTCGCCGCAAACCACCAGCTACCACGGCATCGCGGATTTCGGAGATAGATTGCGGTTCATTTTTTTGAAAACTATCTTTTAGGAAAGTAGCGACCAAAACGCCATCATCTGTCGCAATGCCAAACAAAGCGAGAAAGCCAACCCAGACCGCAACGCTCAAATTCACGGTTTGAATTTGGAAAAGGTCGCGCATATTTTTACCGAAAAAATCGAAGTTTAAAAACCAATCGGTATCATACAAGCCAATCATAATGAAGCCACCCGCGAAGGCAATAAAGACTCCTGTAAAGACCATTAGGGAAATGGTGACGGATTTAAATTGAAAGTATAAAATCAGGAAAATAATGGCTAAAGCAATGGGAACCACCAAATTTAATCGCTTGTTAGCCCGCACTTGCTGTTCGTAGCTTCCCGCAAAACGGTAGTTAATACCCGCAGGGACTTCTAAATTTCCTTCCTCAATTTGTTGCGTTAGATATTGCTGCGCCCGATTAACCACTTCTACTTCTGATTCTCCATTTTCTTTATCAAAGAGTACAAAACCAATCAAAAAACCATCTTCACTTTTAATAGATTGCGCGCCTTGTTCGTATTTGATTTCCACCAATTGCCCTAATGGAATTTGTTGCCCTGTTGCCGTTGGGATGTAGATTTGTTTCAGCATTTCTGGGTCATTGCGCAATTCGCGAGGGTAGCGAATGCGGATAGCATAGCGTTCTCTGCCTTCGACTGTTGAAGTCATTGTCATGCCACCAATTGCTGCCTGAATGTGCCGCTGCACTTGCTCAATGGTCAAACCATAAC
Organism: Saprospiraceae bacterium; assembly: GCA_047629355.1. Lineage (GTDB taxonomy): Bacteria > Bacteroidota > Bacteroidia > Chitinophagales > Saprospiraceae > CAYUNA01. Next base: position 2,836 of record JBLHWU010000002.1, on the reverse strand, counting down.
GAGCAATGGTTTCGCGGTTGATGTCTAATAATAGGTAAGGTTTGCCCACAATTCTATCCGCAAAAACAGCCGCATCCTTCACGCCGTCTACTTCTTTCAAATGTTTTTCCAGCTCCAAACCAAATGCTTCGATAGTCGCTAAATCTGCTCCACGAACCTTGATACCCATTGGCGCACGCATTCCTGTTTGTAGCATAATCAAACGGGTTTCGATGGGTTGTAACTTTGGTGCGGAAGTTACACCTGGCAATTTGGTCGCTTTGGTAATTTCGTTCCAAATATCATCAGGACTTTGAATTTCATCCCGCCATTGTCGAAAGTAGCGACCGCTTTCATCAGGTATTAAGTCACCTTTAGCTGTTCTGATGTATTCCCCATTTTCATATTGGTAGCGGATGCGATGTCCATTTTTATCCGTTTTATATTCCGATTTGTACAAAATCACATTTTCGTACATCGACATCGGCGCAGGGTCGAGCGGACTATTTACTCGTCCGGCTTTTCCAACCACCATTTCCACCTCTGGAATCGCCGTCACCGCCATATCTAACAAACGCAGATTTTTGACATTTTCCTCCATTCCTGCATGGGGCATAGAGGTCGGCATGAGCAAAAATGAACCTTCATCCAAAGAGGGCATAAATTCTTGTCCTGTATTTTGAAAAACCAAAATTCCTTGATAAACAATAAAACCGACCAGTAGCAAAAAAAGGATTTTGAAGCGCAGTAAAAAGCGTAAAATGTTTTCGTAGAAGTAGATGATTAAATAGAAAAAGCTAAGTAATAATCCAGCAATCAATGCCACAAAGAAGAAGTTAGAAAATGTACTTTTATTAACCCCTAATGGCATCCAAAGACTTGCTAAAAAATAAGTAATCCAGAGCGCGCAGAGGAGGTTTAATAATATTTTTGCAGGTTTACTAAACTTTGAAAGTTTAGTGAACTTTTTGCCCGACCACTTCCATTTTAAAGAAAACAGGCTATGTGCTAACGGAGGAATAATCATAATTGCCACCATAATGGAAGCGACCAAGGCAAATGTTTTGGTGTAAGCCAACGGTTTGAATAGCTTGCCTTCTGCGGCTTCCATTGTAAAAACAGGAATGAAACTAATGACCGTTGTTGCGACGGCAGTTATTACCGCAGATGCGACTTCGGTGGTTGCTTGATAAATGGTTTCTAAAAGCGGCTCATCACTTCTAATTTCTGAATGGGAACTACTTTGCGCTATGTCCTCAGTGTGTGGATGCTCTCCTTCAGGGGCAGGGGGTAGACTAGCCGCCTTCTTCACTTCTTCCATCCGATTCACAATACTTTCAATCAACACAATGCCCATATCCACCATTGTTCCAATTGCAATCGCAATACCTGATAGCGCGACAATATTAGCATCCACCCCAAAATATTTCATCGCAATAAAGCACATCAATACCGCGACGGGTAGCGTTCCCGCAATCAATATGGAAGATTTGAGATTGAACAACATTAGAATGACAACCATAATGGTAATCAGTATTTCTAAAGTCAGCGCTTCTTGTAGTGTACCGATGGTTTCATTAATAAGTTGGGTACGGTCATAAAATGGAATTATTTTTACTTGGGAGACCGTACCATCTTCTAAAATTTTAGTAGCTAAACCGGGTTCGATTTCTGCAATCTTGGCTTTCACATTTTCAATGACTTCCAATGGATTCGCGCCATAACGAGCGACCACGACACCGCCTACTGCCTCTGTTCCTGATTTATCTAAAACACCGCGACGAGCAGCTGGGCCGATGTTGATTTTAGCAATATCACTCAACCGAACAGGCACATTATTGTCTACTTTGACGACGCTTTGCTCTAAATCCTCGATATTTTTAACGTAGCCCAATCCACGTACAAAATATTCTGCTCGATTAATTTCTATGGTCTGCGCGCCCACATCAATATTACTGCCTTTTATCGCTTTCATTACTTTTTCCAAAGTCACGCCATAGGCTTTCATTTTCTCTGGGTCAACATCTACCTGATATTCTTTGACAAAACCACCAATAGAAGCGACCTCTGCTACGCCTTCCGATGAAGATAAGCCATAGCGAACATAAAAATCTTGGATGGTGCGCAATTCATGTAAATCCCAACCGCCTGTTGCGTTACCGTCTTTATCGCGCCCTTCTAAAGTGTACCAAAAAATTTGACCCAATGCGGTTGCATCTGGTCCTAATGTTGGTTGGACGTCATCGGGTAGCGTATTGGCAGGTAACGAATTGAGTTTTTCTAAAATGCGGCTGCGACTCCAATAAAATTCCACTTCATCATCAAAGATTAAGTAGATACTGGAAAATCCGAACATGGAATTACTCCGCACACTTTTAACGCCTGGAATGCCGAGCAAAGTCGTCGTTAACGGATAGGTAATTTGGTCTTCCACATCTTGCGGTGACCGTCCCATCCATTTGGTAAAAACGATTTGTTGATTTTCGCCAATATCAGGAATGGCATCAACCGCGACAGGGTCATGTGGTAAAAAGCTAATTCCTAAATCAAAAGGGGCGTGAACAACTCCCCAACCCATAAATAATAGCAGTAGCAACCACGCCACGAGCTTGTTTTCGAGAAAAAAGCGAATGAAATTATTGAGCATAATTTTACTTTTCTTGCTTAATACCGTTCCTAAGCTGCATCGTGGCGGCACTGTTTGTAGAAATCAAATGTTCGTTTTTCAAAAGTAGCATAGCTACGACTCTTTAGATTAATTTAGTGTCGTCGCGATGCGACTTTTAAAATACGGATAATGATACTTTTACAAATGGGGTCGAGGCGATGCCTCTATTCCAAAATTTCAGATAACACG
>JBLHWU010000001.1:0-85888 GCA_047629355.1 Saprospiraceae bacterium | reverse complement strand
TTACTTCCCGTAACTGTATTGTTATTTTTTTGTTTAAAAAATATAAATGCACAAGACTTAAAAACAGAAAATGTATTTCTCATTACCTTGGATGGTTTGCGTTGGCAAGAATTATTCGGAGGAGCTGACTCGACATTGATTGCTGATATGGATTTTGTGAAAGATACGACAGAATTAAAAACGCTATTTTGGAAAGAAACTGCCAAAGAAAGAAGAGAAATTATCTTCCCATTTCTTTGGGAAAAGGTTGGAAAGGAAGGTCAAATTTATGGGAATCGTTGGTTTGAAAATAAAGTTAATTGTACCAATGTTTTCTGGTTTTCTTATCCTGGATATAGTGAAATTTTAACAGGGTACAGCGACCCTGATATTACATCCAATAAAAAAATATACAATCCTAATAAAACGATTTTAGAATATTTTAATAACAAAAAAGAATTTAATGGAAAAGTAGGAGCCTTTGCTTCATGGGATGTTTTTCCGTTTATAATCAATGACAAACGAAGTGGAATTCCTACCAATGCGGGTTTCCGAATCGCTAAAAATGACAGTCTTACGGATACTGAAAAATTTTTAAACAAATTACAACCAACGGTCCCTAGTCCTTGGTCAACTGTTCGATTGGATGCTTTTACTCATAATTATGCGTTGGAGTATATTGAAAAAGAAACCCCTCGTTTGTTGTATATTTCTTATGGCGAAACAGATGATTTTGCCCATGATGGAAGATATGATCACTATCTTAAATCTGCCCACCAAACAGATAAATGGATTCAAGAATTATGGGAATATGTGCAGTCTCATCCTCAGTACAAAGACAAAACAACTTTTGTAATTACGACTGATCACGGTCGAGGAGCTTACCCTAACCCCAAGGGAGAATGGAAAAGTCATGGAAAAACTTATGTTGGTTCAAATGCCATTTGGATGATGGCGATGGGGCCTGATACTCCTGCTTTAGGAGAGGTGAAAACAGCAGGACAACTTTGGCAAAACCAAGTTGCAAAAACAGTTGCTAAATTTCTAGGACATGATTATGAGGGGGATAGATATGAATGTGGAAAAGCAGTAATAGAAATGTTCGAAAATGAAAAATAGCGTTAAGCTTATTTTAAATATTTATAAAAAACACGGAGCATTTGCCTACGGTGAAGATTGCTCCGTGTTGTCTCATTCATTTCAAGCAGGTGTCTTAGCTGAAGAACAGAGACTCGATGATGAATTAATTTTAGCTGCTTTTCTTCATGACATAGGACACCTTTGTCCTTTGGAATCTAATGATGAGATTAAAAATATGGATGGCTTTGGTCTTCAAAATCATGATGAGTTAGGAGCCAACTTTTTAAAAGAAAATGGGTTTTCGCAACGAATAATAACTACGGTCAAAAACCATGTAAATGCCAAAAGATATCTCTGCTGTGTTGATGAAAAATACGTTCTTCAACTTTCTGAAGCTAGTCAACAAACGATGGTTTTTCAAGGCGGAAGAATGTCAATAGAAGAAGCGAGAACATTTGAACAAAGTCCTTTTTTCGAAGATTCTATATTGATTAGAAAATTGGATGAAGCAGCCAAAGGAATTGATTTTAAGATTATTCCTGCGCATTGGAATCGGTTTACTCAATTACTGAGGATTAAATATAATAACATATTTACAAATTAAATTATTAGCATTAGATGATACTACTTGTGATATTCGACATGGCTGGAACAGCCATCAATGAAGACAATCTTGTTTACAAAACGATCTTGACTACTTTACGGGACTACGAAATTCAAACTGATTTGAAAACAGTTTTGGAGCATTGCGCAGGTAAAGAAAAAAAGGCTGCCATTCGAGATGTGATAGTGGAAATTAGTAAAGAGAATCCTCCAGAAACCTTGGTGGAAGAAATACATTCAGCCTTCAAAAAGAATCTAAGTATCATTTATGAAACTGCTGAAATGGAAGTTTTTCCAAGTGTAAAAAAGGTAATAGAATCTTTGAAGCGAAGGGATATAAAAGTTTCATTTAATACTGGTTATACTCGTGAAGTGGCAGAACAAATTTTGAAAAATGTTGATATCGAAGTTGGAAAAGATATTGATGTTTTGATGACAGCATCGGATGTAAGCAATAGTCGCCCAGCTCCTGATATGATTAATGAAATCTGTAACAGATTAGACATTCCAGCCAATCTTGTTATAAAAATTGGTGATAGTGCAGTTGATATTCAAGAGGGGAAAAATGCAAAAGTCAAATATTCTATCGGCATTACCACAGGGGCGCAAAATAGGACTCAAATGCAAAAAGCGAATCCAGATTTTATCATTGATGATATGCTCCAATTACTTCCAATTATTGGAGGAAACTAAATTTTCAACAAGCTTTATATTAAGTTCATAATAGTGACTTGAACTTTTGTTTTAAAAATACTTTTCATTCAGTTTAGTACAATATTAGTTAATCGCCTACCATGAAATGGTAGGCAGATTTTTAATCTCTTATGATAAGAAATTGGCTCAAAAAACAATCTGATTACATCTTCATGGCCTACGCGATGACGATGGCATTTGGTACCTATTTTTGTATGTATGCGTATCGTAAACCCTTTACCGTCGCAACATTTGAAGGATTAGAAATGTGGGGAATGGACTATAAAATTTTGCTCATTATCTCTCAAGTATTGGGCTATATGTTGTCTAAGTTTTTTGGAATAAAAATTATTTCAGAGCTTAAGAAAGATAATCGGGTCGAACTTTTAGTAACCTTAATTTTAGCAGCCGAGTTAGCACTTCTAGGATTTGCTTTAGCGCCACTTTCCTACAAGTTTATTTTTCTTTTTTTGAATGGCATTCCATTAGGCTTGATTTGGGGAATTGTTTTTTCCTATTTAGAAGGTCGTCGTACTTCAGAAATGTTAGGGGCAGGATTGTGTGCTAGTTTTATTGTCTCCTCAGGTTTTGTCAAGTCAATTGGAAAAATAGTGATGGATGATTTGGGCTATTCAGAGTTTTGGATGCCTTTTGCTGTTGGAGTAATATTCTTTTTACCGTTATTGATTTTTTCTTACTTTTTAGAAAAAATCCCTCCTCCTTCTATTGCTGATGAAGCAGAAAAAACGAAACGAATTCCAATGAAACGCGAGAATCGAGTAGCTTTTATAAAAAAATATTTTCTAGGAATTGCATTGTTGATAGGATTCTATATGATGCTTACGGCTTATCGCGATTTTCGCGATAATTTTGCAGCAGAACTTTGGGAAGCATTGGGTTATGGAAATACACCTGCTATTTTTACGCTTTCCGAAATACCAATAGCTGTATTAGTTTTATTGGCGTTAGGGTTGACCATGTTTATCAGAGACAATAAAAAAGCATTTCGGATTTACCATTGGATGTTATTTTTTAGTACCCTTATGGTTGGGGTGGCAACTTGGTTATTTACCCATGGGCAATTGAATCCTGCAGTATGGATGATAATAGTTGGAGTAGGGTTGTATGTATGTTATGTACCTTTTAATTGTATTCTATTTGATAGAATGATTGCGGTATTTAAGGTGGAGGGAAATGCCGGATTTTTGATATATATAGCTGATGCATTCGGATATTTGGGAAGTGTAAGTATATTGTTATATAAAAATTTTGGACAGCCTGATTTAAGTTGGTTGACTTTTTTTGTGAATGGAAGTTACCTATTATGTTTATTCGGGTTGGTGTTGGTCGGTGGATCTTATGTTTATTTTTTTTATAAAAAAAAGACCTAAGGAATGCGAACTAAATAGATTCAGAATTTTCACTACTACTTTTGTCCTTATTTTCCCCTTTGAAATCAATCATTTATCCAGATAAACTTATGCTTTCAAAACAAAAACTAAGAACAAAATAAGCGACCGAAAATTTTGAATCTATTTTATTCGCATTCCTAAGAAACTACAATATTAATTTTTTGTAAATTTGAAAATTGAGGATCAAATTGACTTCGATAACTGCTAGATTTGTATTTTACAAAAAAAAATAAACATACTGAATTATGAAAATTTTAAATAGAGTCTTCTTTTGTTTATTGATATTTATTATTTCTTGTAGCCCCAAAATAAATAAAGTATCACCACCAGCTATAGCGAAAAATATTATTTTGTTAATTGGAGATGGAATGGGAATCGCTCAACTTTCCTCCGTTTATTATTATTCAGATTAACCCTCGATTCACTGCTGCTGAAGCTTACGCTGCAAACGGCGATTTGGAAGATATCGAATTGACATTTGGAAATGTAGCAACTGCTGCTGCTTTCAAAATGTACCAAAACGTACCAAATCCATTTGCAAATGCTACCCAAATCGGTTTCGATTTGCCAAGTGCATCTACGGCAACAATTACGGTAAGTGACGTTTCTGGTCGAGTAGTTCACATGGTTAAAGACAATTTTGCAAAAGGTTTCAATCAAGTTGAAATCAATCGTGCAGATTTGACTTCAAGCGGTGTTTGGTATTATTTTATCAAAACAGACGCTAATTTTGCCACTGGTAAAATGATTTTGATTGACTAAGATTAGGAATTGGTTGATTGATTCTTTGTTAATTGATTGATTGACTGTTTTTGATAAAATAAAAAGCCTGGACCGGATTTTAATCTGGTTCAGGCTTTTTTTATTTAAAAGTAAATTTGCATTTTGACAAAGGGAGATTGAGGGATAAAACGGCTTGCAAAAACTGTTTTTATCCCTCAAAAACCCTAACTGCATTACCGCAGGCAACGCGCACTATCTTTTATGAATCTCGAAAATCTTACAATTTTCTCGCTTCTCAAAGCGAAACAAAACTTGCTTTACACGGTATCGAATGTAAAATATCGACATTTAATCCCAAAAAAAATATTCGTATTCATCCGCTTCTTAGATACTAAATTTAAACAAACAAAGAAAAACTATCGAAAAAATCTTGTCTAAAAATTTTACCGAATTAATTACCACGCGTTCCTTAACAGGCGGCAAATTCCATTTTTATAAAATAATTTGAAACAAACCCCTCCTCAACCGTTTAAAAAAGGAATAAACTGTAGGAATGACACAAAGATTTCTATTTAAATTAGAAATCCACGGCAATAACAAATATTTTCGCGCCCAAATTTAGAGTTTCCGTCGTCTGCGCAATTCGCAACCCGCAACTCGCAATCCATAACTCGTTAATGAAATTAATTTCACTATCCATCAAACGCCCATCATTGGTCATCGTGGTTTTCGCTATTTTGACCATAGCTGGTTTATTTTCCAGCCGATTGATGAGTTATGAACTCTTGCCGAATTTTAATGTGCCCGTCATAACGATTATCGCGGTATATCCAGGTGCATCGCCAATTGAAGTAGAGACGGCAGTAGTGAAAAAAGTGGAAAATATCATCGCGGGGGTTTCAGGTATCAAAACGTTGTTTGCCATTTCCAATGAAAATTATTGCGTTTTTAAAGTAGAATTAGAAGGGGATGCGAATCCTGATTTGGTAGAAAACAGCATTCAAAAGAAGATTACGCAAAATATGGAGCAATTTCCAAAAGAAATGCGTCCACCAAATATTGGAAAATTTGCGTTTGATGATTTGCCAGTGATGAAATTGGCTTTGTATTCCAGTTTACCGCCAGTAGAATTCAATGAATTGGTTGAAAATAATATTGAACCCGCCCTTGCCCGATTGGATGGTGTTGCTCAAATTAAGTCTTTAGGTGGTGTGCAAAGAGAGATTCAAGTCAACTTGATTCGTAAGAAATTAGAAACTTATACCGTTTCTATTTACCAAGTGTTGGAAGCCATTAAAATGGCAAATGTGGAATTGCCTGCTGGTAAATTGAAGGGAGAAGAAACTCAAATTCTCGTTCGTTTTGCTGGAAAAATTACGACCATTAAGCAATTAAATAAGGTTGTTGTCAGCACTCTTCCTGACGGAACAGTTGTCAAATTAGAAGACATCGCCGACGTTATTGATACCAATAAAGATCTTGAAATTCTCGTCCGTGCCAACGGAAAAGAAGCTCTTGGTTTGACCATCAACAAGCAATCTGACGCCAATGCCGTGAATATGAGTGCAGAAGTTCGCGCAGTTTTGGATAATTTGGAAAAGAGTTATGCGGAACAAAATTTGAAAATTGACATCATTCAAGATACCTCTCAATTTACGCTCGAAGCCGCAAATGGCGTTTTTGATGATTTAATTTTAGCGATTATTTTGGTAGCAATGGTGATGTTTGTATTTTTAAAAAGTATCAGAAATTCGCTCATCATTATGTTGGTGGTCCCGCTATCTTTGGTGGCGACGCTGACGGTGATGTATCTGCTCGGTTACACTTATAATTTGATGTCGCTTTTGGGCTTGACCCTCGCAGTCGGAACCTTGGTAGATGATGCAATTGTCGTCATTGAAAATGTCTATCGTCACCTCGAAATGGGCAAAAACAGAGTCCAAGCGGCGTATGATGCAACCAAAGAATTGGGCTTGACCTTGGTGGCGACGACTTTAACTTTAGTAATGGTTTTTATTCCAATTACGTTGGTTGGTGGCTTGGTAACAAGTTTGCTGACACAGTTTGCGATGACGATTGCGATAGCGGTTTTGATTAGTACATTGGTCGCCTTTACGGTTGTTCCCTTGCTGTCGTCACGAGTCGCGAAGATTGAAAGTTTTGACAGTAACCCTGTTTTGAAAATAATTATTGATGTTTTTGATAGAATGATTAATGGTATTTCGGAAGGCGTGACGACCTTGTTGAGTTGGGCATTATCGAATAAAATAATTACAATATTAGCAACGGGCGGCATGTTGTTTTTTGCCGTTTGGCTAATTCCTGCTGGCTTTATTGGCGTTGATTTTTTAGCGGCAGGGGACAGGGGAGAGTTTTTGATAAATTTAGAATTGCCCAAAGAAGCCACTTTAAAAGAAACCAATTACGTCGCACACCAGGCGGAGATGATTATTAAAAATCGCCCAGAAGTGGAGTCTGTTTTTACGACCGTCGGCATTGCGGGAAACAATCGGGATGCTCGAAGTACGGCATATTTAGCGGAGTTAAACATCATTTTGAATGACAAAAATTTCCGTGACTTACCGACTGACCTCATTGCCCGACAAGTCAAAAATGAACTCGAACGAAATATTATCGGCGCGAAAATAAAACCCGTTTCTATCAATATTCTGGGTTTCGCTGACCGTGCCCCAATTCAAGTATTGATACTCGGGCCAGATTTTGATTCGCTGAAAGTTTTTGCCAATGATTTGAAAAGAGGCTTGACAGATATAAAAGGTGTGGTAGAATTAGAAACCTCCTTTGAAGGTGGTTCTCGCGAAGTTAATATTGAAATTAATAGAGAAAAAATTGATGCTTTGGGCATTTCAACGGCACAAGTTGCCATTATTTTACGAACCGCTCTTTCGGGAAATGTGGATAATAAATTTCGAGACAATCAAACCGATTACGATATCAATATTCGTTTGGATGCCAATGATAGAAAAAATTTAGAAGACCTGATGGAGTTGAGTTTTTTGACACCAAAAGGCGAGCGGATTTACCTTTATCAATTTGCTGAAATCAAAGAAAAAGAAGGCGCATCGGAATTGTATCGCGTAAACAGAACGCCAACCGTCGTCGTGGAAGCGCAAATTGTCGGACGTCCGTTTGGAGATGTGAGTGCGGAAATGGTTGCAGAAGTTGAAAAATTGACCTTACCTTCAGGCGCAGAAATCATTTATGAAGGCGCGCAAAAACGAGAAACGCAAGGGTTTGGCAACATGAAATATGCAGGTATCGCCTCGATTTTACTCCTATATTTTATCATGGTAGCCTTGTACGATTCTTTTGCTTATCCGTTTGTAGTTTTGATTACGATTCCGTTGGCAGTGATTGGAGCATTTTTAGCTTTGGGCTTAACGGGCGGTGTGATTAGCTTGTTTTCCATTACGGGAATGATGATGTTGATTGGCTTGGTGGCAAAAAATGCAATTCTTGTTGTCGATTTCACCGTAGAATTACAAAAGCAAGGAAAAGCTGTGCGCGAGGCATTAATTGAGGCGACTCGACTGCGATTGCGTCCCGTTTTAATGACCAATATTTCAATGATTATCGGTTTGATTCCAATCGGAATTGCGACAGGTGCAGGTGCGGAATGGAAAAATGGTTTAGCTTGGGCATTGATTGGCGGCTTGACCAGTTCGATGTTTTTATCCTTAGTTGTTGTGCCCGTTTTTTACTTTTTGATGGAAAATTTCTTGCAGTGGACGGGGCTTTCGAATAAAAAAGAAATTGAGTTGGAGGAATAATATATATCGCGCTGCCGCAGGCAGCGCGCAGTGTGTTTTTATGAAGCTCGAAAACCTTACGATTTTCTCGCTTCTCAATTTTTTAAGCCACTTTTGTTACAGTGTCTTATTACTTTATCTTTCCTTAAATTTTAACCGTCTTCCGCTTCTTTTTCTTCGGTTCTTCCTTTTGCGGCGGCATAATCTTAGGCATCATTTCTTCTGGAAACATCCGTTCAAAATTAGGCTGCTGCATATCCCAAAAGTCATTAAAAAAGGAATTCTGTGGATTGTTTCGTTGCTTCGGGGTCTGCGTAATGCCGTCAGGATTAGGTACAACTAGAACTTCCATCGGCATCGTTTCCAAAATCTCCCCCTTCGTTTCCACACTCGCAGGTTGGATGTAAAAACTTCCAATATCTTTTGGTTCCAAATAATAAGTATAAGAAATTGACTGCGACATCGCGCCATTCATAAAACTCATACTCGTTGAAGTATTCGGGCCACCTACAACGTTGAAGTTTTCAAAATTAGGCGCGTCAAAATTATCAACGCTCCCGTTTTCCAACGTATATTTTACCTCAAAATGATTCCCCATCAAAATAGAATCCATGCTAATATCAACCGTAAATTTAGGACTCTCATCCTGCGCCTGCAAACTAAAGTTCAACAAAATAAGCATACCAAAAATCATCATTTTTTTCATAACATTGAAGTTTTTTAAATTAAAAAGTATCCACCTAGAAAATTGCTCATTGCTCATTGCAAATTGACTTTACCATTCCTTAGTCGATTTCGATTTCTTCACATTCGCTTTCCGCAATCTTTGCTGTACTTTCTGTTCCTCTTGGTCCATAATTTCTAATAATTCTTTCGCCTCTTGTAGCGTCAAATCCTTCTCCTGCATTTCTTGTCCAGGTTTTTGTTCCTGTTGTTCTTCCTGATTTTTCTGCTCTTGTTCTTCCTCTGACTGCGGTTCCTCTTTAGGTTCTTGTTCCTCCTCTCCTTCCTGTTTTTCTTGGTCTTTATTTTCGTTATTCTCGCTGTCTTTTTTCTTGTCGTTCTCCTGGTCTTCTTGATTTTGTTGCTCTTGTTGCTGTTGTTGCATTTGCAATTGCTGCGTCGCCATCGAAAGGTTCTTTTTCGTATCAATATCTTTCGAATTCATCCGCAACGCATTTTTATAAGCATCTACACTTTTTTGAAAATCCTGTTGCTGATAATAGCTGTTGCCCAAATTGTGAAATGCCCTTGATTTCGTCTCTTTATCGGTCGCTCGTACCGCCGCTTCTTGATAATATTTTACCGCTTCTTCATAACGCGATTGTTGATAAACAGCATTTCCTAAATTATAAGTTCCCTCGGTCGAAGGTCCTTTTTCCAAGGCTTTTCGGTAGTCAATTTCTGCTTCCGAAAAATCTTGCTTTTGGTAACTTTGGTCACCATCGCGGAAGAGTTTGTGTGCAGATTGAGCTTGCAAAGTTAAGTTTACAAACAGCAATGCTAAGCCTATAATTATTGTATGTTTCATTTTGTAGAATTTTAAAATTAATGACTGAATTCCCATTAAAAATTAATCCCTAACCCTTAATCATTCAAACAAGTCTTTCCCTTCTAAAAACCGATTTTTTCGATAAGAAATCATAAATTCAATAATTAAAAACAGCAATGCCGCCGCTAAAAAGTATTGAAAATAGCTTTCATATTCATCAAAAGCACGGGTTTCAAATTCTCGTTTCTCTAATTTATCAATGCGTTCCCGCAAAGCTTCAATCACATCACCTTCTTGCTGAATGTTGAAATAACTGCCATTTCCTGCATCCGCCAAATCTTGCAACATTTGCTCATTCAATTGCGAACGAACCAGTTCTCCTGTTTGACTGTCGCGGATATATTCCTGCTTCCCATTATAACTGATGGGAATTAAGTCTCCTTTGGTTGTACCGACCCCCACAGAAAAAATCATTAAGCCATTTTCATTCGCTTCCCGTGCGCGTTCCAAGGTTTCCGCATCATGATTTTCACCATCCGTAATAACGACGAGGGCTTTGTGTGCTTTATTGTCTTCACCAAACACATTCTCCGCCAAATCAATCGCATCACTAATCGCAGTTCCTTGCGACGGTGCCATATCTGGATTCGCTGTTCTCAAAAATAATTGTGCTGCTGCATAATCCGTCGTCAAAGGTGTTTGTAAATAAGCATTTCCAGCAAAAATAATCACCCCAATGCGGTCACCTTTAAGTCCATCGACCAAGTTTTGCGCAAACTTTTTTGACCGTTCCATTCGATTCGGCGCAATATCCCGTGCCATCATACTCCGTGAAATATCCAGCGCAATAAAGACATCCACACTTTTGCGTTTCACCTTTTTCTTCCGCGAACCCCATTGTGGATTCGCCCAGCCAACGACTAAGAAAGCCATTGCCAATATCATGAAAATAAATTTCACTTGATGCTTATACCGCGACATCTTCGGCATCAATTGCGCAATCAAACGATGCTCCCCAAAGCGCGCCAATGACCGCTTGCGAGCAAGAAGCGCAATGATAAAAAGTACAACCAAAATCGGTAAAATGATGGCGGCGTAGAGGTGGTCGGGTTGTTCGAATCGGAACATTTATATTTTTTTGGTGGACGGTCAACTATGGAAGGTTGACGGGGTACCACAATTAAAATTTTCAATGGCTAACATCACTCATCAAATAACTACGAAGTAGTTAAATATGAATAACCTTGGATGAAATCCGAGGGATAATGAGAAAAGTATCGCAACTCTGAAGGAGTTAAACATTCTTATTTATATGGTTCTTTGACAAATTCAGTGAAACACAAGTTTGTTCTTGTTTTAGCAAAGGGAGATTGAGGGACAAAAATGGTTTTTGCAAAACCATTTTTGTCCCTCAAAACCTTACCCGCGCTACCTGCGGCAGCACGCGCTGTTTCTTTTGAAGCTCGAAAACCTTACGATTTTCTCGCTTTTCAAAGTTCAAATAATATGTTATTCCACGGGATTTGTCAAAGAACCATTTATATTTAACTCTTTCAGCGTTATTGCATATTTTCTTGCTTTCCGCAGATTGCATCTGCGGTTAGTCATATTCAATCTCTTCGAAATTACTGCGAATTTATGATAAAAGCAAGAGTTAATTAACAAAATTAGTCAACGTGTATCAATTTTGCAAATTGAGGAAAGTGATGTTTTGTTAAAACATTTAAAAAGTCCTTACCGCAACTGCCGCAAATACATCTGAATTGTATTCTTTAACCCAAAATATAAGGCATCCGAAATCAACGCATGACCAATCGACACTTCCAATAGTCCCGGGACATTATCCTTATAAAATTTCAAATTATCCAAATTCAAATCATGTCCTGCATTGATACCCAAACCAATTTCGTTCGCAAAGTTCGCCGTGCGCGTATGTGGCGCCACTGCTGCATTTTTGTTGGTTAAAAAGTCAGTTGCATATTTGCCCGTATAAAATTCAATACGGTCTGCACCTACTTTTTTCGCGCCTTCAATTAATTTTTCATCGGTATCAATAAACAACGATACCCGAATATTAGCCGCATGTAATTCTTGAATCACTTCTTTCAAAAATGCCTCATTCTTCACCGTGTCCCAGCCGCTATCCGAAGTCAAAACGCCAGGAGGGTCGGGGACAAGCGTACATTGAGCAGGCTTATTGTCCAAAACCAATTTCAAAAAATTAGGATTCGGATAGCCTTCAATATTGTATTCTGTATTCACAACTTCTTTCAACAATGGTACGTCCGCATACCGAATGTGTCGCTCATCAGGACGTGGATGCACGGTAATTCCTTCCGCTCCAAATTCCTGACAATCCTTCGCAACTTGCACCAAGTCAGGCAAGTTTCCACCTCTTGCATTTCGCAAAGTTGCTACTTTATTAATATTTACAGATAATTTAGTCTTATTCATTTTTTAATTTTTTCAAGTAATGATAAAATAATAAACTCGTCCAAATGGCGGGGATATTTTTTTACCGTTACTAAGTAAAAGTTGTGCCATACCATGAGCCGTCAACCGTTCACCGTCGGCCGTTTTTCCTACCTTTGCCGCTAAATTATAAAAATCCACTTTATGGAAAACTTAGAATCTAACCCAAAGCCAGAATTATTACAATTTCCTGTCAAAGCAGTCTTATTAATTACTGCAGCGGCAGTATTTTCGGGTATTCTTGCAGGTGGAGGTATCGGCGCATTGGCATTTAATTTTTACGGGATTACACAGGCGGAATTTTTTAGCATGGTTTCCGAAAGCGATGTTGGTTTAGAGGACCGAAATTTTCTTCGTTTGACTACTTTTATCAGTCAGGCATTTACGTTTATTGTGCCGTCATTTTTCATCTGTTGGATGATGTATAAAAAGGATTGGACAAAGTTTTTAAAATTAAATCGACCGCCGCACATTGCCATTATGGGCATGACGTTGGTGTTCATAATTAGTTCAATGGGCTTGGTGCAATTTTCGATGTGGCTCAATCAATTAATTCCTCTGCCAGAGTGGGCGGTGACTCTAGAAACAGATACGGAAGGTATTATCAAAACCTTTTTGACGATGGAAACAGCGGGCGAATTGGCGCTATCTTTTTTCGTCATGGCAATTATTCCCGCAATAGGGGAGGAGTTACTTTTTCGAGGGATTATCCAGCAAACTTTGTCGCGCGCTTTCAAAAATGAGCATGTTGCTGTTTGGGTAGCAGCTCTTGTTTTTAGCTTTTTTCATTTCCAATTTGCGGGCTTTTTACCAAGAATGTTGCTGGGTGGGTTATTGGGCTATTTACTCGTTTGGACGAAAAATTTATGGGTGCCCATTTTCGGTCATTTGGTCTTCAATGGCATGCAAGTCATTGCGATTTATTACAAAGATTTTTTAGAAGAAAATGTCGGTGTAGACAACTTAGAAGACCAGAGTTTGGATGCTATCGAAATGCCAGCAGTTGGATTAATTATTTTTTCTGCTATCTTAGTGCCCGTAATTGGGAGAACGATTCAGCGTTTTAGTAAGTGATATTGCGTAGCTATCTTATTTTAGCCCCATCAAATGGGGCGCAAAGAAATTCTGATTTTAGTTAACATACGCACTAAAAACTATTAGCCAAACTTATGAAAGGATTATTACAGAGAGCCATCACCGCAGTCATTTTTGTCGTTGTTATGTTGTTGGGATTGTATAGCCACCACTACATTTTTGTGGCCTTATTTGCCATCATTACGGCGGGGTGTCTCTGGGAATTTTTCTTGATGGTGATGGATAGAGAAAGCCGTCGTGATTTTATTCGATTATTCATTGGTGTCGCGTTTGGATTGACCCCGTTTGTCCTCGCATCCGTGATGCAATTGGGCTGGGTAGACATCACGGAAGAGTTCATTATTGTCTCTGCTGGTTTGTTTTTCCCATTCATATTCTTAGCATTTATCTACGAGCTTTTTTCCAAATCTGAGCGACCATTTATGAATGTTGCTTATATCGTTTTGGGAATGGTTTATATCGGTGCGCCGTTTGCGTTACTGGATTTCATTGCGTTTGATGGCGATAAATTTTATGCAGATACGGTTTTAGGTTTGCTATTATTGAGTTGGGCAAATGATACTGGCGCGTATTTAATTGGTTCAAAAATTGGTAAAACCAAGTTAATTCCACGTATTTCTCCTAATAAAACTTGGGAAGGGTCAATCGGTGGTGTATGTGTCACCTTCTTGGCGGCTTGGGCTTTGTGCTATCTTTTTCAAGAAGATTCGAAAATTAATTGGTTCGTTTTGGGAGTAATTGTTTCGGTATTTGGGTCTATTGGTGACTTGATTGAGTCGATGTTGAAACGAACGGCGGGCGTGAAAGACTCTGGACGATTGATGCCTGGACACGGAGGGTTGTTGGATAGATTTGATGCCTTTATTTTCTTGTTACCATTTGCTGCGGCTTATATTTTGTGGATTCGATTGGCTGGTTAAGATAAAAAATGGGTATTACTAAAAGCGAAAATTAATGTTAAATTGGGAAGAGATAGATAAATATCATGCAAAAAAAATGTTAGAGGAAATCTATGAAAATCTTCACGATGATGATTTGATACGGATGAATTCTACAGCATTAGAAAAGCGATATGGAAAGCTTGATGGGACAATTAATGATTTTGTCTTTTATCGGGAGTATACAATTGATGAAATAATGAAAAGGCTTCTAATAGATGATGCAAATTATCTATAAAAAAGATAACGCTTATTTCACCAATAAAAACTCCACCCGCCGATTTTTCAACCTCCCACCTTCCGAATTGTTTCCAGAAATGGGGGTACTTTCTCCCATTCCAAAAGTCGTTAACCGTCTTCGTTTAATGCCTTTTGATACTAAAAAATCAGCCACTGACCGCGCTCGCATTTCCGATAGCATTCTATTGAAATTACCCAAACCAACATCATCGGTATGTCCCACAATTCGTAAATTTAAGGAAGGATTTTTTTGCAAAGCCTCTACAATTTGGTTTAAAGTAAAATACGACGACCGAAACAACCGTGCGCTATTCGTTTCAAAATTAATGTGCTTAAAAGAAAAAATCTTGTTCGTTTGAACGGTGTCTTCTCTTATTATATAAGTGTCTATTGGTGGCGAATAATCGAAAGTTTGCTCAGCAACGGGTATATTTAGTTCTAATTCCAGCGGATGAATCGTTCTTGGATGTTCTAAAATATGGCGGATAGAATCATTGTAAATAGCAGCTAAATTTTCATCAAAAGTACAATCAGCATGTGCTGTTTCATTTATCGGTGTCAAACTCAAATCATCAAATCGGACATAAATTCGCTTCTTTTTTTCCTTTTCAAAATTCCGTTTGGAAATGTCTTTTGCTGCAAAAATTGTTGTCAAAGAATCTACTGCAAAGTTGCCCAAAATAATACCTTTTTCATTTCCAGTTGCTGTAAACGCTGTTTCAAAAACTGCCCATTCATTTGCTGCTAAATCTTGCCGAACGGGTACAATTATCTGGGGTTTCGCTGTTTTTAAGAAATCATTTTTTGTAAAAACCTTAAGACTGTCTGCAAAATAAATTCCGAAATTTTCAACTGCCGCCTTTTTTAATAAATAATGAATTTTAAAATGATAACGTTCGCCTTCTATCAATGGACAAATCAAGGCCGCTTGCGCAAATTTCCGTTCGTACGCTTTTCCCTGATAATAAAAAGTCAGGGCAATGCTACGGCTGCCTTTAAACGGAGGAATTGCCATTTTTGTGTTGGGCAAATATTCTGGGTAGTAAAAATTTTTCAAATTAGAAGACCGCCAAGCTTTGGGCGCACAGCGTTCGTGGTATTTTTGACAAGTATTGATTAGTTCAAAGCTGCCATTTGGAATTAGGTTTTGGGCATTGATACGTTGGTTGCTATTTATTATTAGGAGAAAAATGATTAAATGTTTCATGACGGCTAAAGTTTCGAGCAATTTGGTGTTTAACTTCTTTCTCTCAAAACGCGGTATGTTGAAAAAGGCACAAACTCTAATTTTTGTAATTTATAGTTATTTCTCTCCCGCAAACCGCTCTCCCCCGCAGCCGAAGGCGGCGGTGGGCTGGGTATTTTAACTTAAAAAGCCATGCTTCGGTTGTTTAATCCCAAGCATGGCTTTTTTGCAAAATGAAGTATTTCGAATTAATTCAATAATCTAATCTGTTCTTCTGTAATGTGAATCGTCCGTAATTCCAGTGCTCGTTCCGATACATTTCCACCATTTTCCAAACGCAAAACACCACGTGGACAAACTGCGGCACAGACTCCACAACCGACACAGGATGACCGAACGATGTCTTGCCCTTTTTGTGCATACGAACGTACGTCAATACCCATTTCGCAATAAGTCGAACAGTTTCCGCAAGAGATGCACTGACTGCCGTTGGTTGTAATTCTAAAACGAGATTTGAAGCGTTGCACCAGACCTAAATAGGCGGATAGTGGACAACCGAAGCGACACCAAACGCGATTTCCCATCAGTGGATAAAAACCAGTTCCAACTACGCCAGAGAAACCTGCGCCAATCAAGAATCCATACCAATTACGGACGGTATCACTATTGAAACCGAGCACTTGATAGTTACCCGTAAAATAAGTATACAGCGTCATCGCGGTCATCAATACAGCAAAAACCAGTACACCGTGAATGATGTATCGTTCAAATTCCCAAGCCCGCAAACTCTTATCAGACAGTTGCCGATAAGGGTCGCCTAAGGTTTCTGCCAAGCCTCCACAGCCGCATACCCAAGAACAATACCAGCGTTTTCCATAAAAATAAGTGATAATCGGAACTGCCAAAACAATCAGTGCTATTCCCCAAACAAACATAAAAATGCCCAGTCCGCCACTTTCAATTAAAGTATTGATATTCCAGTCGAAAAAGAAGTCGTAATCAAGTGGCCAAATGTTTTTAAAATCAAAATACGGCTGGTTAAGGCGCACTAGTATTTCTGGTAATAAAAATGCAATCGCTGTTTGAAAAAACATAACAGAACCCGTTCGAATCATCTGGTATTTATTGTGGCGATATTTGGCAATCATTCGTAAGCCCATTACGCAAACAATGATGCTATACAACATGCCGTAGAGAAACCATTGACTTGCCTCGCCACCATTCAAAGCCTTGCTAAACGGGTCAGAAATCAGCATCCAACCTGTGATGTATGCAGGATTCCAATAGAGCAAAATATAAAAAAGGACGAGGTAAATGCCCACAAAAATACCCAACCAAGCGGTCATTGATGGCGAAGCAGATTTTGGTGGATTTTTCTTGAGGTGTTTTTGATAAAAGAAGACCAAACCCGTGATAATTGCAGCTGCGGCAACCGTTAATATCGGTAACAACAGATTGCTGCCGATGTAGAAAAATCCATAAACTAGCACGCCAACAATCGTCAAACCTAAAGCAATACTACGCGGTGTAGAAGTCAGTCCACGCGTCAGGGCATTGTGAAAAATATGGTCGTGTCTAATACCAGGAATAGTTCGGAACTTTGGAATGATGTACAACAAACCGCCGAAAATTGCTAGTCCAATCGACAGCAACCAATACATTAGGGGATTGGATGCAACTGGTCCGATGCTCGCTTTTTTGACATTGGGTAGAATATAATCCTTGATTTTCCAATCTGCAATCAGGTAACTATTTTTATCACTTACGCCTTCGGGAAGCCCATTTTTATCAAAATCTGCCTGCAAATTTCCTTGCGCGACTTTAATCGTCGATTTTAAATTATTGATAAAAGCAAAATTGGTCGGAAATTCTTTTTTCATGAATCCTTCGTCCTCAGCAGCTTTTGAAATGGCGATTCTGTGGTAATTGTTCTCCACTTGTAAGGTATCGGGAGTCATTTTGTAACTATCCAATCCTAAAATAGCCGTAAAAATTAAAAAGCCGATAACGAAAATACCGAGTCCGATTTTCTGAACAATTGTTTTATGAGTTGCTGTTGAATTTGACATATTTCGAGTTACGAGTTGCGGATTACGAGTTGGTCTTACGAGACCGAAACGTTTCCCAAAAAAATAAAATAGGGTTTAAGTTGTTGCTAAGTTTCGCAAAAATTGCATCGCACCTTTCAAGCTACGCTTTTGCTTTAATTGTAAGTTTTTACCTGTCTGCTGATTGTAAATTTTAATCACTTCCTCTTCATATTCTTTGTAAAACTCAGGGTCAAAATTGGCAATTCCTAAATTTTGCAGCACTTTTTCAATATGCGTTTTTTCTTTCAACCATTTTTCACAAACCTCGTGACGATACCGAACACCCATTAAATTGAAACCCAGAACTTCCGAAGTTTGATTGTCATATACAATTCGAATTGCTTTTTGTCCATCAGCGTGTTCCCAATAAATAGAAGTATGATTTTCAGGCGGTCTGGTATTAACGTTTCCATAAACTTGATATTCAATGTCCAAAAACTTCGCAGAATTGAACCAAATGCCTGGATTGTAAGCAATTTTTTTATCGCATATGTTATAGGCAACGGTCTCCCCCATCATACGCCCCGTATACCAAATCGCTTCGATGCCACGACGACCTTCGCGAGGGTTGCGCAGTTCTGCACAGTCACCAATCGCGTAGATGTCAGGGATGTTCGTCTGCAAATTTTCATCAACTAAAATGCCTCGTTTGATTTCAATATCTCCAAATCGAATGAAGTCAATATTTGGACTCACGCCAGCGGTCAATCCGACATAATTACATTTAATTTTTTCGCCAGTACTGGTGACGACCATCTGCGCTGTGCCTTCTTGAGTCCCCCAAATTTCTTTCAATTCCGTCTCTAAACGCAAGTCAATTCCATGTTCTCGAATATGGCGCGTAATCATATCTGACTCTTCATTGGGCAGGACAGCGTTCCAATATCGATTTTCTCGCACCAAAAACGTTACTGGAATATGGCGACTATGTAGCATTTCAGCTAACTCAATCCCAATCAGTCCACCACCGACAATCACCGCTTGATGAATGCCTTTTTCACTGTGTCGTTCAAGGGATTCAAGGTCTTGCCGGCTGTACAGACCATGTACGCCATCAAGGTCTTGTCCTGGCCAGCCAAATTTATTCGGTTTAGAACCTGAAGCAATAATTAGCTTATCGAACACCATTTTTTCACCATCAATAAACTCTAATTGTTTGCCTTTAGTGTCCACTTTTTCCACCCAACCTTGTTTGAGGTCGATGCGGTTTTTTTTCCAAAACCACTCTTCGTAAGGTTCGATATCGTCCCAGCGCATGTGTCCCATATAAACGTACATGAGGGCGGTGCGGGAGAAAAAATAATCCGTTTCACCAGAGATGACGGTGATTTTGTGGTCACTTAATTTGCGGAGATGTCGGGCAGCGGAGATACCCGCGATGCCGTTTCCAATGATGGCTATGTGCATAAAGTTGGTGTTGTTTTTAATAGAAATTTGGATTTTTGAAAGGTTAGGAACGTGAAGTTAGTTATTTCATATTCCTTATTTTACCGTTCCTTAGTACCGTGTAAAGTAAATTTCATTGCATTTTTACAAGGGGATTTTAAGGGGTAAAAACGGTTTATAAAAACCGTTTTTACCCCTTAACAAGCACACCCGCATTGCCGCAGGCAATGCGCGCTGTATTTTTTGAAGCTCGAAAATCGTAAGATTCTCTCGCTTCTTAAACTTTAAACAAACTTACTTTACAGCGTATTAATACAGTATAAATTAAGTTTCTGCTCATTCTGCTTTCCCTTTTTACGGGAGAATGTGGTATTTTAAAATGATAATCTACTTAATGTATGGTGAACTTAGACTTTTGGATTTTGGGAACAAAATAAGCATTTATAACTTTTAAAAGTTGAGTAAGCTTGGCAAATTTTGATAGAAGTGTCCTATTCCTGTCTTTTTAAAAAATAAAATACTGCCTTAAAAGTATCAAATTTTGGAAAAGAAGTACTGTTTAAATGGGATAAAATGCATTTTTTAAGTAAAAAAAGGCTTCATCAACTTTTTACATTAATTTTTGCTATAAAAGTTTGCCTATTATTACAAAGAATGGTATCTTCGCGATCCAATTTAAAAAAAAGTAAAAATCTATACTATATATGTTAATCATTGAAGTAAAAAACGGCGAAAGCATTGATCAGGCGTTGAAACGCTACAAACGTAAGTTTCGTAATACAAAAATTATGAAAGATTTGCGTAACCGCAAGCAATTTACCAAGCCTTCTGTAAAGCGTCGTCACGAGGTGTTGAAAGCTGTGTACAAAGAAGATAAAGTTCGCGCAGGTTTAATCTAAACCTAGCTTTGGTTATAAAATATTTAAAACCTTGAATTCGGAGTGAACGCTCTGGATTCAAGGTTTTTTATTGTATAAAATTAGAAAATATCCGTCTTCTCGTCTATTTTCGCGTTCATGCGAAAAGAAATTAAACAACTCGAACAAACGGCTCGTCTTCTCGACCCGTCTCTCCAAACGCGTACCGATTGGAATGCCGCGATTCAACAATATGCCGATAGTTTTTTAAGCGAAATTGAAACTGCGAAAGGTTATGTCACTTCTGAAACGCAGGGCAAAGGCATCACCGATTTATCTTTTTCAGAAACGTCCAAAAACTTGCCAGAATTATTGAAAATTCTCGAAACAGAAGTCGATAGCCAAGGTATCAATTCTGCCGCGGGGTCACATTTTGGCTATATCCCGGGCGGTGGTTTGTATCCTTCCGCTATGGCTGATTATCTCGTAGCAGTAGCCAATAAATATACGGGGATTTTCATCGCTAGCCCAGGCGGCGTTCGGATGGAAAACCAATTGATTCGATGGATGTGTGAAATGGTAGGATTTCCTGAGAATTCATTGGGCAACTTGACTTCTGGTGGTTCAATAGCCAATTTAATTGCCATCGTCACGGCGCGAGATGCAAAGGAAATTACTTCACGAAAGGTGGAAAAAGCAGTGATTTATCTGACCGAACAGGTGCATCATTGCGTACAAAAAGCGATTCGAATTGCAGGTCTACACGAAGCGACTATTCGCTATATTCCGATGGATGACCACTATAAAATGGATGCTGATTATTTGGAAGTGCAGGTGCGTGTGGACAAGAAAAATGGGTTAATTCCGTTCCTTGTCGTCGGTTCGGCAGGAACGACAGATGTGGGGGCAATTGACCCCTTGGAACGGATTGGAAGGATTGCGGAGGAGCATAATTTGTGGTTTCATGTGGATGCGGCGTATGGCGGATTTTTTCTGTTGACAGAGAATATTTTTAATGAAAATGGCGATAATTTAAAGACGAATTTTGCAGGAATAGAGCTATCTGATTCCGTAGCGATTGACCCACATAAGGGCTTGTTTTTACCATATGGATTGGGTGCGGTAATGATAAAAGATGTAAAAGCGCAGATGAATGCCCATTTTTATCGTGCGAATTATATGCAAGATGCTAATGATTTTAATCCAGCGGACCAGCCAAATCCAGCAGATTTATCGCCCGAATTGACGAAGCACGCACGAGGGTTGCGGATGTGGTTGCCGTTGCATTTATTTGGAATTGCGCCGTTTCGAGCTTGTTTGGAAGAGAAGATTTTGCTGACTAGATATTTTTATGAAGAAGTTCAGAAAATTGGTTTTGAAGTTGGAAATTATCCAGAATTATCGGTCGCTATTTATCGGTATGTACCAAAAAACGGAGAGGCGAATGAATTTAACGAACGGTTGGTACAGCATTTACAAAAGGATGGACGAATTTTTATTTCATCGACAAATTTGAAGGGCGTTTATTGGATTAGGATTGCGTTGTTGTCGTTTCGTACGCATTTGAATCATGTGGATTTGTATTTAAAAATGTTGCAAGAAGCGATTATTGAATTGGAATAATTTCACATTTTAAAAGACATTTATTATCAAAGTTTATAACATTATTATAGTTTTTGCTGTCTTATAGAGGCAAGGGCTCATTCCGAAGGTTTATTTCCTACTCTCTAAATTCAATTTTTCAAAAATATGAATTCCTCTTTTTTAGAAAAACTCTACCAATCGCACTGGCAATCGCGGGACATCCCGTCTCCAGAACAAGTATGCCATGTACTGAATGGTTTGTTAAAATTGCTGTTTCCAGAATTGGCAGACCGAAAATTTGCGAGTTATCGTGATTTTGAAAATCATTTTCATACGCTACGATTGGATTTGAATAAAATTTTGGAATTGATAAAAGAAGAGTTACCGCTGACGCCCGAAGTGATTGAAAATCAGTTTGTTGCGAAGTTGCCAAGTGTTTATGAAAAACTAATAAAAGACGCCAATGCCATCTCTGCGGGCGACCCTGCAGCACAGGATACGCGGGAAGTTATTCGGACTTACCCAGGTTTTTATGCGATTGCAATACATCGGTTGGCGCACGAATTTCATCTATTGGAGGTGCCTTTAATTCCCCGTATTTTATCTGAATATGCGCATAGCGAGACGGGCATTGACATACATCCGGCAGCGCAAATCGGCGAAAGTTTCTGCATTGACCACGGTACGGGATTGGTAATTGGAGGTACTTGTATTATTGGAAGCAACGTGAAAATGTACCAAAATGTAACGCTTGGCGCATTGAGTGTGCGCAAAGAATTGGCGAAAATCAAACGACATCCGACGATTGAAAATAATGTGGTCATTTATTCAGGCGCAACCATTTTGGGTGGTGAAACGGTGATAGGCGAGGGCAGTATTATCGGTGGAAATGTTTGGTTGACGAAGAGTGTGCCTGCGAAATCAAGGATTTATTATCAGGCGAATGATAAAGGTTTGGACGTAGAAAAAGTAGTAAGGAAAGATAAATT
Source organism: Saprospiraceae bacterium (assembly GCA_047629355.1). Taxonomy (GTDB): domain Bacteria; phylum Bacteroidota; class Bacteroidia; order Chitinophagales; family Saprospiraceae; genus CAYUNA01. The sequence continues at coordinate 63,299 of JBLHWU010000001.1, read as the reverse complement.
ATAAGGCAATTGCCTAAGTGTTTTAAAAATTGCTTTTTAAATGTAACGGCGATTTCAGTCGCCAAGTTGCTTGTATAAGCGGAGACAGCTTGGCGACTAAAGTTGCCGCTACAAAACTTTATAAACGTAAAAATATGGCTTCTATTTTAGAACTTGTTGGAAATACTCCTTTAGTCGAAATTGACAAAATCAATCCATACAGCCATGTCAAAATTTATGGCAAACTCGAAGGGCAAAACCCTGGCGGTAGCGTCAAAGACCGTGCAGCATACGGCATGATTAAAGGGGCAATAGACCGAGGAGAAATCACCAAAGATACCCGATTGGTAGAAGCAACGAGTGGGAATACAGGCATTGCATTGGCGATGATTGCAGCGCAATTTGATATTCCAATTACGTTGATTATGCCCGAAAATTCTACTAAAGAACGCATTCAAACGATGCAATCCTACGGCGCGGAAGTTATTTTGACACCTGCCAAAAAGACGATTGAATACAGTCGCGAATATGCAGATTCATTGGTTGCGGAAAAGGGCTATAAAATGCTCAATCAATTTGCGAATGACGACAATTGGCGCGCACATTACCGCACGACTGGCCCAGAAATTTGGAGTGATACCAATCAGAAGATAACCCATTTTGTTGCTTCGATGGGTACAACGGGGACCATTATGGGTGTGTCTCGATTTTTGAAAGAGCAAAATCGGGAGGTTCAAATAATTGGTGTACAACCCACGGATGGTTCGCGCATTCCAGGAATTAGACGTTGGTCAAAGGCATTTTTACCGAAGATATTTGACCCAACGCGAGTGGATAAAGTGATTGATGTTTCGCAATTGGAATCTACGAAAATGATGCAGGACTTGGCAAAAAAAGAAAGCATTTTCGCAGGTATGAGTAGCGGTGGGGGAGTGGCAGCAGCCTTAAAATTGGCGGCGACACTGGAAGAAGATGCGGTAATCGTTTGTATTATTTGCGATAGAGGAGATAGGTATTTGAGTTCGGGGATTTTTGGAAATTAATATTTTTGTTATTCTGATTGTTCTTTGTCATTCCGAGCGAAGCCGAGGAATCTGACGTGATATTACATCCAGATTCCTCGGCTTCGCTCGGAATGACAAAATATACTCGGAATGACAAAAAAAAATCAGAATGACAAAACATCAACGAATCAAGACAAAAATGCCATTATCAACTATCACTTCTCCATTCGACTGCGTGATCGTTATCGTATAAACATAACTGCCAGCTGGTGCATCCTCCGCGTTAATTCTTCCATTCCAACCTTGGTCAACGTCGATACTTTCAAATAACTTTTTACCATATCGGTCATAAACTTCTAGTTGATAAGCGCTATTTTCACCAAAGACAATAAGAGGTTTGAAAATGCGGTTAACGCCGCGAGGGACGAAGGCATTGGGCGTCCAAATTTTGACAGGCTGCTCGATACAGGCGATATTTGAGCGAGATTGAATCGTTTCTGTTGAACCGTCAGGCAGAGTTAAAGTTGCACCGGCAATGACATAATAACCGGCGTTGGCATCCTCTGAGGTTGTGACGGTTAGCTGGTCAAAAAAGGTAGAATCGTTCGCTATAGCTATTCCAATCTGAGATTCCGTACCGTTTGAAGTCTTAAAAATATTGTAGGTAATATCGCTGGTGTTTTCAATTCCTAAAGGTGTCCAAATAACTTGGTTGACATTGCCACCGACAGCTTGCCCTTTTAGAAAAATAGTTTTTCCTAAATTAGAAAAAACGATGGTATCACAATTGTCAGTCGTAGTGACTTGATACGTCACAATGCCTGTATTTGCGGCAGCATTGGCATCGTTAAAAATATTTTCAAATGGAATTGGATTCGGTGGCGGTTGATTGGAAATTTCAGTTAAACTTTCCGTTGAATTACTAAAAACAGCGACTTGACTTACCTCTGCATCCGTATCAAAACTATACGTAATTTCAACTGCTCCAAGTGGGGTAACGCTCACATTTTTAATTAATAACTCTCGAACTGGTTGAATAATATCCAGCGTTTGACAAAAAATGTTAGACTTAGAAATCACTCCTGTCACCGATTCAACAGCTTCTATGTAAAAACAATATTCGTCGCTATCATTAGCATTTTCAAATAAATAAGAAGTTGCGCTACCATCAGCAAAATCAACCATTTGAAATGCACCATTGTTAATACTCAGCCAAATTCGGTGTTCTTCAATTGGATTTAGCCAGTTTTCGTACGGATTCCATGCTAAAAGGAGCGTTTGACTACAAATATCAACCGACGTTTTCAAGAGCATCGTATTGTGTCGATCATCAAAAATACTGGTATTGCCACACTGGTCTAAGGCATTGACAAAGTAAGTCTCAATGGTATTATTAGGTAGCGCATTCACATCTGTATAGGTCGTGCCGCCAAAAACAGTATCAACGGGAACGAAGCCAATATTAGTTTCGCGATAAATAATATAGCCAATCACTTCGGGTGACGGGCTGGGATACCAAGAGAGTTCAACTTGTCCATTTTCGACACTTGCCACCTCAATAACGGCAACTTCAGCAGGTCGATTGTCGAGCGTATCTGATGAAATTTGTATTTCTCCCAGGCAGTTATAATCACTTAAAAAATAATAAAACCATACATCTCCACCTGCAGTAGCATGGAAATAGCTCATTTGATTTTCGTCTGTAACGGTCGTCAAAAGGGTGAAAGGTCCAGTTTGGTTGGCACTAAAATAGATTTCGTAAGCATTGAACGTACCGCAAGTATTGGTTGGCGTATTCCAAAGCAAGGTATCTGAGTTGACACAAAGAAATTCTGGTGGAAAGATTTGTGAAAAACCTGCCACACTCAACCCAATGAGGATTAGAAATGTTGTAATTGTCTGTTTCATGAAAATAGTTGAAAAAGAAGTCAGGAATCAGGAGTCAGGAGTCAGAAATTACAAGCTATTGCAATCTCTGACCTCTGACTCCTAACCCCTGATTCCTCTTTTTTAAAACGCTTTAAATAGCGTCAAATTTCAAATTGAGCGCAAAAATACGATACCATCGACAACTACGTGACATTCGAGTTATTAAGTTTCGTACTTTTGCACCAAAAATTCAATAAAAAAAAATGGATCAAGACTCAACTAAACGTACAGACGTCAACGAATTAGGCGAATTTGGTTTAATCGAACACCTAACCAAAGACATTCAACTCCAAAATGAATCTTCTATTAAAGGGGTTGGAGACGATGCCGCAGTGATTGAAAACGGTAATTTAATGACCGTTGTTTCGACAGATATGCTGCTGGAAGGGATTCATTTTGACTTAATGTACCACCCGCTGAAGCATTTGGGCTACAAGGCCGTGATTGTTAATTTGTCCGATATTTATGCGATGAATGCGACACCAAAGCAGATTACTTTTTCGATGGCTTTGTCCAATCGGTTTTCGGTAGAAGCGATTGAGGAATTGTATGAAGGCATTCATTTAGCGTGCAAACATTATAATGTAGACTTGGTTGGTGGCGATACAACGTCTTCTAAAAAAGGCTTGGCATTGAGTGTGACTGCAATTGGTCAGGTGGAAAAAGATAAAGTAGTTTATCGAAACACGGCGAAAGTAGGGGATATAATCTGTATCACAGGAGATGTCGGGGCAGCGTATTTAGGTTTGCAATTATTGGAAAGAGAGAAGCAAATTTATTTGGACAGTCCAGGGGTGAAACCTGATTTGGAAAAGGCAGATTACCTTGTTGGACGGCAATTGAAGCCGGAAGCGCGTAAGGAAATGGTGGAAGCGTTTGCCAAAAATAATCTTGTTCCTACTTCGATGATTGATGTGTCGGATGGGGTCGCTTCTGAGCTTTTCCACATCTGTCACCAATCGGGTGTCGGGGCTTTGATAGAAGAAAGTGGTATTCCGGTGAAGCAAGAAACGGAGTTGATGGCCATTCAATTTGGAATGGATCCTGCGACTTGTGCGTTGAGTGGTGGCGAAGATTATGAGTTGATTTTTACCGTTAGTCCAAAAGATTTAGAAAAGGTGAAATTTTTACCAGACATTTATATCATGGGAGAAATTGTCGAGAAATCAGAAGGGGTGAAGATGGTGACGAAAGGTGGTGGTCGAATTGTGGATTTGAAAGCGCAGGGCTGGAAGCATTTTTAAGTTAAAAATGTAGCAAAAAAAAACTGGAACACCAAAATAACAAGAGTTGGATGTTCCAGAGTATGCGTAACTACTTATCTAAACAAAACTAATTTTTAGTTTTTTGAAGTGGTTAATAATATAGACACAGAAGGAATGGAAGGGTTGCTTCAGGAGGGAGAGAATTTGCAAATTTTCTCCCTCCAATGAAGAATCGTGCGCGTTGCCTGCGGCAACGCGGGGTAGGGTTTTAAGGGATAAAAAGGTTTTTGCAAAATCTTCTTTATCCCTCAAACGTCCTTTGAATATTACCAAATAAAAAAAGCCATTCCGGAATTCCAGAATGGCTTTTTTTATAAAAAAATAACTCGACCTAAATAATCTTATTTCTTAGACGTTCGATTCTTTAGGTCGGGTTACCTATCTGCTACAATCAACGCGGCCGTATGCCGTGCGCCGAAAATCGTGTACCGTCTTTAATTATCTCCTTCCAATGCTCCAAAATCAAACAACAAAGAGAATCGCAAAGTATTGTCCAATGGATTTCTTTGACTTGTTGTTGGTACTAAGTAAGAGAAGTTGATACCGAAAATGTTGTATTTCAAACCTAAACCGACGGTGAAATATCTCCGTGCGCCTTTGGTATTGTGTTCTGAATAATAACCTGCTCGAACTGCGAATTGCTCATCGTACCAGTATTCTAAACCGATAGAGTACATCAATTCTCGAAATTCTTCTATAGTACCGCCTGGTGCATCACCAAATGAACTGAAGATACCACCAATGGTAGATTCTTCTTTCCAATCGTCGATGCCGTTAGCATCCGCATCACACTCATTTTCTGGTGTGTCAGGATCGTTTAAGCAACGAGTTGGGACTAAGAACTTATTGATATCAGCTGTTACCGTAATGGTGTTATACTGGTCCAATTGCGTTTTCAAAGCAGCACCAATACCCAAGTTAGTTGGGATGAAATCTTTCTCGTTATTCGCTGCATTGGTGTAGGTGATTTTTGAACCAATGTTCGAAATTGCCAAACCAACTGTCAAATCTGCATCGTTTTCTCCTAATTTCATAGGCGATTGATACGTCAAAGAAATATCGGCAGCACCTGCTGTTCCGACTTCAATCAACTGACCATTCACTTGCTGACCAGAAGCGAGGTTAGAGTAGATGAATTTTGCACCGATACCTGCTGAAAATTTATCAGATAATTTTCTAGAGTACGCTCCAGTGATTTCAAATTCATTTGGACGACCAAAACCAATTGGTTCGCCATTGACATCGGTAAAATTAATTTCTCCCAAAGAGAAATAGCGCAAACCGAATCCAACTGCTTGTAAATCATTCAATTTATAATAGCCTGTCAAATAGGCTAAATAAACATCATTCAAGCCCAACGCACGCAACCAAGGTGTGTAGGTTGCGGATAATCCCAAATCATTCTCTGCAAAAACCAATTTAGATTGGTTGAAGTGCATCGCATTAGCATCTGGAGATAAAGCGATTCCTGCGTCGCCCATCGCGCCCGAACGAGCATCTGAAACGATTCGCAGAAAAGGAACTGCCGTAATGATAGCATTAGGACATGGAGAACCATCAGGAAGAACGTATTCGCCACTTGTATTTTTGATACAAGTTTGGGCTTGTAGGGTCTGGGTGGTACTCATTAGCGCGAAAAACGACGCAGCTAGGGTAAATTTGAAGAGTAGATTTTTCATGAGAATAATGCTACGTTTTGTGAAAAATTTTGCAAATATAATAATTGAACGCGAAGTTCGAAATTGTTTTTCAATTTCTTTCTTGTTCTAAACTTGTTTATCAATAGGCTTATTGCTTGGAGTTTAAGATTTTTTTAAGAAAATTTTTAAGGGGTGCCGGGTATTTGCTTCCAGGTACTGGGAGCTACGTGAAACCCCCTAATACTCAGTACCTAAAACCCCGTACCTACTTTAAAATCACCAACCGTTCAAACCCACTTTCTCCTTTCAATACCTCGCCCGTCGTCGCAGGAGAATCGTCTTTGCCACCATTCGCTGTGACCATACCGTTGGCACGAACTTTTACCTTATATATGTATGTACCTTTCGCCAGCGGGTCGCCAAAGTCATCGTTGCCGTTCCATTCGATGCAATTTTCTCGACCGAGTTCAAAGCCTTCTGAATAGACGCGCGTTTCGATGGTTTTCACCAATCTGCCCGAAATGGTATATATACTCACGAGAACATCAAGGTCTTGCGAACCCATATTGTGCTGAAACATGAAGCAAGTATTCGTGGTGAATGGATTTGGGTAGTTCAAAACTCGTTCCAAAGCCACTTTTTCAGACTCAACAACGGTAAATTTAGTAAAACCTTCACTATTATTATTCGCAATATCCCAAGCATTGATTCGAATTTCATGTTCTCCAACTGCAAGGTCAGACAATGGAAATCGAACTTTTCCTTTGGTATAATCATCCAATTCAGCTTCGTAAAAATCATTTAGAATGAAAGTATTCGCCGAGTTTTGGTCTAAAACGCCGCTCAAATCATGCCCGATACTATTACCCGTCACATTGATACCATTGTCATCTTCCAAAACAACCAATAGTGTCGGTTCACTATCCGTAATGCCACCATAAACGAAATCTTCTGAATTCATATAAACATCAACCGTCGGTCCTTGATTATCTGATAAGGCACTCAAGTCCGTGCCACCAATAACGGGACCAATAAAGTGACCTGCGGCATCCAACATTTGCGAATTATCGTAGGCGTAATAGCTAATTTTACCATCACCAAAATTATAATCAATATCTTTTGGCACCACGAAAGTGAAGGAAAATTTACCATTCGTTACGCTTGCTTTTCCTTTAAAGATTATATTTTTTTGTAAAACGTAATCTTTAACTGGGCTTGAAGCATCTTGACCTAAAGTTTGATAAACCACTTGTTTATCAAAAATAGTTGGGACAACAATACCATTAAAATCACTAATGAAATTTCCCGAATCATCTTGAATTTCTCCCTCAACGGTCACTTTTTGCAATGCCCGAATCGTATCAACGTTAACGTTCACATCCACGCCATTGATTTTATTCGTCGTTACGCGTAGATTTGGTAAAGCCAAGGACATTGAGGGGTCACCGAGTAAGGCAAACTTTCGAGAGTTACTTTCATTAATCCCATTTTTATTTTTTGAAATCCGTAAAACCTCACCAATGGTTGGGGTTTGATTATTTATTTTATAAAAAAGTGTATCAACCGATGCTTGCGTCAAACGCGCATTGGCACTTGCATATACCGCCCGAGTAGTAGAAAATAATGCCACTGCACCGCCATTTCGATTCAATAACATTTCCTCGCCACCTGTGGTAAATGCTGGATTATCGTAACCGGCAAAAGAACAGGTTGCCGTAATAAACAAGGGTAATTTATCTGAATTTTCCCATCCTAAAATATCTTGCAATTTTAAAACACGCTCTTGTGTCCAACCTTTCGAACCACCATGTCCCAAATAAGTTACCGCCAAAACGCCTTTAAAAATATTGCGATTCAAAGCCGCAGTTGCCAAAGGAATCCGAGTACCTCCAGGCGTTGATTCCTGAGGAAAGGCATCCAAATAAATTTTGTCAACATTCAAGTTAGGATTCCGTGCCACTACTTTGTCTGCAATTTCATCGGCATCATCGACGTGTGTATTATTGTCTTCGTCATCCGCCACAAACACCATTCGATTCCGCCAATCCCCCAGCGCATCTTCGGCTGTATCATAGCAAATAACTTTATCGACAACTAAATCCGCCTCTGCACCATCTTTCACAGGTAAGCGTCCAACAGCGATGTCCAAAGAACCATTTGTCAAGGTTTCGCCTTCATCCAAAATGGTGTAAAAATCATCAGAAGGGTAGGCAGAAACCGGATTCAAGGATTGCGGTGTTTCATAAACAGGAATGAAATCATTCTCTTGTCCATAAATATTTCTCTGGTCAAAAGAACCATCACCGAATAGCAATAAGGTTTTAAATTGGTCGCTACGATCATATAACATTCGCGCGAAGTTTCTAATCCCTGAGGCGTCTCTACGTCCTGAAGAAAACTCATTTTCTAAATCTCGAATGTCCACGACTGCCACCGCCATATCGCTGTGGTCCATTCTGTGTTTTGCTAATTTTTCTGCTTGTTCTAAAAAATCTTCGTGGTAAATAATTACGAAATCAACGTTTTCAATACCATGAATATTTTGATTTTCAACTTGACCAGCCGCGGTTGCAGAGCGTAAAGCCGTATTTTTGTCAAAAGCAACAAATTCTTTGACGATGCCTTCTGTCTGTGCACCAAAAGTCAATTGAGTCCCGCTTGAATTCGCATTTTGTACCTTCGCTGTCGCCAAATCTGTTATATCCCAAATGGTAATATTGCCATTTGCACCGGTCATTTTAAATTCACTATTTGGAAAATTTTGACTATTAACCTCTCGGAAAGCCATTTGATTGCCTGTCATCTCCAAACGTTGCCGATAATTAATTTGAATAAAATCTAACCAAGCTTCATTGCTGCTGCTACCTGCATTTGAATAATTGATAGCCAAGTCCAACACCGTAGAATTGGTTGTAAATGTTTCTGTGATGCTTTTGTAATTGGCGTAAGAATCAGTTTGGTCGCCACCTGTTTTTGAAAAAGTATTACTGGTAAAAGTATTGCCATTCGCAGTTAATGAAAATCGAGAACTTGAACTTGTCAAGGCACGCGCCGCCATTCCTGCCATCACTTTCACCGTCGAATTATTTACCAAATTAGTTGCTTTCACTTGTTCCGAATAATTGTATTCGGTTTGTAATTTATAAAAATCACCAAAAAACTGCTGTCCGGAACCTTGTCCACCTGACCAATCGTGCATCAAATTCACACGGTCTTCTTCGTAGCGCATGTATGCATCAAAAACAGTTACGCTATTGGTTGTTCCCGAAACAGAAGCTTGGGTAGTGACTCGTTTTCCATTGGTCGAGCCAATTTTTATAAAGTAATAATTGTTATTGTCATAAAAATTCATCGGCTTCTCAAACTGCTCATTTGCCGTGCTGTAAGTCCAAACACTTGCGCCTTGCCCATAAAATAGGATGTAATCATTTTCATCAAAACTACCGTCTCCTTCACCCACAATTTCTACTGCATTTTCCGCCAAATCATCCGTCACTTCTGTCACCAAACTAACTGGTAAAACACCGCCACCGTTACCTAAAATCTGAATTTTACGAGGGTCAATATCGTCAATTGGAATTTCCAACTCATTTTTCAAAAAGTCGTAGGTCAATTTGTGCATGCCTGTTTCTGCGACTGCAATTTTATAAATATCACCGCTACTTAATTTTGAATTATACGTCTCGCCACCTCGATTTGCAACAGGCGCACTACTTGCCCGAAAGCCTGTCCGTACGGTAAAACTCACCAATCTTTCGTAAGTATTAGGTCCTGTTTTAATAATTGGAATAAAGCTGATGTGGGCAAAATATTCACGCCGGTCTTTTTGTACTTTCGTTTGAAAATTAATTCTGTCTGATAATAAGACATCATCTGGCGATGCCTCTTTTTCAAAAGATTCGTATTGCGCATCCAATAATTCTACATTGATTGTGCCAGGAGAATTTACTTTAAATCGCTCTGAAAAATAGGGGAGCGAAGGATGGCTCTCATTATAAACTGCCTTGTCAAAATTTTGAATGGTAAATTTTTCAACTCCATCAAATTGATGAACCAAAGGCTTCGCACTCCAATTGAGTGTTCGGGTTATGGTTGTCGGAAGGTTTGCAAAAGTGGAAGTTAAAGTAAAGAAAGCAATAGCAAAAGTTAGTATATTTTTCATATTTTGCGGAAGTTTGAACTTGAAAGCTGGTAATTTTGATATTTTTGGCACTTTGGATAGTTGTTTTTAAAAATATAGAACTTAAATTTCTAATTTGAAATACCCAAGTTCCACATTTTTTCGTTTTCAAAACGTAACGATTATTACAAAGTTATTGAACCGTCGTGTTTTTAACATTTGAAAGGTACGAAATGTCGGGAATACGGGGTTTCTAAATAATTAAGAATTCAAGCATGACTTGTTTTCTAAGATTTACCGCAAAATTACGCGATTTTCTATTAGACCAGTTACTCAGAATAGAAATAGTTAGTTGAAATTTAGGTTTTTTCGGTAGTTTGCTTAAAAAATGCTTGAATAGTATCTCTAATTAAAGGAGTTTTTTAAGGAAAATAGCGGAAAAGACATTTTCAAATGACTGTTTCTATTTAAGTAACAAGTCTATTGTAACCCGCCAAAATAAATAGGTCAATGATAAGACAAATACTTTTTTTAGCAACGATGCTGTGTTTTGTGGGAACATTAAAAGCACAAGACCCGATTTTTAGCCAATTTTATGCGACGCCGATGGTGCTGAATCCTGCTTTTGCTGGGAATACGCTCGCACCGAGGCTAGCAGTCAATTACCGAAAGCAATGGACGGGTATTGAAGGGCCGCAAAGTTACGAGACTTTTGGAGCGTCGTATAGCCAATTCATGCCAGGACTGAATAGTGGGGTTGGGTTTTTATTGATATCTGATGATTCCGGAGATGGCTTGTACAAAACTACTAAATTTGCGACCACTTTCGCCTACCGTGTGGAAGTGAATCGTAATTTTAAAATAAAAATTGGGGTAGAAGCAGGTTTTCGGTCGCTCAATTTAGATTGGGATAGATTTCAGTTTTTTGACCAATTGGACGAGATTACTGGGCCAGTTGACGTGGCGGGTAATCCAAATCCAACGAATGAATTGCGACCTGATTTGGTGAGTAAAACGCACTTCGATGTGGGGGCGGGAATTTTGGCGTATGGGCCAGTTTTTTACGGTGGATTTTCTATCAAACACTTAGCTACACCGAATGAAGGACTGTTAGGCATCAATGACCAATTAAATGAAGGGTTAAGTCAACGGTTATCCATACATGGAGGGGCGCAGATAGAACTTCAACGAGCCAATAATCGACGGGGGGCAACTTATATTTCTCCTAACTTAATGGTTGTCAAACAAGGCGAGCAAGGGCAAGTCAATGGAGGTGCCTATTTCAATACTGGTGCTTTGTTTTTTGGTGGCTGGTATCGTCATGCTTTTGGAAACGCTGATGCTGTGATTGCTTTATTTGGTTTTAAATATGATTATTTCAAAATTGGCTATAGCTACGATGTTACCGTTTCTGATTTAAATAATTCACGGTCAGGTGGCGCGCACGAGATTTCAATCGTTTTGAATTTTGACGAAAGTGAATTGGTGAAGCAGCGAAAAAAAGCAGAACGATTCAATGATTGTTTTGGCATTTTTAGATAAAATTTTTCTTATTTAAAACATGGTGATTTCGAAAATCACCATGTTTTTCCACTTCTTTTTTATTTTTTCCTTCCTATTTATTTTTATTCCCTAAATTGTTTTCTATTTTTCGGCAATGTTTTAAGCCTTTGAAGTCCCCCCGACCCCTAAAGGGGGGTACATTCGTTTAATGTAAGAAATGCGGTTTCAAAACTTAGGCTAAAAACAATATTTTTAAGGTAGAATTTTATAAATATCTTGGATGTACTCTCCTTTAAGGGTCGGGGGGTTGACACCAAAAATCCACTCATAAAGTAATAAAAATGGGCGAACAAAGAGTTTCGATAGTGAAAGAACAGCCACAAATGCAAAAATTTGTGCGCTACCTGCTGAACGATGTTAAGGCATTGGAATACATGCTGGAAAATGATTGGTTTGAAAGTGACATTACCCGCATCGGGGCAGAACAAGAAATGTGTCTCGTTGATAACAAAGATTTTAAACCTGCCCCAGTTGCGATGGAAGCTCTGAAAAGGATGAAAGATTGGGATTGGGTAGAGACGGAATTGGCGCGTTTTAATTTGGAAACGAACTTGACGCCGCGTGTTTTTGAAAATAAATGCCTCAGCGAATTGGAGGAGGAGAATCTTACTAATTTGAATAAAATTAGAGAGAAACTCAAACGAATGAAAACCAAAGTCGTGCTAACAGGCATATTGCCAACCTTGCGAAAGTCCGATTTGGATTTTCACAACTTGACACCAAAAAAGCGGTATTTTGCTTTAATGGAAGCGATTCAAGAGCAACTTCAAGGCTCTGATTTTGAATTGAATTTGGATGGTATTGATGAATTGCGTTTGAAACACAATTCACCGCTTTTAGAAGCCGTGAATACCAGTTTTCAAGTGCATTTGCAGGTGTCGCCGAAAAATTTTGTACCAATGTACAATATTGCGCAAGCGCTTACTGGCCCAATTATGGCGATTGCAGCCAACTCTCCGATGGTTTTTGGTCGGCGGTTGTGGCATGAGACGCGAATTGCGATGTTTCAGCAAGCACTGGATACCCGGACGAGTCAGGAACATTTGCGAGAACGCAGCCCGAGGGTAAGTTTTGGGAGTGGCTGGTTAGATAAATCTGTTCTAGAAATTTATCGAGAAGACATTGCTCGGTTCCGTGTTTTGTTGGCAGCTGATTTGGAAGAGGATTCAGTAGAAACGATTAAAAAAGGTAAAGTGCCGAAGCTGCGAGCTTTGCAAGTACACAATTCGACGGTGTATCGCTGGAATCGTCCGTGTTATGGCGTGAGTGATAATGGCAAGCCGCATTTGCGTATCGAAAACCGGGTATTGCCTGCTGGTCCAACAGTGATTGATGAGGTAGCTAATGCTGCATTATGGTTAGGGGCAGTGGTTGGAATGCATGATAAAATAAATGACATTCGAGAGCATTTGAGCTGGGAAGATGTGAGCGATAATTTTTTGAAAGCAGCGAAATTTGGGATTGATACCAGTTTCAATTGGTTTGGAGAGAAGAAAATATCGGCGTGCGATTTGGTCTTACAAGAATTGATTCCATTAGCGCGGCATGGTTTGACCTTACAAAAAGTAGCTCCTGAGGATATTGAACGATATATGGGTATTATCGAAGCACGAGCAAAATTACACATGAACGGCGCGCGTTGGCAATTGCGGGCATTTTCTAATTTGAAAAAAAGTGTTGGACAGGATGAAGCGCTGTCAATTTTGACCGCAAGTATTATTAAAAATCAGGAAACGGAAACGCCCGTTCACTTGTGGGAACTACCAGAAGCAGAAATTCTAGCGGAATACAGCCCTGGGAAATTACGGGTAGAAGAATTCATGGCGACTGATTTATTTACGGTTCAAAAAGATGATTTAATTGAATTAGTTGCGGAATTGATGGATTGGCGCAAGGTTCGCTATATGCCCGTTGAAGATTCGAAGGGTAATTTGGTGGGATTGATTACTTCCCGTTTACTACTGCGCTATTATTCGAAAAAGCATTCATTTAATAGCAAGGAAGCGGCTGTTGTTAAGGAGATTATGATTGAAAAAGTTATTTCAATTAGCCCTGACCAAACGATTTTGGAAGCCTTGCAAATTATGCGTAGCAACAAAATTGGTTGCTTGCCTGTGGTTAAAAATGGCGAGTTGATTGGTATTCTTACGGAGATGGATTTTCTCCGCATTTCGAGCCGTTTGATTGAACGTTTAGAAGAAAAGAAAAAGAAAAAAAAGGCGGTTTGACGGTAAACGTTTGACGGCGCACAGGAGTGCAATATTTAGGTATTTGATATTCGATTGAGTATCAAATACCTATTTTTTATTAGGGGGGTATGGCGTTTTTGAGACGATTTTTTTGCTGATGATTTTTATGATAGTTAAGATGATTTTTAGCTATTTTTTTGCAGACACAACTTTAATTAGAAGCGTTAATTTTTCGTAGAAAAATTGCCATAGTAAATCAGAAGTAACGCGTAGTAATCAATTACTCAGGTCTTATTTTGGGGAGTTTGAGGGAAGAGTTTGGGCGATAAGCCCAAATTCTTCCCTCAAAAACACCCTCCCCCGACGCCTTCGGCGGCGGGGGGAGGAGGCTCAGGGGAGAGAAAAATTGGATTTTTTATAAAAATCCAATTTTCCTCTCCCCTAAGACCCCTTTGTCAACTATAGAGTACCTGAGTAGTTACCTTAGAAATCCTAATAATTATTAGTGAAAAAAAATTATACGCTTAAATATTTTATAAAGTATTAATCCACCTACTTCGTTAAAACCTCTACCTCCTTAATCGCCGTCCCATCATTCCAGCAACCCAAAGATCGTTGTTCTGGGGTATTCCCTAAAGCATACTCGCAATAATTACCACTTCTGGAACATTCCAAAAGCGCATCAAACCATTTCCAATAGCCATAATAATCCATTGCATTGGTCTTAGAAATTCGCATCGAACGGCGTGCAGAAGGCGACCGATGTCCTGAATCATAGTCCATCAGCAAACAGTAAACTTCATTGTGTTGCGCAGAAACATATTCGTCGCCGTTTTTATCGCGAAATTGGCGGATGAAATTTTTATCGGGGACATGCTTAGCTTCATTGAAAACGCGCAAGGCAAATTCGTCACCAACAATTTTATCATTTTCACTGACCGTCACCAATAATTTTATATCCGCAGGCATCTCTTCATAAGAATCCAGCCTCCCCATTGAAACGAATCCCGTGCCTGGCGAACACAACATCGCAACCGCTGGTTTTGGAATCCCAAACGCCTTATAATTCACCGCTAAATTGGCTAAAATTGCTCCACCAAACGAATGTCCTACGAAAGATAAATTGCCTTTTTTTGCACGCACATGGTCGCCTGTCGAAAGTTTTTTCAGGGCATCTTTAATCGCGATTGCACAATTGTCCGCATAGCCAGAGGGTAGGGGAGACAGCATACTTTCCTGATAGCGTGGAAAAATCACCGTACTCCCTTTGCGTACCAAATGCTGAATCCATTGGCCATATGCCATTGGATTGTACGCGCCATAGCCATGAAAAAACACAATAATAGGTGCTGAATCTGGTTGGGGCTGTTGTGGTTCAAAAAGGTAATAACCATCTGCTTCCTCTGCATAACTTTGAAAGTTGACGGTATCGTGTGCATATTCCGAACCACCAGGACCACAAGTTGGTTGGCTGATTTCTTGTGTGAAAACAGTTGTAAATGAGGCAATAGAAAATAATATAGTTAAAAGTATCTTTGTCATTTTTAAAATAGATTGATTATTTTTGAAAAATAAACGCTTTTTTGTCAAAACAGTTGTCTTAGTAAAAGCGATTCAATAACTTGGGCGATGATACTTGTCCTTTTTCCTTCTGAAAAACACAAAAAATAGTTCCGTAACGAAGGTTATGCAACGATTTTTTTTAGCAGAAAAAATTATGGTGTATCAATAGACTTTATGAATGGCGACTCTGGATAATTCGCAAACTATTGATTATCAATTATTTGCAATTCTAAAAAAGCTACTCATTCATAAAGTCTAATGGGTCAACTTATTAAATCGTTTTTACTTAAAACGAATAGCTCAAAATTTTAAATTAAATTTGCCGGTATCTGATAGCGTTGTTGCGTATCAGATACCTTTGTGAAATTTTTAAAAAATAAAATGGCGGAAATTCAGCAAAAAAAGCCCATTGGGGTCATTGGTGCAGGAAGTTTTGGAACAGCGATAGCAGAGTTGTTGGCGCAAAAAACCGAGGTGATTCAGTTCTCTCGAAATCCTGAATTGGTAGCGTCTATCAATGAAAAGCACTACAATACGGGCTTGAAACGGGAGTTGCCCACCAATATTATTGCGACCAATAGTTTGGAAGAAGTTGCAAAAAAATGCACGTTAATCTTCCCGATTATTCCATCCGATGGTTTTCGGAGTATGATGCGAAATTTGTCTCCATTTCTACATCCTTACCATATTTTAATACATGGAACGAAGGGTTTTGACATAAAAGACTTGACGGAAGCGGATTTAGAGACTAAAAAAATTACTCGAAATGATGTGAGTACGATGAGTGAAATTATTCGAGAAGAAAGCGTAGTGGTTCGCGTCGGCTGCTTATCTGGTCCAAATTTGGCGACTGAAATCATGGAAGGGCAACCGACAGCGACTGTGATTGCGAGTAAATTTAATGAAGTTATTTTTGCTGGTAAAGACGCGTTGAATGGTAGTAATTTTCAAGTATTTGGTACAAAAGAAATCCTCGGTGCAGAATTGGCAGGTGCGTTGAAAAATATCATTGCAATTGGTTCAGGTGCATTAGCTGGAATGGGTTTGGGTAAAAATATTCAAGCATTACTCATTAATCGCGGCTTGATTGAAATGATTTATTACGGAAAAGCAATGGGCGCAGGACCAAAAGCTTTTGTTGGAACGGCAGGAATTGGTGACCTCGTCTGTACAGCTACCAGCGAAAATAGTCGAAATTTTACCTTTGGTGCACGACTTGGACGAGGAGAATCGGTGGAAGAAATCAAGAAAACGATGCCTGAATTGGCAGAAGGTGTTCGCGCTTTGAATATCGCGAAACATCTTGCTGATCATTATAATTTACATGTTCCGATTATACAGATGTTGCACCGCATTGTCCACAAAGGATTTGATGCAAAAAAGGCAATTGAGTTGCTGATGAAATATCCGTATTATGTGGATGTGGACTTTATGTAATTTTAAATAAGAGGCGTTTGAGGATGAAAAAAGTTTTGTTTAAAATCCTTTTTCATTCTCGAGAGTCCACCCGCCTCGCCGCAGGCGAGGCGCACTGTCTTTTTTTCGCATTCCTTATGTAATCTGCGACCCAACTCCTGCTAAAAATTCCTGCTGCGTTGTCTTTGCCTTGTCTTTTGCATACCAAAGATGCAATTGTTGCGCAGCCTCTTGCGATAACGTTTTCTTTTTAGCAGCATCCGCAATTGTTGCTGATTTTGCCTTAACACCCATCATCATCGCCTGCATCTCAGTAGGGCGTGGTCCCCAAGAGTTCAACACTTCTGACGTTTCGGTATCCAAAATTATTACTTTTGGAATCGACCGCCCACTATTAGTCAAAAAGGCGTCAATAATATCAGGATGCGCATCGCGAAGAATAAAACGGAGCGTGATATTGTCGTTTTCCAAAGCCATTTTATGAAGCACGGGGACAATCTGTGCAGCATCGCCACACCAACCTTCAGTGATAACCAGCCAAGTTAAAGGACGCTGGATTTTACTAAGATTTTGTAAGGTTTCGGGCGTTAATCGGGTACGTTTGTCCCACTTGTTCATCCGTGCAAGATTGAGTTTAGTATACGCTAACATGGCTTCGCTATGGTCGTCGCCAGTAGTTTTATTTTGTGTAAAAAGAGTATCAATTAATTGGCGATAACTTTCATAAGTATGGGCATTTTGGAGGATGTTTTTTGCTATCTTTTTCATTTCGTTGTGTTTTAAAATTGATAGATGGTTTAGCTTTTAAATTAACAACACTAATTAACTGAATGTTTAAACATCTAATAAGAAACTGTAAAATTCAATTACTTATTGACTAACTGATGTTAGCTCAATACCGAACTTTTTGATAAAAAAACCTAATTTTTGACTCCTAAAAATTCAATAAATTTTTGTCAAATATTTTTAAATTTTCTCTTGCTTTAATCATAGAATTCGCACTAAAGATTCACTTAAGTAGGGTTACATATTTTGCCTCTACTTAGGCAAAATAAAATAATAAATTAGCCATTTATAGTCTGCCCTTTTTCCGTTTAAGAAACTTAAAAAATCATTTAATAGAGTGTAACTACTTAGGTGGTTTTTAACTATTTTTAGTTAAAAATAGTTAAAATAATGTATTTTAAGTTACGGAAATGTTAAAAAAAGTGATTTTTTGTCAAAAATTTGAGAAAATCAGACAAATATCATTTTTAAACAAAATTATAAATAACTGATAATCAATAAATTAAAGTACCTGAGTAGTTACATTTATTTTGTTTTACATTCTTTTACATTCTTTTACATTCTTTTACATTCTTTTACATAATTTTCATAATTTTGGAGCGTTAAGGAACGCGAAATAAATATCTTGTCAAGAATCTGAATCTATTTATCTTGCGTTCCTCTCTCAAAAAAGTAACTTTATTCATTTCTTAACGCCCAATAGCATTTAAAAGTCTAAACTCTATGAACTCGCTATCGTTCAACCACTATGGAGTTCTTAACGACTTTTAAAAACTAGTTGGCTAAATCACTTCTCGCTGAAAGTACGGTCTCGCAAGACATTGCTTGCGTAGCATCAGTTGGTAACGTTATTTGTAGGAATGATACATTATATTTATATAATGTATTAAAAATTAAGTATTTGTAATGACTTTTTTGATGGAAAAACTTGTTTTTTCAAAAAAATGCCCAATATTTAACTTTTTTTTTACGCTGAAACGTTTTCGCTAAATATTTATAGAAAACGGCTATTTTGTAACCAAGTTTAGAATGAAAGGTAAATTTCTATTAGACTTTATGAATGGCGACTCTGGATAATTCGCAAACTATTGATCATCAATTATTTGCAATTCTAAAAAAGCTACTCATTCATAAAGTCTATTGGAAACATAAAATAAGTTACTCTAAGTGAGAAGACCTTTACCAGTTAAAATCAGAGTATTAGAATTTATCGGACACTACAAGGCTTTTGCATCAAGAATTGATGTGAAGTGCTACTTTTTTTAAGTTGTATACCGTGATTGGTTATCAGGTGTGCATCACTTGACTAAATAAATTATTGTAAATTTTCAAAAATCCTCCTTAAAATGAAAATTACGAATATTAGCATCTATCCAGTTAGGATACCTTTTTCTTTTTCAATTAATCATCATTTGAAAAATCGGGCTATGTCAAGTTCGGTCGTCGTGGCAGTGTATACAGATGATGACAAAACGGGCTATGGTGAAGGTGCGCCTCGTGAATATGTCACGGGAGAATCGCTTTCGGAGCTACAAAACGCCCTCGAAAATGCACAAGCTTATTGTATCAATCGGTCAATAAATACAATACAGGATGTGGATGATTTGTGCCAAGAATTGTATGCAAAGTATAAAATGCCTTCAATGATTTCCGCTTTAGAAATAGCATTTTTAGATTTATTAGGTCAAAACCAACACTGCTCTATTTCGAGATTTTTAAATAACAATCAAAGTTTTCCTATCAACTATTCTGGGGTATTGCCCTATTTGTCACTTGACAAATTGCTGCAATGGTTGATGTTTGTCAAAAAATTGGAATTGCAGCAAATAAAAATGAAAGTCGGCTATCCAAATGATGTGGAAAATCTTGCTTTGGCTCGAAAAATTTTAGGATGGGAGGTTGACATTCGTGTGGATGCTAATCGAGCGTGGACGATGGAACAGGCGATTGTTCGTATCAAAGAATTGGAGCGTTTCAATATTAGTTGTGTTGAGGAGCCATTGATTGCCGAGGAAATTGAAAAATTGCCACAATTAAGCAGGAAGGTAACAATGCCATTACTGTTAGATGAGTCTGTTTATACCTTAAATCAGGCAGCTTATTTTGCTGAAAAAATAAATCCAAAACAGCTTTTATTCAATTTGAAAATATCAAAATCAGGTGGTTTGCGCGCAGCTTCGGCTATTCACAAATTTGCGAAAGCTCAGGGCATCGCCTGCCAATTAGGGTGCAATGTGGGAGAAACTGCCATCCTAAGTTCCGCAGGTCGATTGTTTGCACAAACCCACGATTTAAAATATTTGGAAGGTTCATTCGCGCCTTTTTTTATGGAAGAAGATATCGGTACAAAACCATTAACTTTTTCTAAAAAAGGGATTGCCCAACGGTTGGAAGGAGACGGCTTGGGTATTTCTATTGATTTACAAAAACTTAAAAAATACAGTCAGCCTATGGAAATAGCAAGTTGATATTTAGAGGTCAATACTTTCTTTTTTATCACAAAAAAATACTACGAACAAAATGAATACTATACTAGATAGGCAACAACGGGCTAAAGTTTTTCCCATTCAATTGAATGGGGAAACAGCTAAAGGACTTTTTAAAAAATACGAAGATATCGGTTTCTTATATCCTGAAAAGAAGAAACTGCTAATGCCGCATTATGCGAAAATAAATGCGAATTGGAACAAATTGCTTAAAAGCAAAGAAGAACTTTTGTGGACGATAACAGCTGAAAATCAGTTACTTAAAAAAGGTTTTGCGTCTATTACCGCATGGAAGCAAGGCAATTACAGTTTGTTTTCACAACATTTAGTTTCGACTGGAAATCCTATGCTTTCCCTGAAAGTAATGATGGCTGCGCAAGATCGGGCAGAGTTTTATTTTAGTAAAAATCAGATACAAAGTTGCCAAAATTGGTTTCGACCAACCAACCGATATGCCTATCGAATTTTTGCTTCGATGTATAATAAATTGGGCGAAGAGAAAGCTTCTTTACTAATGTTTAAATACCTGCATTTACCATTAGGGAATATTGAAAAAGTATCCCAAAAAGGGCTTGCGGTTGAAGAAATTTTAGGAGTTGATGCTGCTTTGATTGATTTTGTGAAGGAAGAGTACGGAATGGTTTTCGTGAGAGGCGAAGAGTTAGACCAAGCGGATTTACAATTTTATGCTTTGGGCGCAATTTTTCGGCAATATAGCATGACTCGCCTTCGCCGAATTTTGAAAATAACAGATGCTAAAACGGGTAAAATTATCGCGTGTGTGATAGCAAACCGTGCGCCTTTAGGAGTGAATTTTAGCTTCCTTGAAAACCGTTCATACTACATCGTATCAAAAGATTTAACGGAGCAACAACGAGCAAAAGTAGTTGCGACGATTAGCCAGAATATCCAAATTTTTTATAAAAATTTTGAGCTACAAGCGATTCCAATTGTAACAGATGACGCAACGTCGAAAACGTTATTGACGCAGCGCGCTGTTTTTCAAAGAAAATATATGCAAACTATTTGGCTGCGCGAAGGGTTTTCGGATTGGTATAATCATATCTATTCGTTTTTGCAGAAAATAGAGGGGCGGTTGGGGAATTAGAAAATAATAAAGAATTGGCGCACGATATAAGGCCTATTTGCCTGATGTCGTGCGTCTAAATTTTAACCAATTTGCTCTAAAAATGCCGCCTTCCGCGCATTCGCCACAGGAATTTCCTTCCTATTTTCCAAAATAACCGTCCCTCCTTTCCCCTTAACATACCGTTTAACAAATTCTAAATTTATCATAAACGACCGATGCACTCGGCAAAATCCATGTTGTGAAAACGTGTTTTCATAAAATTTAAGTTTGCGACAAATCAGATGCTTTTGCCCATCCGTCATATAAAAACAAGTGAAATTATCCTGTGCTTCGCAATACAAAATCTCCTGCAATTTGACGACTAAAAACCCATCCAATAATGGCAGAACGACCTTCTGATGCTGCGTGTTCAGTGCCGATAAATTCTCCAATAAAATTTTAGAATGATTGATTTGGTCAACCGTCTCCAACCGTGTGTTTACTTTACCAACTGCTTCGATTAATTCATCAATGTCAACAGGTTTTTGCAAATAATGTGCTGCACTCAGGTTAAATGCTTGTACCGCATATTGGCTAAATGCAGTGACAAAAATAATTTCAAAATCAATTTCCTCCAAGCCATCCAACAAGTCAAAAGCATTTCCATACGGCATTTCAATATCCAAAAAAAGAAAGTCAGGCTGATGAATCGGAATGGCTTTTTGCGCTTCCAAAATATTGGTGCATTCCGCAAGAATTCGCACATTTTGGCAGTATTTACCGACATAATTGCGCAGGGTTTCGCGGCTGTCTTGCTCGTCGTCGATGATGATGGTAGTTAAGCTTTTCATGCTTCTATGGGGATTTTTAGTTGGACGATTGTACCAGGGTCTGTGGCGATTTTATCTGCATCAGCGACATTGATTTGGTAGTTTTTACCGTAAATTTCGTTGATGAGTTCGAGCCGTTTTCCGACGTTTCTCATTCCTTCGCTTTGGTAGTTTTTTTGGTTGGTAGTTTTGAGTGCCTGTGATTTTTGACGACCGATACCGTTGTCTTTTATTTCGACTAAAATGGTGCTGTCTTCTTTTTGAATGCTGACATTTAGGTGTCCTTTCTCCGTTTTATACCGCAGTCCGTGCCAAATCGCATTTTCAATAAATGGCTGAATTAGCATCGGCGGAATTTGTAAATCAATCGTTGATAGGGCAGTGTCTTTTTCAAAATTAAAATCAAATTTATCTCGAAAGCGCAGATGTTCTAATTTTAAATACAACTCAATCAAGTTCAATTCTTCCTCCAACGCAATAAAATCTTTTTGCGAATGATTCAAAACGAGGCGCATTAATTTTGAAAAATCCGTCAAGAATTTATTCGCTGATTTTTCATCATTTTTTGAAATAAAATTATTGACAGAATTCAAGGCATTGAAAATAAAGTGCGGATTCATCTGCGTGCGCAAAGATTTTAAAAGGAGCAATTGATTCGCTTTTCGCCGTGCTTTTATATTTTTAAAAATAAGATAAAATGCCACTAAAGCTGCTAGCAATAATAAACTTAACAAACCAATAATTATACGTTGGGTAAACAGTTGAGTCTCTAAGTAGCTGGCTTCCTTTTCTTCATAAGCCACATCCTTTTCAATCAAATCAATCTTGCCTTGTCCTTGTAAAATCGCGATTAATTGATTCAATTCTTCCTCTTTTTCTG
This sequence comes from Saprospiraceae bacterium, assembly GCA_047629355.1. Classification (GTDB taxonomy): domain Bacteria; phylum Bacteroidota; class Bacteroidia; order Chitinophagales; family Saprospiraceae; genus CAYUNA01. The sequence continues at coordinate 40,580 of JBLHWU010000001.1, read as the reverse complement.
TAATAATTTTATCCTTTTCTAGCGTATATTTTTGGTAGTCGGCTTGCGCCATTTCATACGCACCTTTTTTGAAATTCAACTCCGAAGATTTCTTGAAAATTTCCGCCTTTTTTTCTAAACTTACGTCTTCATCAATTGCTTCTTTTGCTTCCGCTAAATATTTCCCCGCTTGCACCAAATTGTCCAAATCAATGTACAAATCTGCAATGGCCAACCGTTCTTCCAAAACCGAATTTATTGGAATAGCTTGTAAAGGTGCTTTTTCTAAAGTATTAATGTTCAGGCTAATGCGCTCATTTGGGGAGACATTGTAAGAGTTGACGGTATTTTTTGCCTTTTTAAATGTCTCATAATCTTTTTCAGAAATCTGCTGCTGCGGCAAGTTTTGAATCGAATTTAAATAGCTATCATTTGCCTTCGTTTGCTGGTTTTGATTGGCATAAATTTCCGCATTTCGCGCCATCACTTTTGACTGTACTAAGCTATCCGATTGGAACTGCGGCGTTTGTTCAATTTGCTGATTTAATAAATAACCTTCCTCAAATTTTCTCTGCACAATCGCGACATCTGCCAAACCTTCCTGACAGCGAATTTCAACCGCATCGCCCATTTTATAATCGACACATTTTTGAAAATAAATTGCCGAATTTGAATAGTTTTTTAAATCATAAGTAATATTTCCTAAAGCCAATAATCGAGTAGTCAAAACTGCCTTATCGTTGCTATCCTTCACCAACCGATACGCATTCTCATATCGCTGCAAAGCCAATTCTTTTTGACCAATTTCTTCATAAATTCCTCCCAATAAAAAATAGGCTTCCGATTCCAGCGCAGGATTTTTTTTACGCCTCGCTTGCCCAAAAACGCCTTCTAAAATTTCGATAGCTTTGGTTGGATTGATAGATTTTAGGTCTTTGGCTTCCGCTAGTCTTTGTTCAATCGGAGAAAGTTGACGGGAATTGAATTTACCCTTGCTTTGGGCGTTTATTTGCCAGAAGCAGAGGAGTAGAAAGAAAGCAATCTTGATTCTTTTGCTGACCATTTTTTTTGAAATTAGGTGATGTAGTGGGGGACTAATTGATATTCAGGAATCTAGCTACAGAGTGCCGTCGCGCTGCGACTTTATAAAAGTAATAAACATTATTACCAAGAGAGCTGCCACTCTGTGGCTGAAACACTGGAATTATTTAATTGATTCCAATTATTCGCCAAGCCGTCTTATCCTGAAGCAGCAGCTTGGTGACTAAAGTCGCCGCTACAACACAAAGATACAACTCTTTTCCAACTCTCTTTTTTTAGAAAATGCTAAAAAAGACACCTTTACAAAGCCAAATGGTGCATTGACGAAGCGAGCCGTTACCTTCCCAAAGACTGTATTTTTTTTACTGTTTTTTAAGTCGAGATTTGCTGAAACAATTCAAAAAAAACTGGAAATGAAAATCATCTTAACAATTTCATTGATAGCTATTTTTTCAACGACCAATTTTTCTCAAAGTAGAATAAATGGAGTTTGGGAACTTAAAGGAGAAAAAATAAGAGGAGCTTATATGTATTCTAATCATTCTTTCTGGGTGAAATTTTCAGATGAAAGAATAATTATTTCAAATTCTAATAATAAGTTTTCGCAAATATGGTCTTGCGATATAGGTAAATGGCATCAAAGTTCAGATACAATTTTTATTAAGATTTTTGAAAATGAAAATGTCCAACCTCACTCAAGTATGATGTCTCATAAAAAGACAAATAAGATAAAAGACATTAGATTCATAATTAACGCAATATCAGATTCAAATATTGAATTATTACCCTTAGATAGGTTTATCGGAAGCAGAATAAAATATCCAGAAAATAGAGTAAATTTTATGGTTAATCCTAAGATTGGAATTGAAGAATATGAATGTTTTACAATGAAAAAAACAGCAGAAAAATTTCAATGGAGCGATAAAAATAAATATTAATTCAACTTGTTTACCTAAATCAAAAATATCTTTTTTTATGAAAAATACAAAAGTATTAATCGGAGCATTCACTCTCATTTCCTTATTTATCATCGGAATGACCGTCCAAATCAAAGCCAGTAATTTTATCAAAAACTGGTTTTCAGAACCTAACCCCGAACCAACGACAACCGCTGAAACCAACACAGGCGATAGCAACGAAAATGTCATCCAACTCGCGCTCCTCCTCGACACATCAGGCTCAATGAACGGCTTAATCGAACAAACCAAATCGCAGCTTTGGAAAATCGTCAACGAGCTATCTACTTTGAAGCGAAACGGAGAAACGCCACCAGTGGAAATTGCGCTGTATGAGTTTGGCTCGAATAATTACGGGGCGAACAATTGGATTCGTCAAGTTGCTAGTTTTACTAGAGATATGGACAAAATATCGGAGGAATTATTTTCCTTGAGCACTGGTGGTAGCCAAGAATATTGCGGTTTGGTGATGCAAAAATCCCTCAATGAATTGCAGTGGAACAATAGCGAAAATAGCTTGCGGATGATATATATTGCAGGTAATGAATCTTTCGCGCAAGGTCCTGTCAATTACCGAGAAGTAGTGAAAATAGCGAAACAGCGAGACATTTTAATCAACACAATTTTCTGTGGACCACAGGAACAAGGCATTGCTTTGCAGTGGCAAAGTGGCGCAGTGTTGGCAGGCGGAGAGTTCGCGAGTATCGACCACAATGCGCAGACGATTTATGTAGAATCGCCGTATGATAAAGAGATTTCTAAATTGAATGAGGAACTAAATGATACCTATATTTCGTATGGAAATGAAGGCAAAACACGCAAGGAAAACATGCAGCGACAAGATGCCAATGCCTCGTCTTACAGTTTAGCAAATACCGTCGAACGGGCAGCTTTTAAATCCTCGAAAAGTTATTCTAATGAAAAATGGGACTTGGTCGATGCGTATAAAAAGGATAAAAAAGTATTGACAAAAAGTGAAAATCTACCAACTGAATTTTTTAATTTAAATATGGATTCCATTGTTTTGGTGATTGAAGAAAAAACAGCGGAACGGTCGCAAATAAACGCACAAATTCAAAATTTAAACAGCCAACGCAAGCAATTTTTAACTCAAAATACACCAGTGACGGGGGGGGCTAATTTTGAAAATTCAATGCTGCAATCTATTCAGAATCAGGCGGTAGGGAAAGGTTTGGTGATGGAAGAAATAACAAGTATGCCGACTTATTCAAGCGCATTGGTGGATTATCCAGGCTTTACGCAAATGACGAAAGAGGTCGAAGATTATCGAAAAAAGCGGATGTTGAGTGTTGCTAAATTTCAAAAAATGGCGCAAGAGAGAGGCACGATTATTTTAGATACGCGCTCGAAACATGCTTATGATGGCAAGCATTTAAAAGGAGCAATTCATTTAAATTTCTCTGATTTTACCGCCGATAAATTGGCGAAAATTATCCCTTCTAAAGATACGCGCATTTTGATTTACTGCAATAATAATATTTTGGGTGACCCAATGAGTTTTGCGGCGAAAAGCAAGCCGTTGGCCTTGAATATTCCTACATTTATTAATTTGTATGGGTATGGTTATAAGGATTTGTATGAGTTAAAGGATTTAGTGCCGGTCAATAGTGAGGAGTTGGAATTTGAGGGGACGTTGGTGAAGAATTAAAAATAACTATTTGCCGTCAGTTGTTTTTTGACTGACGGCAAACCTAAACTTTAGAAAATGAGATTGACTTGTTTACTATTTATTACTTTGCTATTTTTTCGATGTGATGTTCAGGAAGTTGATTTAAATGGAATTTGGGTACTTGAATCAAGAGAATTTGAAAAAGAAAATGATGGAATATTTAGCATGGATTTTAGTTTTTGGATTAAATTTTTAGACAACAAAGTGGTTATATCTGATACAAACAAGGAACTACCGGTCTGGAAATACAGAGAAGGTAGTTGGTTTCAAAATGGGGATACCATAACAATTGATATTTCAACTAATACAGGAATGATACTTCCTAATTCACTTAATTTTCTTGGAAAAAAGATAGAAGAAAACGTTTGTTTTAGGTTTATTATTCAATCAGCAAATGAGGATAGAATGGAATTATTAGGAATAAATAATTGGGTACTTTATGAATCAATTTCTGGAAAAATTGGTGGTGGAATTCAAGTCAATGAGATTGGCATATCAAAAGGTGAAAGGTTCACCATCAAAAGGACAAATGAAAAATTTTATTGGTCGGATAAGTTGTGATTGGTTCTATTTTAATTTTCCTTCTTCTTTTTTTTTTGACGAAAAAAGAAGCAAAAAAATCAAGACTGGCGATATTTTGGCTAAAATCCTAATTGAAATAGCAATCAAAACCAAATTCGCCCTCCTAACGTCGGACTCAAACATGGTTTTTCTTTAGCTATTTCAATTAGAATTTCTTAACGCCAAAATTTCTAAGGTCGAAGCAAAACAATGAACAACAGAACCAATCAATCTTACCTACGTGGTGGGTTCAAGCCACCTCGTAGGTTTATTGCTAAGTTAAAAAAGCTGATTCTCTCCATTTTTCAAAGAAATTTTGTCGTATTTTGTGAATACAGCAAAATCTTTGAAAAATAATTTATGAAAAACATAGCAACCTTCCTTTTTATCTTCGTCTTCGGACACCAATTATCCGCCCAAGACACCTTATCTTATGCCTATCAAATCGAGCAACATCGCGAGCATTACAAACAAGATTTTATCAAAGACGAACGGTCGCCACTAAAAGAGAAAGAGTTAAAATATCTCCGCTTTTTTGAAGCCGATTCGACCTACGCAATTGAAGCAAATTTTGCATTGACGCCCGATGCTAAGCCGTCTGAAATGGCAACGTACAGCGGGATGTTGAAGCCCTACAAAAAATACGGTGTTTTCACGTTTAAAATAGACAGCACGGAACACCAATTAGCAGTCTATCAAAATCTGCGTTTGGCGAAAATGCCGGGCTTTCAAGACTATCTTTTCCTTCCTTTTCGGGATTGGACAAACAGCGAAACGACTTACGGTGGCGGTCGCTACCTCGACTTCAAAACAACGGATATTGTAGATGGAAAAATGACAATCGATTTTAATAAAACGTACAATCCTTGGTGTCATTATTCAGATGGTTATAACTGCCCGATTCCGCCGAAGGAGAATCATTTGGAAGTGGAAATTGTAGCGGGGGAGCGGAATTTTGGGAAAGAGAAAAAACACTAAAAAGGCATGCAGAATAGAACTTTCACAGACCAACTTAACCGTCAAATCGCCCTCCCGTTTCCACCAAAACGCATCATCTCCCTCGTCCCTTCTCAAACGGAATTGCTCTATTATTTAGGCTTGGAAGAAGAGGTCGTTGGCATCACGAAATTCTGTGTGCATCCCGAAAAATGGTTTCGTTCCAAACAGCGAATTGGCGGAACAAAAACTTATCATTTAGACCGAATTGATGCGTTAAAACCCGATTTAATAATCGCCAATAAAGAGGAAAATGACCAAGCACAAGTCGAAGCCTTAGCCGAGAAATATCCTGTTTGGATTAGCGATATTAAAAATTTGGACGACGCTTTGGATATGATAAACAGGGTAGGGGCATTGGTTGGGAAACCGTCGGAAGCGGATATTTTAGTGGAAAATATTCAAGAAAAATTTGCGAACTTACCCAAGCAACCTACTTTGCAAACGGCGGTATATTTTATTTGGCGCGAGCCATATATGGTGGCAGGTGGTGATACATTTATCAATGAAATGATGCGCTTTGCGGGCTTTAAAAATTTGTTAGAAGAGCAGGAAAGGTATCCAGAAATAACACTGGAAACATTAGTAGAAATGAATCCCGAAGTGATTTTATTGTCCTCCGAGCCTTTTCCATTTAAAGAAAAGCACATCGCTGATTTTAAGGCAATCTGTCCGAATGCGGTGGTGGAATTGGTGGATGGCGAGTTGTATTCTTGGTATGGCAATCGGTTGTTGAATGCAGCTAATGCGTTTGAAGGCTGTCCTTAAAAGTAGTTCTTTAATAAATGTCGTAATCCTCTGGTGTGTAGCCTTCAGGCTACGCTAAATCCAGTCATCTAAGTTTAGTCCGAAGGCTACATACCGTGGGATTAGAACATTTATTTAATAAGTGAAAGTATCAATAACGCCACATTTAGTACTCAATAAAAATGATAAAAAATAGTATGAATCTTTCCTTTTTTTTCAAAATCTGCTTTCTTCTTTCCTTTCTGTCTTGTCAAATTAACGGACAGCAAAATCCACCAGAAAAATCTGCGAATGAGTTGCCAAATCAACGAGCGTTAGTGGAAGAAATGTGGTCGTCAGAAACGGTGATGCTGGTTTATCCTGCCGATAATCAGGAGACGGCAGAAGAATGGAAAACGATGGTGAAAAAATTAGAAGGAGAATATGGCTACAATAAAGTGAAGATAAAATCGCTGCCTGCCAATGAATTATCAGCGCAAGATTTTGTAGAAAAAATGGTCATTCTTTTGGGAACAGCAACTTCGAATCCTTGGATAGCAAAAGTTCAAGAAAAGTTACCGTTTTTGATAAATGAAAACCATTTACTTTTTGATGAGAAAAAATTTTTGGATGCGACGACGGTTTTACGCTTACCTTTTTATCCAAATCCATTGAACCCACAAATGCCGATGCAGGTGATTACGGGCTTGAATAATACTGCCGTTTTGACTTATTTAAAAGACTTTATTGAAAAAGAAGAGTATTTGCTAAATTGGTCATCGTGGGGCTACGAAATTTTTCAAAATCAGCAGCGAATCATCAATGGAAATTTTCATGCAGAGACTTGGGCATTCGATAAAAAGGTGCATTTTGACTTCTCTATGCAACCTGATTCGATGCCTTCGACGAAGCATTTTGAATTTATCAAACGGACAGAATTGAATGAAGCGCAAGCGGGGATTGTTAGAAAAAAGTGCGAAGAGAATGTTGCTGAAATTCGCGCATTTTTAAACACCAAAAAAGAAATTCCAACGATTAAATACTGCCTTTATCGGTCTGCCGAAGAGAAGGGCTTAATAATTGGAAATACCGACCAATCGGATGTACATTTTAAGTCAAATAGCGTGCATACCGTTTTGAATGAAACGTATAGTGATAATTTTATTGGAAAGGAAAATGAGTTGCTGCTGCGACAGTTTTTAGGGGAACCGAAAACATTGGCGTTGGAGCGTGGTTTGGCGATTTGTTTTACTAAAAAATGGCAGCGAAAAGGGTATCAATATTGGGCGAAGAAATTGTATGATTCTGGGAATATTTTGCCATTGGCTGATATTTTAAATGAAGAAAAAGGAAGTACCTCTCGTTATTTAAATGGTTGTTTGTCCGCGAGTTTTGTGGAATTTTTATTGGAAAATTCTACCAAAGAAGTCTTTTTGACACAGTATTTAAATCGAACATTTGGAGCGCAGGAAATTGTGAAATTAGAGGAAGGTTGGCAGCAGTGGTTGGCGTCAAAAACGATAGATGTTTTGACTAAAAAAAGACCAGAAATGCCTTACCTAAAAGGCTTTAATTTCGCGCACGAAGGCTATCGGATTTATAACGGCTACATCAGTCGAGAAGCAACAAAATCCTTGGAAAAGCAAGTTGATTTAGGCGCAAATGCAACCGCGCTTGTTCCTTACACCTTTATGCGAGATCCCCGAAAACCAACAACTATTTCGATTGCCAATAGTGCGGGTGGCGAGAATGATGAAAGCATCGTGCATTCCGCGCGGATGGCGCAAAATCGGGGCATGACAGTGATGCTGAAACCACAAATTTGGGTCGGTGGTGGCAGTTGGCCAGGCGAAGTGGACATGGATAGCGAAGCGGATTGGCAGCTATGGTTTGACAATTATTATCAATGGATTTTGCACTATGCGATGATGGCAGAAATTCACGAAATGGAGGTGTTGTGCGTCGGCACAGAATTCGTGAAAGCGACGCTGAATCGTCCGGATGACTGGCGGAAGATGCTAAAAAAAATCCGTGGATTGTATTCTGGGAAGTTGACTTATGCGTCCAATTGGGGCGATGAATTTGAAAAGCTGACTTTTTGGGACGAATTTGATTATATTGGTTTGAATTGCTATTATCCATTGAGTAAAAATAACAAGGCGTCGGATAAAGAATTGAAGGCGGGGTTTCAAGAAGCGATTAAAAAGATAGAGGCTGTTTATAAACGAGAAAAGAAACCCATTATTTTTACAGAAATTGGCTTTCGTAGCATTGAGATGCCTTGGCTGAATCCACACGCCGAACCCGACCATTCTTTCAATGAAGAGCATCAAAAACGCTGTTATGAAATCGTTTTTGAAAGCATTCACAAACAGCCTTGGTGTCAAGGTATTTTATGGTGGAAATTTCCGTCGTATTTAGGCCATCGTGGATTGGAAAACACCTCGTTTTCGCCAAATAATAAGGTGACGGAAGCGGTGATTCGAAAATGGTTTTTGGAAAAATAAATGATTCATAGATGAATTTAGTAGAGCCGTTTTAACAAAGGGACTGTGTTTTTTGAAGCTCGAAAATCGTAAGATTTTCTCGCTTCTTAAAGTTCAAGCAATATGGTATTCCACGGGATTTGTCAAAGAACCAAGATAAATTAGGGCTTATCCACCGTAATCTCTTGTTCAAACATCAAAAAGGCATCTTCCTCGACTTGTTTCATGTAGGATTCACTGATTGGAACACCTAATTTTTCCCCTTCCTTGTCTGTCAAAAAAATGCCGTCTTTATTGGCTAAATACAACGTATTTCCATCGCGCTCGCGTACCCATTCTTTGGCGATGATATAGCTACGGTGGACTCGGATAAATTTATCTTTCGGTAGAAAATAATTGTATTCTTCGAGTTTGCTACTGCCCCAGATTTTGCCCGTTTTGGTGAAAATTTGCGGGTCATTGCCACCACCTTTGAAAAAATAGATGTCTTCGTAAGGCACGATTTGCCACTTCTTTTTGGAGCCAACTTTAATGTGATTGGTATAAAATGTGAGGTCTTCTTGCTTGTTTTCTTGTTGCTGTGCTTCTTGTTCGATTTTGATAACTGCGATTTCTTTTCGCAAATTATTGACTTGGGCACGGGCATCTTTGAGTTCTTTCATCATCAACATTCCCGTGGACAAAATGGCTGCACCAAAGTTGACGATTGAGGCAAAGAGAAATTGAATATCTGTCCGAAAATATGTGGAGAAAGCATCGCCAATATACGTCCAAAGTAAGCCTAAAGCCAAGGATAAAATAATGACGGAAGACAAATACCAACCGTATCGTTCCCATTTTGTTAAGCGGGTATTGAGCAGTCGTTTTTTTAGAAAAATCAGGTTAAAATAGACTACAATCATCATTCCAATCAAGAAAAGTAGACTTTCTATGGCGATAATTTGAAAGGCATTTAAAAAACTTTCATTGGCATCAGCAATGCTTCTTTCATTGACAAAATCGCTAAAACTCATTGAATTACCCAAGGCATCCACCATACCCTCACTTTGTCGCCAAAGGTCAACGGTCAAGGTGCCAATAATCAATAAAAACAGGATTGTCCAGCAGATTAAATCTGTGAATAAGCGATTTTTAAAGAAGACAATCAGCTTTTTTTGCGTGTAAGTCAACGTCATTTATGAGGGTTTTGGTTTGAAAAAATTGGTTGTAAGGGTAAAATTAGTTTAAATACACTTCAAAATTGCAGAAAAAAATTGGGATACGCAAGGATGGGGGATGAAATGGGGGGATTTTACTTTGATGTTATTTTAAAACATATGGAGCTTATAGGCACATAATTTAATACTTTCTAACGTTCTAATATACGCTTATAAGTTCATTCTTTCCTCATTCCTTAAAGACAAAAATAGGCTAAAAAAATACATCATTAGTTTTTAGAAAACCGCATGACCTTCATTTTTTGATGATTAGAAACAACCATTGTATAAAACCCTTTGGCAAAATCAGCGGTTGCTAAAGTCTCTCGATTCAAGCCATTTTCCAAATCAACCTTGAATTTTGTAACCAACTGATTGCCTGTATTGTAAACGGCAACTTCAATTTTTTGGTCCTCCTCTGCGGTCAAATTAATATTTAAAAAATTGCCCATAATAGGGCTTGGATATATGCTGGCAATCTAATTTTTTACATATTTAACGGCAATTATTTTAGAAAAGCTACTCGTACCATCTTCGTCAAATTACTGCAACCGATAGTAATTAATTCCGTTTTCTGGATTTTCATGCATGAAATGATAAGTCTGCGTTGTTTGTGAATTACCGCTACCTGCTACGCTACCAATTTTAGAAAATTCCTTTCCATTATTACTGTATTCTACACTGAAATAAGCGTTATTTTGCTCTGTTCCAGTAAGCTAGGTCAAGTTAACATTTTGCTCATTTTTTTCGACCATAAAAATCAGTCAATTCTATCGGCAAAACACCATGAGCAGAAGCGGGCATGGTATAATTACAAGAACCATTATTAACAGGGTCTAAAATGTTTACTATGATCAATGTATCATTATCGACCCAAGCACCAAGGTTAAAAGGGTCATAACCCCCATTTACTGCTTCAATTAGACTAACGACCAAAAAAACTTCACTTGACGGCGAGGAATAATCATTGCTAAATCCCTAAAGGTTCATTGATAAGTCTTGGTCTTGCAGTAACATTGCTTGCCGATGCCCCAATTGCTTTCTGCTCCTCCGTACAACCAGCCATAAATCGCTTGCTCAATCGGTAGCGGATTACAATTACTGCTTGTCCAGAAACCAGCTAAGCTTTCGGCGCGCGTCAAGAATTCATGGCAGTTGGCAGCATTTCCCCAAACGGGATTATTATCGATTCTATCAAAAGGTCCTCAACCGTTTTCACCAGTATGCGAAAATTGATTATTCGTCAATAACCCGTCAGCATAATTCTGCGCCAAATCACTCAAATGGTCTTTCAAAGCATCTAATGGCAAGCCTAAAACGGGACCATTCCCATAATCCAGGTCACTTCTGGAGATGCGTTTATCATTGATAATATAAAGTGCCTTTTGACTATTTGTATAGATGTTCCAATCTGTCGGAACGCTCAGAAAACCAATACTTTCTGCCGCTAGTCCAAGCTGCGTTTCTTCTGCTCATCGTCCAAAATTATAAGCTTCTTCGATGTCAGTTGCATCGTCAAATCCAGCAATCCATTCAACGTTTGTATTTAGATTAGTAGGTGATTGAGCGGTTAAAAATAAGGGCATAGCGATGACCATTAGAATCTGTGTTATTGTTTTTTTAATAAGAGTGTGTCTTTAGATATAGAAATGTCTTTTGCCAATGATGCATAGAATGCGAGGAAATAAAGAGGGCATTTATTTGTTGGGAACGTCAGCGTTCAACATGGGAGGTGATAATTTATTTGAAATCACCCAGAAATATAAATACGCTTTGTTATGTTATTGCGCCACGCTTATCCGCCGCGAAGTGAAGGTGAGCGCAGAATTACATGTAACAAGATATAGGTATTTTATTGGATGGTTTCAAAATAATTTATTGAAAATCAAAATTAAGCGGGAAATAGTTAACATTTGTACTATAAAATAAATTTCGTGATAGGGTAAAATTAAAAAAGTGCCTAACGCAATTTCAGCATTAGACACTTTTTAATAAAATACAGGTAATTATCTCAATAGAATTTTAGAAAAGAATGATACAATTTATTTTTAAGTTTGATCTACGATTTTCACATATCCAGAGTACGACTTGCCTTCTCCGTTATCAAAAACGTAGTAGTACAAACTTTCCTCTTCTGGTAAGGAATCACCGTGATTTTTTTCACCAGCCCAAGTGTTTTCGTATCTATTTTGTTGATAAACTTTCTCGCCCCATTTATTAAAAATTAAAATGGAATTATTTGGAAAATTTTGTACACCTAAAATGGTGAAATGATCGTTTACACCATCGCCATTTGGTGAAAAACCGCTCAATATTGTTAAGGTTTCACACAAGATTTCGATGCTCACATTAATCGTGTCGTAACCGTCTACGGTCTTCAAAAGGTAAGAAAAACTGTCGTTTTTCTCACAAATATCAGTCTGAGGCACATACGTCATCGAATCTACGCTATTGATAAATACTTTTCCGAACTCTGGTGCATCTAGCAAAATAATATCTTCTGAAATCTTCTGTTGTTTTACGATATCAAAGATTAATTTGTGGTTTCGAATGACGATTAAATGGTCATCTGATTGGTCTTTGGAAGGTGTTTTGTGACTTAGTGAAGTTGCGGCTACTATTCCAATATTTATTATAAAAAATAGTAGGAATAGGCATACTGGCATTGACTGTTTTGAAATGTAATTAGTCATAGGTTTTAAATGTTGTGTTCTAAAATAGTTTTTGAATTCTAAATATTTTACTTTGCTTAGGAATGTGAATTAAATAAATTCAGATTCTTGAGAGGATATCTTGCCCTCATTTTTTACTTTAGAAAATGCTCATTATTTCAACATAAATCGCAGTTTCAAAGAAAAAAGGGAGAACAAAACCTCACTCCCAAGAATCTACACTTATTTATTTCGCGTTCCTTAACTGGATTATTATTGGAAAATTTACAGATGAATTATAAATTTAATGATGGATAAGTTTACCAGTTTTTTTTGGGGAGATACATTGAGTAATCACTAATGTGTTACTTAAGTTGGATTGAAATCAGGGACTTTTACTGTAAATATAAAAGGGGAGTAAAATTTTGTGGGAAGTTAACTTGAGGGAAACTATTTTACTGTAAGCAAAATACTTGCCAAAAGTGATATAGTTGTTTTTTTTAGTAAAAAATAGGTTAAAAAAGAATGTTTTTTTGAAGGAAAAGGCGACTATTTCGAGGTGTACAGCAGAATTTAAAGGAGAAATATTTCTTATTTCTTACTCTTTATTTAGCATCTGAGGCGAAATAAAGTTGTTAAATTTTTCTATTTGAATTTTCAAAAAAGTAAAAAAAAAGAGGAGAGCGCATTTTTATTTTAAATTTGCGGGTGGAAGGGTTAAGGAATGGTGAATTTGACAATCAGAAAGATTGTTGATAGCGTTAATTAATAAATGAAAAGACTGTTTTTAAAACAAGGATAATCGAAATTTTTTAAATGCAAAAAAACTTAAAAACACATTCAAAAACCATCTTTCAAACAACCCTATGTTTGCTACTCTGCCTATTCTGGACCCAAAATCTCTCCGCCCAAACCCCTAAAAAAACAAAGCCAAAACCCAAAATCACCCAACCCAGCAACCCGCAATCCGGAACTCGTAACCCGCAACCCACAAAGGACACCACCGACATCATCGACATCGAGTGGGCAGACGAATTCATCTACGAAGTCATCGAAGGTGATACGCTACAACGACTACTGGGCAATGTTGAACTCAGTCAAGATACTGTATACATGTACGCCGATTCTGCCCGCATCCGCAATAGCACGAATTTGACGGCAATTGGCAATGTGATTTTGCAGCAGGGCGATTCGGTCGCGGTTTTTGCAGATTCTGTTATTTACAATTCAGCTACTAAAATTTCGGATTTATACGGCGAAGTTATTCTCGTCAACCAAGGGCAAAAACTCTTCACCGATTACCTCCATTATGATATGAGTACCGAGGTCGCGACTTATTATTCTGGTGCCACGATTACTGATGATTCGACAACGATTCAGAGTGAAAAGGGGTATTTTTATATGAAAACGAAGGAGATGTTGTTTAAAGATTCTGTCGTGGTCGTCAGTCCAGAGTTTTCGTTGCGGTCTGATACTTTGAAATTTAATACCGATTCAAAAGTGGCGACTTTCCTCGCGCCGACATTGATTTCGCAAGACAGCAGTAAGATTTATTGCGAAGCAGGTTTCTATGATACTAAAAATAAATCCGCTGAATTTCGAGAAAATCCGCAATATGTCGATGGAGAAAAAATCGCGATTGCCGATACTATCAGGTATGACGGAAACACGAAAGAAGTATTTTTGCTTGGAAATGCCCGTTTTGAAGAAGGCAGCCGCGTCGCTACCGCCAACCGAATTCGCTATAATGAAACGACGGAAGTGACGCTATTGGAAGGTAATGCCGTCATTGTTGATGATGGTCAAAACATTATCGCGGATACTATTTTTTACGATAAAGTCAACGAATCATATGCTACGCGTGGTCGGTCACATATCGTAGATGGGGCTCAAGTTTTGGATGCCAATCAAGTTGATTATGACCAAGAAAAAGAGATGGGCATTGCCGTCGGGGATGTGATTTGGCGCGATACGTCGCAAAATATAACCATTGTCGCGGAGTACGCGGATTACAAAAAAGAGAACGATTATATTAAGGCATCAGGCGGACGAAATGGGCGACCGCTATTCATTTCTGACATTGGCGGTGACTCGTTATTTATGACCGCCGATACCTTAGTTTCCATCAAAGGCGACACATTGACGGGCGATACAAGTCGGTTGATGCACGCTTATTTTGATGTGAGAATTTATAAAAGTGACTTGCAAGCAGTTTGTGATTCCTTGCTGTATAATACGACGGACTCGCTGTTTTGGTTTTATGACAATCGACCTAAGGAGACGCCGATAATTTGGTCAGATACTACGCAATTTACGGCAGACACTATTAAATTACAGTTGGCAAATAATAAAATTAATCGGATACTTTTGAGAAGCAATTCTTTTATTATTAATTCGCCCGACGAACGCTTTTTTAATCAAATTAAAGGTAAAAACAGCATCGCTTATTTCACAAAAGGCGAATTGGATTACGTCCATGTCAAGGGAAGTGCGGAATCGGTTTATTATCCACTTGATGACGGCAAAGCATATATCGGCGCTAATAAGACGGTTTGTAGTGAGATGAAAATTTATTTCGGTGAGAATACGGTCACCGGTATCAAATTCTTTTCGCAACCAAAAGCAACCCTTTCGCCAATGGATAAGGCAGACCATCGCGCTTTGCTGATGGATGGTTTTCGGTGGGAAAATAATCGCCGTCCGCGGAGTGTCGATGATCTATTTGAAAAACGAGAACGGAAGCCAGTAGCGGTTACTTTGCCAGTTGAAAAGGAGGAGGAAGGGTTGAAGGAAGGTATTGAAAATTTAAAAAAAGAAGGGAAGTTAGAAAAGGAAATTGAAAAAGTCGAAGGTGAGGTTTTAGATAAAAAAACGTTTTCTAAAAAGAAAGAATAAAATCATTTCAAAAAAGCTCTAAAATAGTATTGTGAAAATGAAGATTAAATCCATTTTTTTAGCCGTTTTTTGTTTATTGCAAATTACTGTTTTCGCACAAAGCGAAGCGAATAATTTATTCGCCCAAGCCAATGAATTGTACAAGCAAAAGAAATATGCGGCTGCGACTAAAGTTTATGAAGATATCTTAAAAACAGAAGTACAGAGCGTTGAATTGCATTATAATTTAGCCAATACTTATTTTAAAAATGAAGAATTAGGAAAGGCGATTGTGCACTACGAACGAGCATTATTAATAGAACCAAGTAATGAAGATGTGGTCTATAACCTTTCTTTAGCGGAAGCGAATCGGGTGGATGAAATTGAAAATTTACCGCAATTTTTTCTGGCTTCTTGGTGGCAAAATATGCGACAAATGGCTTCTTCTACCAGTTGGAGTATCTTTGGTCTGTTATTACTTTGGGCAAGTGCGGCAGGATTTATTATTTGGTTGATGGGTAAGTCACGGAAGCATAAAAAACTGGGCTTTATTGGTGGATTGGTTACCTTGTTGTTAAGTTTTTTACCATTCTCGTTGGCGTATAGTCGGGTTCAGATGGAGAAAAATAGCGGTTCAGCAATCATTTTAGTTGAAAAAATTAATTTGAAAAGTGGGCCAGACGCAGCGAGTACGACTTTGAATACTTTGCATGAAGGGACTAAAGTCGCGTTGACGGATGCAGTCGGCGAATGGCATCAAGTGCGGTTGCCTAACGGGGAAATTGGATGGTTAGAAATAAAGGGAATTGAGCAGATTTAATGAGTTTTCATTGTTTATTGAAACAATTGAAAATAGGACTTGTTTCAACAAAAAAAAGCCTATGCAAGCCTACATTTCGTTCCCTCAAGATAAAATAATCGATAAATTTCTAAAAGAACAGATTCCCTTGCCTTACAGCTACCCGGAAGTTGGCGCATCCAAAACGGAATACATCAAAGGCTATGATAATGACCACAATAAAATTTTACTTGGTAAGGGGGAAGCCATCTGGAAAAATGCCAAAGATGCACTACTCAATTGGCAACAGTTTCCACAAAATTGGACAACTACTTTACCGAATGAAACACCGCTCAAAATGGACGAAACCGTCGCTGTTTTCTTTCGATTATTTGGGCTTTGGTGGATGAATGCTGCACGCATCGTTTATACATTGGATGATAACCAACGATTTGGGTTTGCGTATGGAACATTGCGAAGGCATGTGGAGTACGGAGAGGAATGTTTTTGGATAGAGAAAGAGAAAGATGGCAGTATTTATTACCACATTCGAGCATTCTCTAAACCTCGCTTTTGGCTGGTAAAAATTGGCTACCCAATTGCCCGTGCCTATCAACGAAAATTCGTTCGTCAATCTATGCAACGAATGCGCGCACTTGCCAACCAAAATTTACCCGCTCATGTCTAATATTATCACTAAAAAAGAAGCTGAAATTCTGGTAAGCATCAGCTTCGTCGCTTGGCTGTTCTTTGCGTTTTTCAAATTGCCTGTTTCCCCTTTTCAAATCGGCTATGTACAAATTTTAATTTTAGTCGTCCCGACATTTTTACTAACTTTTGCTGCTTTTTTATTGTGTTTTTCAAGAAAAGAGGTAACAATTGGCTTGGTTTCAGGACTAACTTTAATGATGGCTTTTGTTTTAGAAAAAAGCGAAATAGCGGCTATTTTAACTTTGCCGTGGCTACTTTGGACGGTATGGATGGCGTTGGTGAGATTTCAAAAATGGCTCAAAAATAAGTCTTTTGATATCGCTCATTTGAATCTACTTGCAGCGTCTCTTTTCTTACCTGTTGGTGCAGCTTGGGCCTTTGCTGACCGCTTGGATTTTCGACCGTTTGACTTTGATGCAACGATTACTTTATTGACAGCAGCGCACTTTAATTATGCAGGATTTATTTTAGCATTATTGACTGGTTTAATTTTATCTGAATTCCAAAATAAATGGGCTAGATTATTTGGAATCGGCGTCATTATCGGTGTCCCATTGGTGGCAATTGGCATTACAACATCTCATTTTTTACTGCCAGAAATCATTGAAACAGCTTGCGTAACTATTTTGGCAAGTTCAGCATTTGGTATTGGTTTTTTACACTTGATTTTTGCATTTAAAATCAAAGAAAATATGCGATGGTTATCGGCCTTATCGGGCTTGGCATTGATGGCAGGAATGACCTTGGCAATGGGTTATGGCTGGCGATATTATGTACCGATTTCCTTTTTATCAATTCCTTGGATGTATGCGGTGCATGGAACGTTGAATGCTGTAGGGTTCGCTTTACCTGGTGTTTTGGGATGGTTTATGGGCGTTAAACAACGTTAAAAATCATCTTCCCTTGCGCGCTTTGTTAAAAGAAAAAATAACTGCGTCAAAAGTGTCGATTATTTAATGTCACGTACTTATTTAATGATTTTTTACAGAAAACTAGCAAAAAAATCTAAATTTCATGCAAGCATTTTTAAAGGGTAACAAGTCTATTGGAATAATACAAGGAAAGAGAGAGACTATATACCGTTAAAATATTGTGAGAAAAGGCAGAAATGGGGCTAAGTAGTTATTCAAGTTAATCCTGTCGGATGATTTGGCGATTTTTAAATTTGTACTTCGTTAAAAATACTCGCCATAGCAAAGGCTATGTCTGCGTTTTTTGCCTTGTACAAATTCAAAACTCATCCAAATGCTATCCGACACTATTAACTTGAATAGTTAATAAGTGTTATTTTAAATAAAAAAATACTTCATATTGTTAAATTTAAAATAAAAATAAATAAAAGGGAAAACGTGACTTTTTTTTACAGAAAAGTGTTTTTTTTATGTCACTATTTTTAGTTATAAAATTATTGTTTATTGAGATTTGACATAGAATATATAGAAATAGATGTCACAAAATTAGCGGTTGTTGATGTGGAAAAATTGTCCTTAATTCAAAAAAACCTTATACTTGCATTAGAATCTTAAAAAGTAGTTTTTGTGTTTATTTGTTTGGGTTAGAGACCCTTGTTCTCCCAGAACAAGGGTTTTCTCTTTTTATATGGGTTTCGTGTTGCCAGTTACGAGTTGCGCGTTGAGTTCCAAACCATTAAAAATCTTTTTCTTTCAAAGAATCATCCTTAGGAATGCGAAATAAATAAACTCAGGCTCTTGAGCGGATATTTTGCCCTTATTTTTTACTTTAAAAATGCTCATTATATCAACATAAATCGCACTTTTAAAGCAAAAAGGGAGAACAAAATCGATCTCTCAAGAATCTAACTTTATTTATTTCGCATTCCTTAGAATTGTTACCTTTTTAAAGGGTAACAAGTCTATTGTCGTAAATCCAAATTGAACGCGTAACCCGGGTATTTGACTACTTAATTTTAATACCCATTTGTTTCATCAACAACGTCGCATTGAAACTTTCACTCACGCCTTTTTTTAATTTATAATCAAAAAATAGCTTTCCATCCTTAATTTCAACTTCAATTCTTAAATTTTCAACAGAGTCATCGGAAGTCGCTTCGAGTCCACCTAATTCCAAATCATGCGTCGCGATGATGCCAGAACCTTTGCTGTCAATCAATTGTTGAATGAGGGCTTTGGAGCCAGTATGTCGGTCTTTGGAGTTCGTACCTTTCAAAATTTCGTCAAGAAGAAATAGAATATTGTCGCCATTTTCGACCGCTTCGATGATGAATTTTAAGCGTTTCAATTCAGCATAGAAAGACGAAGTGCTTTCGTGCAGTGCATCTTGTGTACGCATGCTCGTATAGACTTGGAGCATCGGCAATTCGAGTCGTTGTGCGCAGACCGGTGCGCCGCTCATTGCCAATACTATATTGAGTCCGACGGTACGCAAAAAGGTGCTTTTACCCGCCATATTTGAGCCAGTAATGAGCTTGATGTGTCCTTTGGTAGGGATTTCTATGGTATTGCAAATGCGTTTTTCTTTTTCAATTAAAGGATGCCCAATTCCTATCCCTTTAAAAACGGCGTTTTCATTAATCGTTGGAAAAATCCAATCTGGATGATTGTAATGTAACGTTGATAAGGATAGAATTGCCTCGAATTCTGCCAATGATTCAAACCATTGTGGCAGATTTTTTTTTAAATTTTGCTTCCATTTTTCTAATCTTAAAACGTACTTCAAATCCCACATCATGCTGAGATTCAGCACAATAGAAAATGGATTGTATCGCACATTCAACTGACTAATAATAGCTGACAATTGATGAATATACGCTGAAGCATTTTTATTTTTGGAGTGATTACTTGAAATGTTTTCACCAAAAAACGCTTCTTGTAATTGCGCTAATTTTTTACTCTGAAATTTCTCTTTTTCAATATGTGCAATCAAACGAGCATAATGCGCCAACGTTTTTTCGGCGTAAGTCGTTTGCAAATGCACCTTATTAACTTGCTCTATCGTCTTTTTTATAATCCAGACTTGAGGCAATAAAAGGAGCAATGCGCCCATGTTTGGCAAGTAAAAAATGGCAATTAAAATTGATAAAATAAACCAAATGGGTACCAACCAAATTGCCAATTGATAGCCTTTATTTGGCAAAACAAACGGCTCGTCTTTCAACCAAGTTTCCAATAATTTTAAATGCTCCAAATCATCCTCCGTCGCTAAGCCATGTGCCTGCAAATTTTGTCGCCACTCCATTTTTTCGCGCAATTCGGTCGTTGCTTCCTGCCGATTTAAAATTTCGGTTGGCATCGTATTTTTTTGTAAATAATCCGCATACCGGTTTTGACCAATAATCGTTGACGCCCGACTTGTGTATTGAAAAAATGAATAATCGCCAAAAATATCTAAATCAACCGTATAAGGATGTGCAGCATCGAGATACGCTTCACCGTTGGCAAATTGGACGTAATCTTTATTCAAATAAGCCAATTCATTTTCATTAATCTGCGACAATGCTGCTTGATGCCGTTGATTTTGTTGAATTCTCAAATGCCAAAATACAAATTGCGCAAAGCCTAAGAGTGCCAAAATAGCGACTATAAAACCAAATACAACTCCAAATTTAGCGCCTATAAATGCGGAGATGCCCACTCCAATCGTAAAAACGAGGAGTCGCACCAGCGAAAATTTTTGAAATTTAGCCTGTAAATTTTCTGCTGTTTTAGCAAAATCATTGGCACGTTGTTGATAGCGTTGTTGATGTGAATTCATGGGCGCAAAAGTAGTAAATTTGTTTTTAGGGAAAAGGCAAATAGTTTTTATTTTGGAACATATAAAGAGAATTACCACACTTTAACAAAGGCATCAATGAACCCTTCTCCCCGCATTTTTAATTTAAAATCGTTGGCTTCGGCTCTACCGTGAAAAACGCCAATAGAGACTTTATACCAGTTTTTCCCATTGGTAAAACCAGGATAAATCGTCGCAGGAGTGGAGTAGATATCATTCAATCTGCCCATCACCTCATAAGCTGATTTTTTCGAACTAAATGCGCCAATCTGAATACTGAAAGTTCCGCCTGGTGAGGGTGAATTTATTCTTTTCAAAGGTGCTTCAATATTAGGAGAAATAGGTGAAACGGGTGATTCTTGCGGCACTAAGGCAGCGACTGTTTCTGCTTGATAATTGCTGGGGTTAGCAGCGGTTTTAGGAGGTTTTGTCGCTCCAATATTAATGCCATATTGTCTTACAAAATCAAGCATTCCTTTTGCATTAACGGGTTCGTCCAATCGTCCTTTTTCTACATCATTTTTATCAAAAATAATCAATGTCGGGAGTTGCGTCAAGCGGTGTTTTTTAATCAATATTTTTCCTTGGTCACTGAGGATATTAACTTTTACCGCAATTAAATTTTGCTCCATAAATCCAGCCACTTGTGCATTGGCAAACGTCTGATTGTCCATCCATTGACAAGGTGGGCAATCCGGCGATTCAAAAACAATCAAGTAGGATTGCTGCTCTATTTTTGCTCGATTTTGGGCAGTTGCCAAATTGTCTTCCCAAAAGTTAGAGGTGGGTGAATTGGCAAAAACAGGCATTGCTAAAAGTAAGGTTGCCAAGGATAATAATTGTAAAAAATGTTTCATAAAATCGTATATTCTGAGATTCGAAAATCAGTTTTTTGTTGAATTAGTTGCTAAGAAAATAGCGTTTTGTAGGAATTTAGGCTTGAATAAGAAGGACATTTCTACTTTGACTTTAGTAGAACAGACATTTTGAAATATTATTTGGAATAAACGGTTCTTAACGTAGGGGCGTACTCTTGTGGTCGCCCAACATATTGGTAATCAGAATGTTGGGCGACCATAAGGGCGCGCCCCTACATGTAACATCATCAGTTTGCTAACAAAAACCAGTTCAGTTAAATTATAATTTCAAAAGGTATAGTAAAGATACTTTTAATATAATGCTTTTTACAGCTGATTTAGTTCATTAGAAGTAAGATATATTCAAAAAAATAAACATATATTTAAAAAATGTCGGCAATTCGGCAATTTTAAATACTCTTAGTTCTCCCTCCGTCCACAGGCATACTCACACCCGTCACATAGCTCGCGGCAGGACTCGCTAAAAACGCAACCACATTCGCAATCTCCGCAGGTGTCGCAAATCGAGCCATTGGAATCGCATCAATCCACTTCTTCGTCTCCGTAATAAATGGAATATCTGCTTTCTCGGCACGTTCGCGAATGATAGATTCAAGCCGCCCTGTTTTTGTTGAACCAGGAAGTACATTATTGACAGTAATCCCACTTGGCGCGAGTTCATTTGCCAACGTTTTTGCCCAACTTGCCACTGCGCCACGAGTAGTATTGGAAACGCCCAAGCCTGGAATAGGTGCTTTTACAGAAGTAGAAATAATGTTGATAATTCGTCCATAATTCTCTTGTTTCATGCCTTTCAAAACGCACTGAACCAATAGATGATTACAAATCAAATGATTGTTATAGGCTTGGAGAAATTCAGTAGAACCTGCGTCTGTAATCAAGCCGCCAGGAGGCCCGCCCGTATTGTTTATCAAAATATGAATCGGTTTCATATTTGTCAAATTGTGTACTTTTTTCTTCAAGTCAGCAGGGTCTGTGAAATCTGCGACCATAAAATTGTGCTTTTGCCCTGGAACTTTTGGCAATTCCTTTTTTACTTCCGCGAGAATGTCGCCACTTCGCGCCACGAGCGTTATATTTGCGCCAAGAGTCGCGAGTTCAATCGCAACTGCTTTTCCGATGCCTTTGCTACTCCCACAGACGAGTGCGTTTTTATTTGTTAAATTTAAATCCATCGTGTGTTTGTCTCTTTGATAAGAATTTAGATATTTACAGTTGGTTTTTGTCTGCTTTTTTTTAAATAGACAAGAATCAACCAAATTATAAAAATTTAAGTTGGGTAATTTTAATGACCGCAAAGTTATTATAGAAACGTTTCAAAAGATAATTTGCGTATTTAAATATCCATTTTTTTAAAATTAAATTATGGCAATTAGAAAACCTTTTTCTCTGCAAGGTTGGGTGGATGAACACCGTCACCTATTGAAACCACCAATTGGCAATAAGCAAATTTATCTGGACAACGAGGATTATATCGTCATGGTTGTCGGCGGACCAAACGGTCGAAAAGATTACCACTGGGAAGATGGCGAGGAGCTTTTTTACCAAATTGAAGGCGACATCACGCTGAAAATTATCGAAGACGACGGCACACCCGTGGATATCGAAATCAAGGAAGGCGAAATGTTTTTACTACCTCCGCGTATCCCACATTCGCCGCAGCGACCAGCGAATACGATTGGTTTGGTGATTGAGCGTTACCGTAAAGAGGGGGAAGTGGACAAGTTGATGTGGTTTTGTGAAAATTGCAACAATAAGCTTCATGAGGACACTTTTGAAATGACGGATATTGTCAATCAATTGCCTCCAGTGATGAATAATTTTATGAATTCCGAAGAGCTGCGGACTTGCGAAAAGTGTAGCTCGGTAATGGAAAAAATTTAGCAATGGTTGACGGTTGACGGCAGACGGTGGACGGGAGGACACGACGTTGCTTGCCGTCCACCTTCCACCGTTTACTTGTCTGCCGTATGGTTTACTTCGTTTCGGATTTTCATTTGGGGATTGACGCTCGCCTGACCAGTCGGCAACGAGAGCGGCAAATTGTGCGTTGGCTCGACCAAATTAAGGTGGATGCTGAGGCTATTTATTTGGTGGGTGATGTGTTTGATTTTTGGTTTGAATATAAAAAAGTCGTTCCGAAAGGCTATGTTCGGTTGTTTGGAAAACTGGCAGAGTTGCGGGATTCCGGCATTTCGATTTACTTTTTTATTGGCAATCATGATATGTGGATGTTTCAATACTTTGAGGAGGAGTTTGATATTCCGATTTATCGAAAACCAATTCGGCGAGAGATTTACGGCAAGCGATTTTTGATAGGGCATGGCGATGGTTTGGGTCCGAAGGATTATAAATATAAATTGCTAAAAAAAGTGTTGGCGAATCCGTTCTGTCAATGGTGTTTTGAGCGATTGCATCCTAACTTTGGGCTGTGGTTGATGAGTCGGTCGTCGGGGCAGAGTCGTCCGAGTGATACGCCGCCAGAAGCAGAATTTTATGGAGAGCATAAGGAATGGTTGGTGCAATACGCGAATCGGAAAATTGAAACCGAAGATATTGATTTCTTTATTTTCGGGCATCGACATTTACCGATTGGCTACACGCTAAAAGACGGAAAAAGTCGTTATATCAATCTGGGGGAGTGGTTACATTACTGTTCCTACGCGGTTTTTGATGGTGAAAAACTGGAGCTTAAATTTTTTGAAAATGAGGAAGGACAGATATTTGGGGATTAGAAATTGGATAATGATGCTTCGTGTATTTGGGGTAGCTGTATTTCTATTTTTAAAAATGTCCAATGTGGTCGCGCAGGAATATCAATTAATTCAAACGATAAAAACAGAAGCGCGCTATTTTTCAACAGATAAATTACAGAATATTTATCTTACGTCGCCACAAAATGAGGTGGTGAAATACGATAAAACAGGTCAAGCTATTTTTCGTTATAACAATAACCGACTTGGCTATTTGACTTTAATTGATGCTAATAACCCTTTTAAAATTGGGTTATTTTATCCAGAATTAGGCAATTTGATTTTTCTTGACCGCACAATGACGCAGACGGGCAATTTTCGGTTGTTTGATTATAATTTTATTCAAATAGATGCCATCGCACTGGCGGCGGATAATAATATTTGGCTGTATGACAAGTTGAATTTTGTTTTGAAAAAAATTAACCAACGTGGTGAATTGGTTTTTGAAAGTGGAGATTTAAGTTTAACTTTAGCTAAACCGCTATCACCCAATTTTTTGGTAGAACGGGAGCAGCAAATTTATTTAAATGATCCTGAAGTCGGCATTTTAGTATTTGATTGGTTTGGACAGTATGAAAAAACGCTGGAATTCAAAGGGTTGCACCGGTTTCAAATATTAGACGGGCGGCTAATATTTTTCCAAGATGGAAAATTGCAGGCATTTAATTTGCAGTCTTTATTAATGCAGGATGTGAAATTGCCGGAAGGAGTAGGGGAGGATGCTGAAGTTTTAGTGCAAAAGAATCGATTGTATGTTTTGGAAAATGGGCAGTTGGAGGTCTTTGGGTTTTAAAAAAGCGTTTTTTGGCGACATTCTTCGGGAAAATGTAGACCATATACAATAGCTATTAGAACATTAAACGTCAATAGTTCGTTTTACCAAGAAATAGAACTAAAACCAAATCAACGAAACTGGTAACCGTAAGCCATCCACCGTAAAAAAAACATCTATGAAGCAAATTATTACATTCTTCTTTTTTTTAGTATTTTCTTGTCAGTTGGCGATTGCTCAACAGAGTCCGCAGTACAGCATTTATATGTTTAACAAATATGCGTTCAATCCAGGCTATGCAGGATTGGACAATTCGTTGAGTTTGACAGGTGTGTATCGACAACAGTGGGCAGGCTTGCCAGAAAGTCCCAAGCAGCAATCGGTGAATGTACATACGCCATTTTATTTTGCAGGCGGAGGATTGGGTTTGGCTTTTGAAAATGAAACTTTGGGCGCGCAAGGGCAATCGCGGTTTGCATTGACTTATAGCCATCATTTGCCGATGGGTGATGGAATTTTATCGTTGGGTGTATCGGGCGGATATGTGCAGCGGACATTGGATGGGTCGAAAATACGGACGCCAGATGGCAGCTATGGAGAATTAATTTTTGAACACAATGACCAAACCTTACCTAACAACAAAATAAATGGTGGGGGAATGACGTTCGATTTTGGTGCATATTATAAGTCAGAGAAATTAGAAGTGGGGGTTTCGGCACTTAATTTGTCAGAACAACAAATAGACTTAGATGGCAATATAGCATTTCAATTAAGCAGAAGTTATTATTTGAATTTGGGATATCGTTTGGACATTAGCAGAAAAGTTGTATTATTGCCCTCGGTTTTAGTGAAATCTACTTTTTCTCAGACTCAAATAGATTTTTCTGCACTTTTTCGATACAATGACAATATCTTTTTAGGTGGTTCGTTTAGAGGATATAATTCAGAAACTATTGATGCCGTTGCCATTTTGGGAGGCTTCAAGTTGAATGAAAAAATAACCATTGCTTACGCTTATGACCTGACGCTTTCCGAATTAACAACAGTCAGTAATGGGTCTCACGAAATTATGCTTAATTACAATCTTGGAAAAGTCTTTGGAAAAGGAAAACCACCACACATTATCTACAACCCACGAAATCTTTGAAAATTTAAATTTTTAAAGAAAAAATCTGTTCAAGTTTCAGATGGACAGAATTATTTATCTTGAATAAAACGTTGATTTCAAGTTTTTAGAAAGAAAAAGTGTTAAAGTTTTGCATAAAACTGTTCCCTTTTTAATATTTCTAATTATAAAGAATGCAACCATTATTATAAAAAATTGGCGGATAGCAGCTAAACAGAATTTTTGATTTTGTATAACTGGTGAAAAATGTTAAATTTGCCGTCTCTTAAACAAAATCGAAGAAAATATTTTACTGCTTACTTCTAAGAGCCTATATTTACGTTCGCTTTTATAAATCTGAAGGAAAACTCGGGTGTTAAATGAAAAGACTACTAAAAACTTTGACAGCTTTGGCATTGCTTGCCACCATTATTTCGTCGTGCGGCACTAAGCAAAGCGGACAACTCACAGGTGTAATTGAAAGACCTGCATGGAAAGGTATCAACCCCTACGGTATGGTTTACATCCCGTCTGGTACGTTGCATATTGGACCGAGTGACCAGGACATTACAAATACGTTTGTCCAAAGACCAAAATCTATCTCGATTCAGGGGTTCTATATGGACGACACTGAAATTACCAACAACGAATATCGACAGTTCGTCTATTGGGTGAAAGATTCCTTGGCACACGTTTATCTTGATCACTACATCACTGATGAGGTGACAGGAGACGAGCGCATTGATTGGGAATTTGAGATTGATGCAACTGATGAATCTTTGCAAGATTTGTACTATCAAGGTGATGACCGATTTGCTGGTCGTCAGGAACTTGATGTTAGTAAAATGCAATTCGAATACGAATGGTATGACTGGCAACGGGCAGCGCATGATAGAGGCAAATCTCCTCGAACTGCGTTCATCAAAAGAAAAACTATCGGTATCTACCCAGATACATTGGCTTGGATTCGCGATTACGCTTATTCTTACAACGAGCCGATGACTCGTAACTACTTTTGGCACCCTGCCTTTGATGATTATCCAGTAGTGGGTATCGACTGGCACATGGCAACTGCGTTCTGCCACTGGCGAACGAAGTTATGGGATACTTACCAATCAATTCGTGAAGATGGTGTGAACTCGGAAGATTTCCGTTTGCCAACAGAACACGAATGGGAATATGCTTCTCGTGGTGGACATGATTTAGCGCCATTTCCTTGGGGTGGTTATTATTTGCGAAATGCAAAAGGCTGTTTGTTGGCTAACTTCAAACCTGGTCGTGGTAACTATCCAGAAGATGGTGGTCAGTACACAGTGAAAGCAGATGCTTATTTCCCTAACGATTACGGATTGTACAATATGTCTGGTAACGTTTCTGAATGGACTTCAACTGCTTACTACGAAAATGCGTATGCGTTTATCCATGATTTGAATCCGGATATTCGTTACGATGCTGAGGACGATGATCCAGAAGCATTCAAACGTAAAGTTATCCGTGGTGGTTCTTGGAAAGATATCGGATACTTTCTACAGACTGGTACTCGTCACTGGGATTACCAAGATACTACGAAGTCTTACATTGGTTTCCGATGTGCTTTGACTTTCTTGGGTCGTTCAGTAAACGATTTCTAAGAAAATACAACAGAATTAAAAATGGATAATGATTACACATCGTTATCCATTTTTGGTTTTCGTGTAAATAAACAGGTCCTGATTAATTAGTACCTGTTACTTGAATATTGTGAATTTAATAACATTCACTTTTACAAGGAGTCTAGAAAATAAGGACCTAATATTACTGGTAGTAAAAAGCAAAACAAAACGAGTTGGTCTCCAACAGAAATGAAAAATTTTAAACAAAACGAACCATAAATCCAACGATTCATATTCATATCCTATCAATATTGAATTGGTGCTTTCGATTTGTATTTTACTTATTTATCTATTTATTCATTCCTACGTTTGTTTATCTGCAAATTTACTTTTATTAGCAAATTTCTTCTGAGAATTTCTTCTAAAAAAAAAACTATACTCAATAAATAATTTAAGAAATAACAGTTCTTTTTTTCCAAAAGTGTATCTTTATTATAGGTATTACATTAAGGAAATGGGAAAATGTTTCTCTGATCAGTGAAATGGTCAATAAAAAGATGATGAACAAAATTGGAAACCGAGTGAAAATCTTATCCATCCATTTTTAATTCTTCATTATTTAAGTGTGAATTTAATTTAGCTAACCTTTTTAAAATTTTAAACAATGAGTCTTGTTAAATCGAAAGGATTTAAGTATCTAAAAAACCTTCTTATTGGTGTTGGTGCCGCAGTAGTATTGATGGGTGCCTTATTTAAACTTGAAAGCTGGGAAGGTGCAAGTTTGATGTTGACTATTGGACTGGTAACAGAAGCAATAATTTTCTTGGGATTGGGTTTGCTCGGACCAGAAAAAGATTACTACTGGGAAAAGTTATATCCAGGCTTAGATCAGTATGATTCGAACATTGCGCCTTTGGCTGCGGGTGAAATCATTGACGAACCAAAAGCTTTGAATGGTGAAGTTGTTGAAGCTCAATTGGGTGGTATGTTGACAGAATTGCAAGGAATGTCTCGAAATCTATCTTCTTTGGACGCATTACAGAAAGTTGATTTTTCTGGTACAAATGATCAAGTGAAGTCGATGAGTAACTTCTACACGAAGATGAACGAAGCGATGGCAGATTTGGGTGACTCTTTGGAAGACACTAAGGTTTATAAAGACCAATTGGTTGCTTTGAACAAAAACTTAGGTTCGTTGAATTCAGTATATGGTGGCATCCTGTCTGCTATTTCTAAAGCTGGTAACGAGAAGTAGTTTGGATATTTAAAATTGAGTTATCAATTTTAAAATATACCGAAAGAAGTAAATTAATTGTAAAACATAGTATCTACTACAGCAGTCAGACCGCTAAATTAGATACTTAAAAATAACAGCCTTATGTCAATTCCTAAGGAACCGCGGCAGCTGATGATTAACCTGATGTATCTGGTTTTGACTGCACTGCTCGCGTTGAACGTATCGGCGGAGGTAATGAACGCCTTCGTGACGATTGATAACAGTTTGAAAGAAACTGCTATGACTACTGATAAAGCATTGGACGACCAACAAAAAGCGTTGGCTAAGTTGCTATCAGAAGATTCTAAAAAAGATTTCCGAGCATTAGATCCGGGAATCGCGAAAGTTCGTAAAATCTCCAAAGATTTTAGCGACTACCTTGAAAGCATCAAAGATGTATTGATTGATGGGAGTGGTAATAAAAATGGAGAGAGAGACAACGGAGATTTTAAATTGGATAAAAAATCTGGGTTGATGTTGATGAAGGGTAAAAAGAACAAAGATGTTACTACCCGTTTGTTAGCACAATCTGATCTAGGTGATGAGTTAATGGCGCGTATCGAACAAACGCGTGTAGACTTTGTCGCTGCTTATACAGAGACTTTAAACAATCCTGAATTAGCTGCGGCTGCTGGTTACCGTACGGAAGCGGGTAAAATTGATCAAGCAGCGATTGATGCAGATATTGCTGGTTTTGCTGACAATATCAGTTTGGGTATTGACAAAGATTGGGCATCTAAAACAGACAAAACTTCTTGGAAAGAATACCGTTTCAAGCAATTGCCTGTATTACCGGCAACTACTTTGTTGACTACTTTCCAATCGGATGCGAAAAATGCAGAAGCTTTGGCAGTTGGTAAATTAGCAGAGAAAGCAGGTGGTAAAGAGATTGTTTTTGATAAATTCTTCCCAGTTATCAACGCTAAGAAAGCGTATGTAATTAAAGGTGACAAATTTGAAGCAGAAGTGTCTTTGGGTGCTTACTCTTCTGATATTAAACCTGAAAACATTACGTTGACTGTTGATGGTCGTACCATTCCAATGGGCGATGATGGTGTCGCAAAATATTCTGCAATTACCTCTTCTACTGGTACTAAGAAAATCAAATTGTCTGCAAGAGTTAAAAATCCACTGACTGGTGAGGTTTCTAACGAAATTTCTGAATTTGAATACGAAGTTGGTGTCCGTTCAGCGACTGTTTCTGCAGATAAAATGAATGTATTTTACATTGGTGTTGATAATCCTGTTTCTGTAACGGTAGCGGGTGTATCAAGTAATGAGATTAAAGTGAGTGGTTCTGGTATTTCTATGAAAAAAGCAGGTAATGGTAAATATATGGTAACTGCTTCTAAGCCAACTGACGATGCTAAAATCACTGTTTCAGGTGGTGGCTTGCCAGCGACTAACTTTGGTTTCCGTGTTAAACGTATTCCTGATCCAGTAGCTCGTTTGTCAAAATCAAGCGGTGGTGCAATGGGTAATGGTCAGTTTAAAGCGCAAGGTGGTGTAGGTGCATTCTTGGACAACTTTGACTTTGAAGCGACTTGTAAAATTCAAGGATTTAACTTGGTATATGTGGCAAAACGTCAAGATCCAGTGGAAGCTATTAATGCTGGTCCTCGTTATGGCGCACAAGCAAAACGATTGGTTAATAAAGCGAAGCCAGGTGATATCTACTACTACGATAACGTAAAAGCAAGATGTCCAGGTGACCCTGCTGGTCGTAAGATTAACTCGATGGTATTTAAAATTAAGTAGTGATTTGTTCTCGGTGATTCATTTTTCCGATAATCAATTCAATTTCTACTGAAATTTATAGCAATAAAAAATGTTTGAGATAGGTGAAAATGCTGTTGATTGTGTTAAATAATTAGCAAAATGAAGACCTGTTTCAAACATTTTTCCATAATGTTATAAATAGTTGTATTAAATATTTATTTTTGGGCACTTAAACGGAAAAGATATTCGTTTAAGGTTTTAGAAATAAATAGTTTGTGTCGTAAAATCTATTGAGAAGGGATTTTTTCAATAGATGGAGACCAACAAAAAGTGAAGAAAATTACACGAGTTAAGAACATTCTTAATCTTCAATTCTTCATTTAATTAAAAGTGTTTTCAAAATAAAAAATTACAACATCATGAAGTTCGCTTTGCAACTCTTTTGCCTTTGTTTGATGATGAGTTTGTTTTCTAATTCGGCAGTCGCACAGACACCGGATGACATTCTGACGGAATCAAGCGACCCTAATGTTGACCGCCCATTGGATGACATTGTTGAGAAAAAAATTATTTTTGAAAAACGTTTGTTACCCTACGACCAAGTGCGGGAAGCAGATATTTTTTGGGAAAAACGTATCTGGAGAGTCATTGACATTCGGGAAAAAATGAATTTGCCATTTGCATATCCAGAACGTCCGTTTTTTACCATTCTAATGGACGGCGCAATTAATGAAGAAATTACTGTTTACAGTACAGAGGACGATAAATTTACATCGCCTTTGACGCCAGACGAAGTTGCCTCTATGGGTGCAACCGTCGATACAGTGATTACTTTTGATCCTGAGACTTACGAAGAACAAATTCAAGTAGTCCGTAACGATTTGAATCCAGAAGACGTTAAACGTTTCCGAATGAAAGAAATTTGGTTCTTTGACGAAGAAACGTCTACTATGCAAGTACGCATCTTGGGTATCGCTCCAATGATTGACGTAAAAGATGAGAACGGAAACTTCCGTTATGAAAAACCAATGTTTTGGGTGTATTACCCAGAAGCGCGTAAGATTCTTTCTCGCGAAAGTGTCTTTAATCCAGGCAACGACGCCAGCCCAAATACTTGGGAAGATTTGATGGAAATGCGATTTTTTGCTAGCTATATCAGCAAAGAATCTAATGTCTTGAATCGTCGTTTGCAAGATTACTTATCAGGTGTTGACCTTTTATTGGAAGCCGATAAGATTAAACGTTCAATCTTCAACTACGAGCATGACCTTTGGTCTTACTAAGAAGAGTTGGTAGACATGTCAAAAAGGGAGGATTTCTTAAAGGAATTCTCCCTTTTTGTTTTGAGAATAAAATTTAGAATATTTAACCACCAATGCAAAGTGAACACAACACATAGTTTTTATACCTTTGCGATATAAAAATAGTCAAGCTTACCCTACCTTCTAATGATCTCATACTTTTTATAAAAATAACATCAGCAATCGTTGGTAAGTATTGGTACTTGCTTTGGGTGCTAAATAGCTGCTTTTTGAGCGCTAAAAAATTATCGTAATGGTAACTATCAAAAAAAGTAATCCGAAATTAATTCTATTGAGCCTATTCGTATTAGCGATGTGTCAAATATCTTTTGCACAAACGCCTGATGATATCAACATGGGAACTTTAGGAAATAATGACCCGTTGGATGGTTTAGTCGAGCGTTCTTCTCGTCGAATATTGCCGTATGAACATGTGCGGGAAGCAGACATTATGTGGGAAAAGCGCATTTGGCGAGTGATTGATATTCGCGAAAAGATGAACTTACCTTTTGGCTATCCAGAGCGTCCATTTTTCTCTATTCTAATGGATGCAACAACGGATGGTAGCTTGACTGCTTATAGCACAGAAGATGATAAATTTACTTCTCCCTTGACTCCAGAAGAAGTTGCGTCTATGGGGGCGACAGTTGATACGGTTATTACGTTTGACCCAGAAACTTATGAAGAGCAAATTCAAGTTGTTAGAAATGACTTGAATCCAGAAGACGTCAAGCGTTTTCGAATGAAAGAAATTTGGTTTTTTGACGAAGAAACTTCCACCATGCAAGTACGCATTTTAGGATTGGCGCCATTGATTGATGTGAAAGATGAAAATGGAAACTTCCGTTATGAAAAGCCGATGTTTTGGATATATTATCCAGAAGCGCGCGCGACTTTGGCAGAAGAACGGGTTTTTAACCCAGGAAACGATGCCAGCCCAAATACTTGGGAAGATTTATTGGAAATGCGGTTTTTTGCCAGCTATATTTACAAGGAATCGAATGTGTTAAATCGACGTTTACAAGATTATTTATCAGGCGTTGATTTATTGTTGGAAGCGGATAAGATTAAGCAATCAATTTTTAATTATGAACATGACTTGTGGTCTTATTAAACAGACAACAACTAAAATAAAAACAGGGATGAACCAACAATTCATCCCTGTTTTTATTTAGGGAGTAGGAAATAAATAACCTATCATTCTGACGCCTCCCCTTCACTTTGGTCGGGACATGCCTTTTTCCTTTTAAAAAACCTATAAAAAGTTTCAAATAACCAGTTATGCTTGCTTTTTTTAGGTCTTTCAAAAGAAAAAATACTTCGTCATAATTGGTAAGTTATTTATTCCCTAATCTCTTGAAAGCCGTTTTAAAAAAAATATATTTTTTATCCTCAAAACCCTATCCGCGCTCGCGTAAGTAGCGTGCATTGTTTTTAACGAATAATATTTTCAATGTCTTCAACACTCAAAGCCCATTTTGCTCTTTTAGCCGTCGCTTTAATTTATGGCGCAAATTACTCGATTACTAAAGTTGTTATAGATGACAATTACATGATGCCGATTAATTTGGTGATGTTTCGAGTGATTACGGGAGCCGTTTTATTTAATCTATTTCATAAAGTATTCATTAAAGAAAAAGTCGATAAATCGGACTTTGGACGCTTATTCCTTTGTGCGATGACAGGAGTCGCGCTTAACCAATCCTTCTTCATTGTCGGCTTAAAATATACCACACCTATCAACGCTTCTTTGATTATGACGACCACGCCGATTTTGGTATTAATCGCTTCAGCAGTCATCATTCGGGAGCGCATTACCAATCTGAAAATCGCAGGTATTTTGTTTGGAATTACTGGGGCAATTACGTTGATTTGGTTGAAAAATGGCGGCTTTAGTTGGAATATAGAAAATTTCAAGGGTGATTTGATGATATTGGTGAATGCAACTTCTTATGGCATTTACTTAGTTTTAGTTAAATCATTAATGAAAAAATACCATCCGTTGACGGTCGTTAAATGGGTGTTTTCTATTGGATTCGTCTTGATGCTACCGTTTGGCGTTAGCGGAATTGAAACGATAGAGTGGGGTGAATTTCCAATGGAGGTATGGGCATCATTCGCCTTTATTATGGTAGCGACCACGTTTTTAGCGTACTTATTAAATGCTTTTGCGTTGAAAATAGTGAACCCTTCGGTGGTGAGCGTTTATATTTATTTGCAGCCTGTGGTAGCGACGGTGATTGCTTTGCTCTGGGGGAAAGATATACTGACTTGGGAAAAGATGGTGGCGGGCGCGTTGATATTTATTGGAGTTTATTTGGTGAGTCGGCAGCAGAAATGAATGTCTTTTACCACATAGCAAACACAGCATTCTCACATAGCATTATTGAAATGAATTCCATTTTTTTTACCACATAGCGCAGGTGGTTCACATAGCCACATGGCTTTTTATAGCTTAATTTTAGCTATTCAATATAGTTTTAAAACTACTTCAAGTAGCCAATAACCAATATTTTGAGTTGTAAATTTTGTTTTTTTGCAAACCTTTTACAAGTACGTAGGGTGTACAAAAAACTGCACGCATACGTCAACAGTTTTTTGTGAGAGATGTACTGGTTTAGAAATGCAGGCACAGCGTGCCGACCCTCTTGAACTTTTGAAGAGCAAAGAGTGCCGCCGCGCTGCGGCTTTGGAATATCTTCATTTTACTATTACCAAGAGTGCCGGCACGCTGTGCCTAATGAATACGTGTATGTGCAGTTTTTCGTACACCCAGTACGTAGTAGATAAATTTTAAAAGGTTGAAATAAGCTATATGAAAATGCTATGTTTGTTATATGGTAAAGTAAGTTTAATCCTTTAAAATCGCTCGAACTACTGTTTCTGAATCTTGAAAAATAGTCCCCAAAATCCCACCTGTTTTATAGTTATCGAATCCAACAAAATACAGCCCTTCGTGAAAATCTGGTCCAATTGGACTTTTTGTACAACCATAATTATCCAATAAATTTACTCCATTTTCGACCAATTCTTCAATCTTCGCAGCGTAACCTGTAGCTAAAATAACCGCATCAAACTCCCGATATCCTTCCTCTTTAAATGTCACGCCTGTCTTCGTAAAATAGTCAATATCGCCAACTACTTTAATTTTTCCTACTTTAATTGCGGCAATTGTACCCAAGTCAATGAGTGGTGTCTTACCCGTTTCGCGCAGTAATTTAGTCGGTGATTCTTTCGACATTTTTAAACCATATTTGGATAAATCGCCAAAGTAAACCTTCCGAATTTGCGCACCCAACCAATCTCCCAAACCAAATGGTAATTTCTCCAACTGCTTACCCGTCACTTGCACCG
This sequence comes from Saprospiraceae bacterium, assembly GCA_047629355.1. Lineage (GTDB taxonomy): Bacteria > Bacteroidota > Bacteroidia > Chitinophagales > Saprospiraceae > CAYUNA01. Next base: position 5,435 of record JBLHWU010000001.1, on the reverse strand, counting down.
GACGCCCGTTCAAATCACGCGGCACCAGGCTAATTTCTCCCCGTGCAACGATGGTTGTTTCCACGCCATGTTCCGACAAGTCAAGCGCAATTTCCGCACCTGTATTACCAATTCCAACTACCAAAACGCGCTTGTCAAGATACGGCTTCGGATTTTTATACGTTCGACTATGTTCAATTTTTCCTTTAAAATCAGTTTGTCCACGCCAAGTAGGGACTTTTGGAGTACGATTGACACCGGTAGCGACGATGATGTTTTTAGCTAAAAAAGTTTCACCACTTTTAGTAATGGCTTTCCAATTATCACCTGCTTTTTTAATGGTTAAAACCTCTACGCCATGCTTTGGTTTAATGTCAAAATGTTGCGCATAATTCACCATATAATCTACCAATTGCTGCCGCGAAACGTAGCGTGGATAATCTTCTGGAAAGGGTAGGTGCGGTAAATGCGACCACTCTTTCACGGTATGCAGGTGCAAGCGGTCGTAGTGGTTGCGCCAAGCGTTGCCGACGTGCTGGCTTTGCTCGATGATGGTGAAATCGAGGTTGGCTTTGCGGAGACGGGCAGCAGTGGCGAGACCTGCGGGGCCGGCGCCGATGATTAGGGTTTGGATGGTGGACATGGTCTATTTTTTAGTCTATGTTTTTAATAGAGGAGACAATTTTTAGAACTTGATTATTTGTGTTCAGGTACTTGAATGTTAAAGCCTAAATATAACGCTTATTATTCCGTTCTAATTTTGATACTCAATTTTAAAAAGAAACCTCACTAAAAAGATGTTAGCCAAAACGCTTATTCTACAGATTTTACTCACATTTTTTGTCAATAGAAATTTGTTGCAGGCACAAAATGATGCTTGTTCTCAATTCCTAGCCCGCATTTCTAAAATATCTGACAACGTCCTTATAGAAAACTCAGAAGCATCGAAAGATTCGGTGAAATTAGCAAAGTTGCTTTTGGATTCTATAAAAACTGACTGTCCTCGAAGATGGGAATTATTATCGGCGCATTATAAAATCGGGCAACTTTATGAAAAATTAGATAAACTGAAAAAAGCGATTCATCACTATAACAAAATTGCAAAAGTTGAAAATACGATGGAATGGGAGTTAAAGTATACTTTCAATAGAGTTGCTATTTTAAGATTCACGGCTCTTGATAATTTAGCAAAGATTTATTTGGAACAAGGAAAGTTTAAGAAAGCGAATCATTACGCCCTGTGTTATTTAGTGGCAAAACGTGGGGTGATAGGTTGTGGTCATGGTTTTAGGAAATGGCGAAGAGAACTGTTGCATTTACAATTATCCATCGCTTTTGCTCAGGATGATTACAACGATGCTCATTTATTAATGCGCAGATTCACTAATACTTACGGGGTGATTTCAATGAAAGACGAGTTGCTATTTCCTCTATTTTTAAAATTGATTGCATCATATTATACAGAATCTGAGCGACAATTATTACTAAAAAAGGCGATTAAAAGTGTAAAGGATAACAGAATAGGATTGGTCGCTAGTTATGATTTGATAAGAATTGGAATTCGTGACGATTCGCTAAAAAAGAGAATGCAAAATTATCAAAGAGGAATGTTGGAGTTGAAATATTTGCAAAGTGCGGCGGGTAGAGTTTTAAAAGAAGTGTTGTCACCTTAAAATTTGAAATTATGAAAGTCCTATATTTTATTGGAATGGCAAGTTTATTTATGTCTTTTGAATGTGAATAAAAAATAAAGAGTGATTCAGATTTTTTTCAAAATTCTAAAAAAAAATGAACTGTATACTGATGAAAATTATACGATTTCCTTTTGCTAATGAGAAAGAATTTTGCCCGAGAAATTGTCGATTTTGAGTAAAAAGACTGGGGTTTAAGGGATTTGTATTCAGAAGATTATAGAAAGTTGAAAGCCAAGATCAATCGCATGGCGCGTCAATATCAAACAGGACTTAGATTTGGAAATTTGAGAGATTCTATCGCAGCTGATATTGAAAAATTTGCGCAGAAATTTATTGAAAATGAAAACCGATACTATTGATGTACGGACCATATTCTGATTCTCTGGTAATACGACACAATGCTGATGGCAATGAATTAAATTTGAAATTTATGGGTTGCAATGGAAATTATTCGCCGCCCTTCACACCATCGTCAAAAATTGATTGTGGTCCGATTGGGATAAGATAGAGATTAAACGGCTATTATAATAGCTCTACCGACTCCAAATATCAAGATTTGGAGAATATTTATCTGTTAACTGCTTATCAGAAATTTAATGAGATTATTCTTTCAAGGTTAGTGGAGAAGTATGTATTTGCAAAAGTTGATAAAATTCTAAGTCGGGATATCCAATAATACTCATCAAGTTAGACAAATTGTCAGTAATGTTTACTTAAAAGTGACATTTTGTCACCTTAAATATCCTCTTTTCTGCAATAATGTCCCAAAAATTCCCTCGGCCCACCTTTTGTACATAACAAATCATCAATTTGATTTAAAAAACTTAAAAATATCAAACCATGAGATTTGTAAATGTATATTCAGGGAACAAAGGAAAAAATCACTTCTTCCCAACCAACGTCAACCGAAAAGCAAACGCAGCAGCCACGAAATATGCGCCTAAATCTGTCATCAAAAATCGACCAGCTGTCAATATTATCGAAACGGATGAGGACTACCGAATTGAGTTGGCAGCACCGGGCTTGGGCAAGGAAGATTTCAATTTGAAAGTAGACAATAGCGTTTTGACCATTTCTGGAAAGAAAGAAATGGAGCAAAAAGAAGGAGAGAAATTTACGCGACGGGAATTTAACTACAGCGCGTTTACGCACAGCTTTAACTTGTCAGAAGTGATTGATTTAGAGCAAATTAACGCTGCGTTCAACAGCGGAATCTTAGTCGTGACCTTGGCTAAAAAAGAAGAAGCCAAGCCACAACCAGCCAAAAAAATAGAAATTGCATAATCTTTTTTGTGATTTGACCGAACAATTATTAAATTTCAAACCTATAAATAATAAGAATATGAAACCGACAAAATTTCAAAATTCAAAATCAGTTGGAACGTCAATTGATTCATTTTTAGATAGCTTTTTTAACGGCAATGTGAACCACTTCGCAGATGTCAATTTTTCTACCACTTCGCCTTCCATCAATATTGTGGAATCCGAAAATGAGTACAAAATTGAACTGGCAGCACCAGGCTTGGGAAAATCAGATTTTAGCTTAAATCTCGACCAAGACTTGCTAACCATCGAAGCGAAAATAGAGGATAAGAAAGAAGAAACGAAGGAGAAATATGTGAAGCGAGAATTCAATTTCACTTCCTTCAAACGAACGTTCACGCTGCCCGATACGGTTAATGCCAACAATATCAACGCCATTTATGAAAAAGGGGTGTTGAGTGTCGTATTACCAAAAAAAGAAGAGGCGAAACCGCTTCCCGCAAAAACAATTGCGGTTAACTAAACGGTGGCTAGTCAACGGTAAAAAATTGACGGTACGCCAAAATTATCATGCAAAAAAACTGTCTGTCGTTTCTTCGAAATTTCGCTTTTGGAGAAACAGAAGGCAGCTTTAAGGATAGGGTTTTAGGTGTTTAATCAGGGGTTAGAGCAATTTGTTCTACCCCTTTTTTTATCGAACAAACTGGAATTAAAATAGGCGTTACTGTTAGAAGTAACGCCTATTTTAATTTTAAAAAAGAGCTAAATTATCGCCCACTTTTTTTACTTTTCTTATAATTATCTTCCATGCCATCAGTGATGTATTCCCAAAAATCTTCGACAATTGGTTTGGCAGAGACCATACTCGCTCGGGCTTTTTCTGGAAATTCCCGTGCAAAGGAATAAGTCAGGGAATCTCTTTTAGTTTGCTTGCTAATTACATCTGCTTCGTCAACTACATATAACAAACCGCCGTAAGCGACCAATAAAAGGCAGCCAATTAGTAGACCGCTACTCAGGTTGGTGGCGAGATTCATATTGTCTTGTTGGACAAACTTACCAGTGTAGCCCATCACCAATCGAATCATCATAACGGAGATTAAAAAGCTGACAATGACGGTGAAAAAGAATAAAATCCCAGTTTCTGTCTTATAATGGCTACCTACAAATTCAGTGATATAGGGCGCGATGTTCAACGATAGCAACAACGCAAATATGACTAAGAAAAATCGGGAGACTGCGCCGGTTACTTTTGGTGAAAAACCAAGGTAAAAACCAGACACTACGACTACGGTAAAGATAAGGTCAATTAGCATAGTATGAAGTTTGAAAATAGACTTCGTCTTTCAAAATAGTCCAAAAATGAAACGCGTCACTGATGTTTTTTGAAAAAGCCTAAGAATGAATAATTAATTTTGTAATTGTATAAAGTGTTTGATTAAGATGTGTTGTTCCTTTCTTTTTTTTTCATCAAAATCAGTGCCAATTCGTTAATAGGTAGGTTTTTAAGTATTTAAAATAAATTATATGTGTTTGTGTTTGTAATTCTTTTTTGCTTTATTTCTAGCGGGTTATTTCAAATTGTGAACCGTTGGTATGTAGGCTTCAGTCTACACTTTAACGATTGGTTATGAACTGTTTACGCGTAGGCTGAAGCCAACATACTGAGGGTTTGAGTAATTTTAAAAAACCGCGCATCAAATATTTTTCATCCTCAATTTCCATTGTACTCACCGTATTATCGCCATTTAAATACATATATATATTAACTTCCCTTTCGCGGTAATCAATTCCCATTGATACTTTTCTTCGTCCAATCTTGCACTTTCATCTGCTCTACTTTTAACGTTTTTAACTTCATATTTCCACGTTTTATCTTCGGTCGTCGCATCCTCATATTGAATGATAGAACGCACTACAACGTAGTATTTTGTGGTGATTTTTACTTTTTTCTCAACGGCTTCTTCTTCCATAGCAATAGAGTCTGTACGCATATCTCCTTCAGTTATTTCTTCCAAAAATTCAGTTTTCACTGCCTCTTCAATCACGGCTTTGACCAATTCTTCTTCCCTCTTTTTCTTATCCCCTTTCCCTCTTTTTAATTTTCTCCTCAATCGTCACTTCTTTGATAAATGAAATGCTGGTACTATCGCCCATACTCAGCGGTTGCTGAATCTTTTTACTTTGATAAATTCGCAGGAAGGGGTAAATCGTTTTTCCCCAAAGTGAATCAGGTTCTGCAATCATCAATTCTTCTCTATCGGTAAAATAACCGCGCTCCATTTGCTGCAAATTTTTAGAAATTGGCGGTAGGTAAAAAATAATTTCCTTCTCCTTAGGCGACCGTTTGAAAATAACCAATTCTACCATCGTATACTTATTCACCATCACTTTTAAATGTCCTTGCGACAGGGCATCGCGTGCATTCATTAAGGTTAATTTATAACCGTAATCCTCGTGGCTGATATTGTAACCTTTTTAATAGCTTCATTTTCGACA